>NZ_JBOGDB010000017.1:0-18611 GCF_050701515.1 Mycobacterium sp. | reverse complement strand
GTGTTCGACCTCGGCGTCATAGCTGGCCGGGGTCGGCGGGCCTATGACCCCGACATCGCGCTGGATCAGGCCCGGGATACGTTCTGGCGGAAGGGATTTGCCGGGACGTCGCTGGACGACCTGGCCGCCGGCATGGGGATGAACCGGCCCAGCATCTACGCCGCGTTCGGCGACAAACGGGCGCTGTACCTGCGGGCGGTCGCGGAATACTCGCGGGCCAGCGTGGCCGCACTCGGCCGGCGACTCGACGAACCCCGGTCGCTGCGCGACGGACTGCGTGCCGTGTACCAGGGCGCGTGCGCCTTCTACCAGGCCGGCGACCAAGCGCCGAGGGGCTGCTTTCTGATCGGAACCGCCGTCACCGAAGCGACCCGCGACCCGAAGGTGCGGGCGGCGCGCGACGGGCAGTTGACTCCGCTCCCCCGGCCGCGCTGGCCCACATCGCGACCGCGACGCTGAACAACATCGCCCTGCGGGCACGAACCGGCGCGCCGGCCGCCGCGATCGATGCGCTGATCGACGCGACGATCGACGCGATCTGCGGTCCGGCGGCTTAAACCTTGCGGTTCTCCGACTTGATCAGCCAGGCCAGCTTCTCCAGGCCGTCGATCAGCTGATGCAGGATGTCGGCGGTGCTGGGGTCCTCGGCATCGACCCCGTCATGCACCGTGCGCATGGTGTCGACGGCCGCGTAGGCCCGCGCGGTGATCAGGTCGACGACGTCGGCGGTGCTGCGCTCGTAGGCCGGGAACTGCGGCAGCGTCGTGCTGCCCGCGACGGTGTCGGAACGCCCGTCCGGGACCGCATCGAGGGCACGCATCCGCTCGGCGATGGTGTCGCTGGCCTCGCGCGCGAAGTCGACGAGTTCGTCGAGCTGCAGGTGCAGGTCGCGGAAGTTCGTTCCGACCACGTTCCAGTGCGCCTGCTTGCCCTGCAGGTGCAGTTCGATGAGGTCGACCAGGACGCGCTGCAGGCTGTCACCGAGTTGGCGCGACGCCGCAAAGCCCTGGATATCGGTTTCGGTTCGACGTGTGCTCATGATCTGTTCAACGCCTCCTAATCTGGAATGAATCCAGATTAGCGTATGAGTGGCATCACACCTGCTGCTGGTCCTGCTGTGCCAGCAGCCGGGCGTAACCGGCTCCCATGCCGAGTAGCACCAACCCGACGACGATGAACACCGCGACCCGGAACATGCCGTCCAGCGTTCCGAGGTCGAACAGGAACAGTTTGGCCATCGCCGCTGCGACCAGGGCCAGGCCACCGGCAATCGGCAGCGATCGGTCGTCGCGCGACAACCGCGCCGCGTAAACGAACAACGCCGCCGCCATCGCGATCCAGCAGATCGTCGCTGCCATGTGGCCGGCGAAGAATCCGCCGCCCGTGCCACCGATCAGCACACCGGCGGTGACGGTGAAGGTGGTGATCGCATAGACGATCACCACTGCCGAGCCCGCCCACATGATGCGGACCCCTTCGTCGTCGACCGCGTTGCCGCCGGCGCGACGGCCGACCCACGACCAGACGATCGCGACGGCGCAGGCGATCAGCAGGATGCTGGCCACCAGCGTGGAGACCGCTTCCGGGGTGGCCAGCTCGGTGGCCCGCACCAACGAGCTGGGCGGCGCGTACCCGAGGTAGAACCCACCGCCGACGACGGCGAACCCGATCGCCGCCCACCGGGCAACGGCGTCGCGACGCCCCGCGATGGCCACCACGACCGCCATCGCCAGCAACACCGGCCCGGCCACCTCGCCGTCGAACGCGACGGTCACCGCGATCAGCGCGGACACCGCCGAGGTCGCCGACCAGATCTGCCGGACGACCTTGGTGACCCCGGGCAGCCGATCGCCGATCAGCACGATCGCCAGCATCGCGATTGCCAGGGCGGCGGCCATCAAGGCGGCGGCCACCCGGTCGACGGCCAGCGACGCGGACAGCACCGGAATCACGCCGGCCGTCGTCAGCAACGCCATCACCACCCGGTTTCCGGTGGCCGGCAACAGGATCAGCGCACCGACGATGGCCAGCACCGCGGCAATGCCGCAGGCACCCGCCAGCCACGCGTCGTTGCTGTCGCCGACGTGCGCCGCGGCCAGCGCCACCAACAGTGGAAGGGTCGCGGCGGCGATCCTGGCAGCGTGCAGCCAGATCCAGTCCTTGCCGAGCTGCGTGGGCAGCGAGGCCGCCGAGATGGCGAGCATGAACCCGATCAGCAACAGCGTGATGCCGTCGGTCACCGCCGGGGCGAGGACGATCAGCGGCACCAGCACCAGCAGGCCGAGGTGCTGGGAGTCCCAGCGCCGTGCCAGCATCAGGCCGCCGCCACCGATCAACGCCGCTAGCGCCAGGCCGACCGGAGCGGATACCCAGTCATAGATCGTGGTTACCGCGATGACATCCATGTACGCCGCCGCGACGCCGGTCGCCGCCAGCGCGATCGCGCCGACTCGCCCGCCCGGCCGGGCGTACAGCCAACCGGCGACGCCGACCAGCGCACCGGCCAGCACCGCGCCCGCGCCGACCCGGATTTCCGGCCGCAGGATCCCGGCCTGCGCCGCGAGCACCAGCAGCAGCACCACACCGATGAGGGTGACCGCGACACCGGCGACGGCCAGGGCCTTGCCGATCCAACTCGCGTCACGCGGTGGCCGCGGGGATTGGGGCCGGGGTCGCGGTGGCGGCGGCGGGGCGGCCGCCGGAGCGGCGTGCGGATGTTGCGGTGGCCAGTACGGGGCGGGCGGCGGTGCATAGGGCTGCGGCGCCGGAACTTGGGGCCGGTGGGCCAGCACTCGGTCCAACTCGGTGAGGTCGGCCGATACCCGGGCCAGTTGTTGGGACATTGCGGCGAATTCCGCGGAAAGCCGGGTGACGACGGCGTGATGCGGTTGGGTCATGCCGGTATGGTCGCAACGTTCGGGTGCCCGGCGGATGAGTAGGACTACCCAATCCCGCTATTCATCGGCCTATTCGTCTAAGCCGTGTTCGATGGCGTAGCGCGCCAATTCGACCCGGTTGGCGACCTGCAACTTGCGGAATGTGGCCTGCACGTGGTTCTCGACGGTGCGGTGGCTCAACGACAACCGTGCCGCGATCTGTTTGGCGGTCAGCCCCTTGGCGACGTGGCGCAGGATCTCGGTTTCACGCTCGGTCAGGCTGGGCGTCGAACCCGAGGCCGGGCCCTGCGCGATGCGCCGGTACTCGCCCAGCACCAGTCCGGCCAGGCCGGGCGTGAACACCGCGCGTCCCTCCGCGGTGGCCCGGACGGCGTCGCCGAGTTCGGATTTGGACGCGCTCTTGACGAGATATCCGGTGGCGCCGGCCTTTACGGCCTCCAGCACGTCGTCGCGCTCGTCGGACGCGGACAGCACCAGGATCTTCGACGACGCTGAGACCGCGAGCACCTCGGCGGTCGCCTGGGCACCGTCGCCGTCGGGCAGCCGCATGTCCATCACCACGACGTCCGGCTGCACGACCGCGGCCCGCCTGCGGGCCGACGCCACACCGTCGGCAGTGGCGACCACGGTGAAGCCGTCCTCGGCCAGGTCGCGAGCCACCGCGTCCCGCCAGATCGGATGGTCGTCGACGACCATCACCGTCGGGGTATCGTCAGTTCCCATTCCGTCCCACGTCCCGGCCCGGTGTTCAGCGTCGCGCTTCCGCCGAGCCAATTCATCCGTCCGACAATCGATTTGGCGACACCGACGCGCCCCTGATCCACCGCCTCCTCGAGCCGCCCGGCCGGGATGCCGATGCCGTCGTCGCGGATGCTCACGGTGACCGAGTCGCCGAGATCCTCCAACAAGACATACGCCCGGGCATCGGGTCCGGCATGGGCGACGACATTGTCGAGCGCATTGCCGGCCGCCGCAGACAACTCCTCAGCGACGTTTGCGTCGAGCAATACCGGGTCGGCCGGCACGCTGACCGATACTCGATCCGAGGCCCGTCGTCGCAGCAGGGCACCGACATCGGTCAGCCCACCTACTTCCGGCTCGGCGTCCGCGGAGCTCACCAGGCGTCGCAGCGCACGCTCCTGCTCGCCGGCCAATTCGGCCAATTCCGCTGTCTCACCGCCAATCTCGCGGCCGCGACGCGACATCAGCGCGAGTACCTGGATCGCACCGTCGTGCACCTGACGGGACAACCGCTCGCGCTCCTCGAGCGACGCCGCCAGCTTCGCCGCCCGTTCGAGTTCGGCGTGGGCGCGACGAGCGGTCTGCGCGGCCATCCCCACCGCCAGCCCCACCGCCAGCTCAATGACAATCGTGGCGTTGCGGCCGAGGTCGACGCTGATGTATCCCTTCAGCGCGGCGCTGGCCGCCATCACCACCACACCGGTGAGCATGCCGCCGATGGGACCGAACATGATCGCTGCCGAGATCGTCGCGTTGGTCGCCCACAGCGTCGTGGGCCAGGACTGGTTGTCCGCCACCCACTGGTCGGAGGCGATCAGCTCGGTGGAGAGCACCAAGGCCGCCACCACGACGATTTCCGCCAGCACCCAGGCCGGCGTGCGGCCGAATCCCTGGAGGTAGGCCGCCGCGCAGGCCACGCTCCACCCCATCAGTACGGCGAACAGCAGCCAGCCGATCGCGGAGTGCTCCAGGTCGCTGTTGATCGCGATCTGAAAGCCGAGCGCGTAGATGCAACTGAGCAACCGGAAGACCTGCGCCGCGCGCCATAGCGGCGTCGTTGGATCCGGTGCGCTAGCCTGCATAGGATCTAGAGCACCTTGGACAGAAAAGCTTTCGTACGTTCATGTTTCGGGTTGCTGAGCACCTCCCGCGGAGGCCCGTTTTCCACCACGACTCCCGCGTCCATGAACACCAGTTGGTCGGCGACCTCACGGGCGAACCCCATCTCATGGGTGACCACCACCATCGTCATGCCTTCGTCGGCAAGCTTTTTCATCACCCCGAGCACCTCCCCCACCAGCTCCGGATCCAGCGCCGAGGTGGGTTCGTCGAACAGCATCAGTTTCGGGTTCATCGCGAGGGCACGGGCGATCGCCACCCGCTGCTGCTGGCCGCCGGACAACTGGGCGGGATAGGCTTCGGCCTTTTCGGTCAAGCCAACCTGGTTGAGTAGGTCACGCGCCCGGTCGACGGCCTCGCGCTTCTTGACCTTCTTCACCTGCACCGGCGCCTCGACGATGTTCTCCAGCGCCGTGCGGTGCGGGAACAGGTTGAAGTGCTGAAACACCATCCCGATGTCGCGTCGCTGCTTGGCCGCCTCCCGGGTGGGCATCTCATGCAGCTTGGCACCGCGTTCCCGGTAGCCGATCAACACGCCGTCGACGTACAGCCGGCCGGCGTTCACCTGCTCCAAGTGGTTGATGCAGCGCAGGAACGTCGACTTGCCGGAGCCGGACGGGCCCACCATGCACAGCACCTCGCCCCTGCCGACCTCCAGCGTTATGCCTTTCAGCACCTCCAAGGCGCCGAAGCTCTTGCAGACCGCCTCGGCTTTCACCATTGGCGTCATGCGGCCGGTCCCCCCTTCTCCGCCAGCTGCGCCGAGGCCAAGGCTTCCAGCTGCTTGGAGGTCAGTTGGCGCGATGCACCACGCGAGTAGTAGCGCTCCAGGTAGTACTGGCCGACCATCAGAATGCTCGTCAACACCAGGTACCAGGCCACCGCCACCAGCGCCAGCGGCACCGGCTCGAACTCCCGCGCGGCGATTTCGCGCATGGCAATGCTGTACAGGTCGTAGCTGTACGGGACGGCGGTCACCAGCGATGTGGTCTTCAGCATGCTGATGACCTCGTTGCCGGTCGGCGGGATGATCACCCGCATCGCCTGCGGAAGCACCGTGCGGCGCATCGTGAGTCCCCACGACATGCCCAACGCCATCGACGCCTCCGACTGACCCTCCGGCACGGAATTGATTCCGGCACGGATGATTTCGGCCATATAGGCGGCCTCATTGAGGGCCAGGCCGAGCATCGCGAGGACGAAGAAGTTCGGACTCGTCAGTTGAATGTCGAAGAACGTCGGGCCAAACGGGACGCCTAGCTGAATGTTCCGGTAAATCGTGGGAATCAGGCCCCAGAACGCCAACTGCACGTAGATTGGCGTGCCGCGGAAGATCCACAGGTAGACCCATGCCACCGACTTGAACACCGGGTTCGGCGACAGCCGCATCACCGCGAGAATCACGCCGAGCACGATCGCCAGCACCATGGCGTAGACGGTGAGCTGCAGGGTGATCAATACACCCGTCAGGATCCGCTCGTTGAACAGGTATTCCCCGAAGACCTGCCACCGGTAGAGCGGATTGGAAGCCACCCCGTAGAGGAACAGGCCCAACGAGATGACGATGACGACCGCCGCCACCCACCGCCACGGATGACGCAGCGGGACGGCATCGATCGCGGCCGGGCTGCTGGATGGCGACGTGTCGACATCAGTCATTTCGGCGCCCCGAACTCAGTTGATCGCGCCGTTGATCACCGGCTTGTCGATCATCCCGGACTCGACACCCCAGTTGGTCGCGATCTGCTTGTAGGTGCCGTTCGCGATCAGGTGCTCGAGGGCCTGCTGGAGCGACTGCGCGAGCGGCGACCCCTTCTTCACCGGCCAGCCGTAGGGCGCGGCTTCGGCGATCTCGCCCGCGGCCTCCAGCTTGCCGTTGCTCTGCTTGATGGCGTACGCGGTGACCGGTGAGTCCGCCGACATCGCGTCGGCCTGGCCGACAATTACGGCGTTGGTCGCGGCGTCCTGGGCGTCGAACTTCACGATCTCGATCGCCGGCTGGCCCGCATCCGTGCACGCCTTGCTCTTTGCCGGTAGCTCTTCGGTCTCCTCGACCGTGGTGGCCTGCACCGCCACCTTCTTTCCGCAGGCGTTGTTCGGGTCGATCGGCGCGCCCGGCCGCTGCGCCCACAGGATGCCGGCCGAGAAGTAGGTCACGAAGTCGACGGTTTCCTCGCGCTCCTTGGTGTCGGTGAACGACGACATGCCGACGTTGAAGGTGTCGCCCTGGATCGACGGGATGATCTTGGCGAAGTCCGCCTCGCGGTATTCCGGAGTCAGGCCGAGGGTGCCGGCGATCGCGTTCATCAGATCGACGTCGAAGCCGACGATCGTGCCGCTGGGGTCCTTGAACTCGTTTGGCGCATACGGAATGTTGACGCCGACGATCAGCTTCCCCGAAGACTTGATGGGCTCGGGCACGGTATTCGCGATCGCATCGACCTTCTCGGCGGTCACGGGCGTGCTCCCGGGCGCCGACTCGCTCGGATCGGATTCACTTGAACAGCCCGAAACGGCGAGAGCGCCGGCCGCAACGAACACCACTGCGACGCGCCACATCTTCCGCCGACGGTCCCCAGTTCTACCTAACACGGTTGCCTCATCTCTCTGCGTTGGGCGGTTAACGTAGGTGAACATTAACGACGATGACGGGGTTGCGCCGCACTTCCGCCTATTGTTCTGCCGGGCCGTTGGCGCTGTGAAACACTTTGATCATGACTACCGAAACCGCTCCAAGTCTGTTGCCGCACCTATGGAAGTCAGAGCTGGTGTCCGGACTGTTGGCGGTGATCCTTGGCATCGTCGTGCTTGCGTGGCCGGGCATCTCGATCCTGGTGGCCGCCATCGTGTTCGGTGCGTATCTGCTGGTGATCGGCATCAGTCAGGTCGTGATGGCGTTCAGCCTCAAGGTCAACGCCGGCGGCCGAATCTTGCTCTTCATCAGCGGTGCCGCGGCGTTGATCCTGGCCATACTGGCGTTACGCCGTTTCGGCGAGGGCTATGCGGTGTTGCTGCTGGCGATCTGGATCGGTGTCGGGTTCATCTTCCGCGGTGTCGCAACGACGGTGTCGGCCATCAGCGACCCCGACGTGCCCGGCCGCGGCTGGCACATCTTCATCGGCGTGATCAGCCTCATCGCCGGCATCGTGGTGATGGCGTCGCCGTTCGAATCGATCGCCATCCTCGCCCTCGTGGTCGGCATCTGGCTGGTCGTCATCGGGGTGTTTGAGGTCGTCTCGGCATTCGGCGTCCGCAAGGCCGCCAAGTCACCATCGGATCGAGCAGAGCCGGCAGCGCCCGCAGAGCCCGCAGCGTCATGACCGAGCCGGACAAGCCTCCCCAGCCGCAGCCGCCGTACCCGCAGCAGCCTCCGTACCCCGGGGGCTATCCGCCTCCGCCGCCGGTACCGTATGCGGGGTTCACCCCGCCGCCCACCGGACCCAAGAACGGGCTTGGCATCACCGCGTTGATCATTGCGATCGTCGCGCTGGTGTTCTGCTGGACGGTGTTCGGCGGCATCATCCTCGGCCTGGTCGCGGTGATCATCGGCTTTGCCGCACGCGGCCGGGTCAAGCGCGGCGAGGCCACCAACGGCGGGGTCTCGACGGCCGGCATCGTGCTCGGGATCTTGGCGATCGTGCTGGGAATCGTCTTCATTCCGATCTGGTACCAGTTCTTCGAAAGGGCCGGCGCCACCGACTACATCGACTGCGTGTCGCAGGCGGGCTCGGACCAGGAGGCCGCGCAGCGGTGCGCCGACCAGTTCCGGGAGCGCGTCGGGGACAGGTTCAACGTCACCCTCACCACGCCGGCGCCGGCTACGCCCTAGTCGACTTCATCGCTTTGCGCCTGGAAAGTATTTGACGATGCCTTCCTGCACCACGGTGGCCAGCAAGTGCCCCGCTTGGTCGAAGAAATGACCGGTTCCCAGACCGCGCGAATCGGCGGCCACCGGCGAGGACGTCGAGTACAACACCCACTCGTCGAACCGGATCGGGCGATGGAACCACACCGAGTGGTTGACCGTCGCGGCGAAGATCCGGTCGTAGCCCCACGACAATCCGTGCGTGGTGATGATCGAGTCGAGCACCGTGGTGTCCGATGAGTACACCAACGCGGCGGCATGCAGCACTGGGTCTGCTGGCAGGGCGCCTTCCGTTTTCAGCCACACCCGGTTGTGATCGAGCCGCTCGCCCTTGTCCCGCATCACCCAAGCCGGGTCGTTGGTGTAGCGCCACTCAATCGGTTGCAGGGCATTGACGAACTGCGGCACGGTCTCCTCATAGCCGCGAAGTAAATCGCCAATCTTGGGTAGGGACAACGGGTCTGGCACCTCGGGGGGTGCGATGCCATGCTCGAGCCCACGGCCGCCGTCGACGAACGAGACCATCGCCGTGGTCAGCAGTTCGCCGTCCTGCATCACGTCGACCCGCCGGTTGGCGAAGCGGCGCTCGTCCCGCAACCGGACCACGTGGAACTCGAGATCCTTCGCCGGGTCGCCGCCGGCGATGAAATGCACCGACAGCGCGCCGGGCGGACAGTCCCGGGTCAGGCTGCGGCTCGCCGCCACGAAAGCCTGCGCCATCATCTGGCCACCGAACGTGCGGGGCGGGTTCTTACTGGGGTGGGATCCGACGAACGTGTTGTCGTCGACGCGGTGGAGGTCGAGTACCGCCAGCAGTTCTTCGAAATCGCCGACCGGCACTCGCATTCTCCCTATACGTCGTCCTCCCCGATCCGATGCACGTGGATCAGGTTGGTCGAGCCTACTGTGCCCGGTGGCGCGCCAGCGACGATGACCACCAGGTCACCGCGCTTGTAGCGACCGAGGTCGAGCAGCGACTTGTCGACCTGACGAATCATGCCGTCGGTGCTCTCTATGTGCGGCACGATGAACGTCTCGGTGCCCCAGGTCAGTGCCAGCTGGCTGCGAACCTCGGGAAGGGCGGTGAACGCCAGCACCGGCAGCGGGGTGTGCAACCGTGCCAGCCGCTTGACCGTGTCACCCGACTGGGTGAATGCCACCAGCGCCTTGGCATCCAGCCGTTCGCCGATATCACGGGCGGCATACGAGATGACACCGCGCTTGGTCCGGGGCACGTGCGTCAGCGGCGGCGCGGCAACCGAGTTCTGCTCGACCGCGGAGATGATGCGGGCCATCGTCTTGACCGCCTCGAGCGGGTACTTGCCGATCGAGGTCTCGCCGGACAGCATCACCGCATCGGTGCCGTCGAGCACGGCGTTGGCGACGTCGGAGGCCTCGGCGCGCGTCGGCCGGGAGTGCTCGATCATCGACTCCAGCATCTGGGTAGCGACGATGACGGGTTTGGCGTTCTCCCTTGCCATTTGGATCGCGCGCTTCTGCACCAGCGGAACTTCTTCCAGGGGCAGTTCGACGCCGAGGTCGCCGCGGGCGACCATGATCGCATCGAACGCCAGCACGATGGCTTCGAGGTTGTCGACCGCTTCGGGCTTCTCCAGCTTGGCGATGACCGGCACCCGCCGGCCCACCCGGTCCATCACTCCGTGCACCAACTCGACGTCGGCGGGCGACCGCACGAACGACAGCGCGACGAGGTCGACGCCGAGCCGCATGGCGAACTCGAGGTCCTCGATGTCCTTTTCCGACAACGCGGGCACCGACACGTTCATCCCGGGCAGCGAGATCCCCTTGTTGTTGCTGACCGGTCCGCCCTCGGTCACCGTGCACACCACGTCGTTGCCGTCGATGTGTTCGACGACCAATCCGACGTTGCCATCGTCCACCAGCAGCCGGTCCCCGGGAGCGGCGTCCTGGGCGAGCTCCTTGTACGTGGTCGACACCCGGTCGTGGGTGCCCTCGACGTCGTCGACGGTGATACGCACGGTTTCGCCGTTGGCCCAATAAGTGGGCCCGGCGGCGAATCTCCCGAGCCGGATCTTGGGGCCCTGCAGATCGGCCAGGATGCCAACCGCGCGCCCGGTCACATCGGACGCCGCGCGTACCCGTTTGTAGGAGGCCTCGTGATCGGCGTATTCGCCATGGCTGAAGTTGAGCCGCGCAACGTCCATGCCGGCCTCGACCAGTGCCCTGACGACGTGGTCTTCACTGGTCGCCGGGCCCAGGGTGCAGACGATCTTTCCGCGTCTAGTCACGACGACTCAGCATAGTCCCGCTAGCCATCGACAAGCGTGGGCACCAGCGGGAACCCGGGCATGTTGCGTACGACCGTCCAGGTGATCGTGAGGACAGCGATGACGACGATCGCGGGCATCGTCATGATCGGTTGCCTGCGGCGCCAACGCACCAGGATCCACACCAACAGCGCCGGCAGACCCACCAAAAGGAAGACGTTGTCGACGACCGCGGCGGCGAGGTCGCCGTGCAGCACGTCGTGGATCATCCGGAGGCCGCCGCACGCCGGGCAATTCCACCCCGTCAGCAGCTTGAACGGGCATGCCGGAAAGACGAAGTCGGAGCTGTGCGGATCGGCGATACCCACGTATGCGAGCGCACCGCCCAGCAGCGCGCCCGCCCCGAGTGCGCTGTACAGCCGTCCCCGGCTGCTGATGTCGGCGCTAGGTTCCCTCACGAAGGGGACGTCCCTCCGGGTCACGGACTTTGTCGGTGAAGATGAGCACTGCGTCGACGATGCCCCAGATGACCGCACCGAGACCGCAGGTAAGAAGGCCGACGACCAGTTGGGCGATGCCCAGTCCGGTGTAGCCGAGGTAGATGCGTCCGATGCCGACGAGACCGAACAATCCGATCAATTGCAGCAGGCCGCCGACGATCTTGGACTTGTCGGACAGCGGCTCGCCGGTGAGCGGATGGCGGCCGTATGGCGCCGACGGATCGGCGTAGGGCTGTGGGTACTGGCCTGGTGGCGGGTATCCGGGCGGCTGCGTATACCCCGGAGATGGCGGCTGGTACGTCGGTTGTTGGGGAGGCGGCGTCCCACCCTCGGTGCCACCGGGCTGCGGCTCAGTCATGGTTCTCAGCATGCCAGAAAATCGGTCGTTCCGGAGTTGGCCGTTGACAACGCCAGTAAGTTCGCCGCTGAGGGTCAGGCACGGAAGGCGGATTAGTGACCAGGAACCGAGAGCCGAGGATCGTCATCATCGGAGCCGGTGTCGCCGGCATCGCCACGGCGGTTACGTTGCAGCGGGCCGGATTTCACAACGTCACCATCCTGGAGAAGGGCGCGGACGTCGGCGGGGTGTGGCACTGGAACCGCTACCCCGGGTTGACCTGCGACGTGCCCTCGCAGCTGTACCAGTTCTCCTTCGCGCCGAAACCGGACTGGACGGGTCTGTTCGCCTCCGGCGATGAGATCCAGCGCTACCTCCGCGACGTCGTCGACCAATTCGGTCTCGACGATCACCTGCGATTGAATGCCACGGTCGTCTCGGCCACATTCACCGGATCGGCATGGCAGATCGCAACCGCTGACGGTACCGAACATGAAGCCGACTTCGTGCTCGCCGCAACCGGCGTGCTGCATCACCCATACACGCCAGAAATTCAGGGTCTCGATACGTTCACCGGCGACGTGGTCCACACCGCGCGCTGGGATGACGACATCACAACCGACGGCCGGCGCATCGCCGTCATCGGAACCGGATCCACCGGTGTGCAGGTCGTCTCGGCGTTGCAGCGCAGGGCCGCCGCCATCAGCCACTTTGTCCGGACTCCGCAGTGGGTGATGTGGGTGCCAATGGGCTTGCGCCAGCCCGCTCTGCTCGGCAGGGCGCTGCGAAGGCTGCCACGGGTCAATCACTTCTTGTACGGCACCCTGCTTCGGGGATCGGGCATCCTGGCCGACGTCGCTACCCGGCCGAGCTGGCGTCGCCGGCTGGTACAGGCATACGCGCGCTGGTCGCTGCGGGTGCAGGTCCGGGGCCGCGAGTTTCGCGGCCTGCTCACCCCGGACTACCAGCCACTCTGCAAGCGCCAAGTGATATCGGGCTCGTACTATCGGGCGATCCGCGCACGCAACGCCGAATTGGTCATGTCGGCGATCGAGGAGATCACTCCGCGTGGCATCCGGACCGCCGACGGGCGCGAAACCGAGTTCGACCTGTTGGTGTTCGCCACCGGATTCCAGGCGCACAACTACATGCGGCCGATGAACCTGCACGGCCGCGACGGCCTGTCCATCGATGACGCCTGGGCCAAAGGTCCACGCGCGTACCGCATGACGGCCATTCCGGGCTTCCCCAACTTCTTCACTGTCCTGGGCCCCAACTCACCGACCGGCTCGATTTCGTTGCAGTACTCCGCAGAACTAACCGCGCGCTACATCACGCATTGGCTGCGGCGATTTCGCGACGGGGACATCGACACCATCGAAGTCACCGAGGAGGCGACCGCGAAGTTCAACGACGACGTCGCCACAGCACTCGGCCCGACAGTCTGGAATACCGGTTGCAACTCTTGGTATCTCACCGACGAGGGAAACGTCGACCTGTGGCCGTACGACCGTAAGACGATGACCGAAATGCTCAGCCGGCCCGACGATCGCCACTACCACATCGGTCGCGCTGCCAACACCGTCTAGAAGGGTGGTGGTTCGTGTTTGGTGTGGAGCCAGGCACGGAATTCTTGCTTGCGTTCGAGGAAGACGCGGACCTCGTTGGGCGCCCGCTCGCGGGCGATGCGATAGGCGCGGTCCTGGGCTCGCGTGCGCCTGCGAGTGGGCATCATCAGCCCACGATGGACGCTTGATTCGCCGGCCGACTCCGCCACCACGATTTGGCCGGTCGGTGTGGCGAGTGCGGGGAAGAACAGGCTCCCGCCCGGCTTGGTGGTGTAGATGCGCCCGCTGGGCGAGGTCCAGATCACGGTTCCGTCGGGTAGCTGGCGATCCGCCCAGCCGCCTACACCTGTCCAGAAGGTCTTGAGCAGATGGTGAAAACGGCACAGCAGTTTCAAGTTCGACGGATGGGTCGACCCGACCGGATATGCAATCGTGTGGTCGATGTCGCACACTTCGGCGGGCGCAGTGCATCCGGGGAACCGGCAGGTCAGATCCCGGCAGCGGACAAACTCGGCTAGTGCCGTCGAGGGCCGATAGCTCGGTTCGGCCACCGGGGGCGGAAGCGGCAGCGGCTTTAGTTTGGCGGTGGCGGCCAGTTCGCGCAGTAGCGGGGCGGGCACCGGCCCGAACCCGGAGAGATACCCGGGATTCTCCGAGTGCCCGTCAACAGCTGCTTGTTCGGCGAGCAGGTGGATGACAACCTCGCCCCAAGGCTTGGCGGCTATGCCGGCGGCCGGGCACTGCGGATCTCCGCAGCCACATTCCAGCCGGTCCTGCCCAGCGGCCATCGCCACTAGCGCGTCGGCGCGGCGCTGCCGGACGGTGCGCGAATCATTGCGGCACACTGTGGCCGCCACCGCATCCAGACGATCATCGACGACGACAGCATCCGTCACCGGCAGGCTGCCCCAGATGCCGGCCAGCCCCGCCCGGTTGACCGGACCGAACTCGACGCACCGGTCCTCCCGCGGGAAGCGCGGCTCACGCACTCCTGCCGGATCGAATTTCTCCACCCACATGTCGATGCGCTCGGTCAGCTTGGGCCCCGACATCCTCATCCACGCCGGCGCCCACTTCGCGAAAGCCGCATCCAGTCGAGCTAACGCGTCCTCGTCGTCGACGATGTCGCTGCGCTTGACCAGCGCGGCCATCATCCGGTAGTCGATCGCCCCGCTACCGAACACCGCAGCGACTTTCGGCAGCCGCTCCCGCAGCGGGATCGCGAAATCCAGCTGCCCGGCCGCCCGGCCCCGGCTGATGTTCAATTCCGCCGCGATCTCGGCGACCAGGCTGGTATGCCCATCGATAGCCCAATTGGTCCGCTCGACATCATCGTCAGGGGCGCGCCGCGCATACAGCTCGCCGATGGCCGCCAGCCGCCGCGCACACGCCGCACTCTCGTCCCGCGACGCCGACGCCATCACGTCGAGCACGCCCGCATCGGCCAAATCGTCGAACATGTGTTCGATACTATTCCGCCGCCCTGACAAACGTCATCTGGGCTGACCTCGGCTGTGGATGAATTCGCGACTGTGGATAAGTGAGGTCAGCGGCTGCGCCGATTACGGAACCAACGGCGTACGCGACCACCGGACTCCGCCTCTGGTTCGAGCACTTCGGCCTCGGCGTCCCCAGCAGTCTCCTGCTCATCGGCGGCCGCGGGTTCGGAATCCGGCTCAGGCGCTGCGCCTTCGTCGGCTTCGGGCTCGGGCTCTTCGTCAGTTTCGGCCGCTACCTCGTCAGCGACAGCCGCGGCCTCCTCGGCTTCCTCTACCGCGACCTCATGGGCCTCGGGCACCGCCTCCGCAACCTCGACCGCTTCCTCGCCCTCCACGGCACCCAGGCCTTCGGTCGGCTCGGCCGCCTCGGGTTCAGAATCCGCGACTTCTTCGGCCGCCTCGTCAGGCTCCGCTGTAGCTTCCTCTTCGACGGGTTCGGCAGCCGGCTCGGATTCCACCTCAGCCTCGGGCGCCGCCTCGGTGGCCTCGACCGCTTCCTCGCCCTCAACGGCACCCAGGCCTTCGGCCGGCTCGGCCGCCTCGGCTTCTTCACCCGCCTCCGCGAACGCAACGGCCTCCGCGATCTCTTCTGCCGGTGCGTCCGCGACATCCTCGGCAAGTTGTTCGGCTTCAGCGGCCGCCTCGGGCTCCTCCGGCTCTTCAGCCTCCGCCTCGGGCTCTGCCGGCTCTTCAGCCTCCGCCTCTGCCTCGGCAGCCTCGGCGTCTTCGTCCTCCATCTCGCCGGCGGCTTTCGCCGCCGCTACCACGCCGGTCGTCGAGGCGACGCCCGCCAACTCCTTGACGAACTCATCGAGTTCCTCGCGCTCCTCCGGCGTTACCGCCTCCTCGGGCCTGCCGCGGAGCTCGGATGGATCCTCGCGGCCCTTCGGCGCGACCATGATGTAGACCACGGCGCCGATGAACACGAAGACGGACACGAAGGAGTTGATTCGAATCCCGGCAATATGTGTCGCCATGTCACTGCGTATCAACTCGATCCAGAAACGGCCGAAGCAATAGGCGGCGACATACAAAGCAAAAAGCCGGCCATGGCCAATATTGAATCGGCGGTCGAGCCAGATGAGCAGCGCGAAAACCAAAAGGTTCCACAACAATTCGTACAGAAATGTGGGATGGACCACCTCGATCAACTGGCCCGTCGAGACGCCATTCAGTGGATCGAGCGCCCCGCTGGCGTTGCGCCGCTCGTAGATTTCCAGGCCCCACGGCAGCGTCGTCGTCCTGCCGTACAGCTCCTGGTTGAAGTAGTTCCCAAGCCGGCCGATCGCCTGCGCCAGAACGATTCCCGGCGCGATCGCATCGCCGAACGCCGGCAACGGAATCCCCTTCCGCCGGCAGCCTATCCATGCGCCGACGCCACCGAGCGCAACCGCACCCCAGATGCCCAGGCCGCCGTCCCAGATGCTCAACGCCGCACCGAGGCCGGCGCCGCCCGGCCCGAAGTATGTCGACCAGTCGGTGATGACGTGATAAAGCCGTCCACCGATCAGCCCGAACAACACCGCCGGCAACGCGATGTCATAGATGACGCCCGGCTCGCCGCCCCGGTTCTGCCAGCGCCGGTCGCCAATGACCAACGCGACGATGATGCCGACGATGATGAACAGGGCGTAGGCGCGAATGGGCAGTGGCCCCAGATACCAAACACCTTGCGACGGGCTCGGAATGTAGGCCAATGTCGTTGTAGTCATGCGGAAATCCTTTGCCGCACACCGTCGGCCAGTTCCTCGGTCAGCGCACGGACGGCCGGAATGCCGTCATTCAGCGCCGACACCAGGGCCGAACCCACAATCACACCGTCGGCGTAACTGCCGATCTGAGCGGCCTGCTCACGCGACCGCACCCCAAGCCCCACGCCGACCGGAATGTCCGACACTGCCTTGACACGGCGCACCAGTTCGGGCGCGGCCACCGACACCGCATCGCGGGCACCCGTTACGCCCATTGTGGAAGCGGCGTAAACGAATCCGCGCGATGCCTTGACCGTCGCCGCCAGCCGCTCCGGCGTCGACGACGGCGCCACCAGAAAGATACGGTCCAGATCGCGCGCATCGGATACCGCCAGCCATTCGGCCGCCTCGTCCGGAATCAGGTCGGGCGTGATCAATCCGAGGCCACCGGCCGCCACCAGATCGCGCGCGAAAGCGTCCACGCCGTAATGCAATACCGGATTCCAATAGGTCATCACAACGGCGCGGCCGCCGGCCTTGCTGATGGCCTCCACCGCCGCCAAGGAATCGCGCACCCGGACACCGCCGCGCAGCGCAGCCGCGGTGGCAGTAGCGATGGTTGGGCCGTCCATACCGGGGTCGGAATAGGGCACGCCGACTTCCACAACGTCACAACCGGATTCGACCAGCGCGGTCATCGCCGAGATCGACGTCGGCACGTCGGGAAAGCCGGTCGGCAGATAACCGATCAGCGCCGAACGCCCGTCCTGGCGACATGCGTCGAACAAGCCTGACAGCTGACTCGTCATGACTGGGTGGACCCCTTGCCGTCGAGCAGACCGAACCAGTTGGCCGCCGTCTCGACGTCCTTGTCACCGCGGCCCGACATGTTCACCAGAACGACCGATCCCGGCCCCAGTTCGGCGCCCAGTTGCACCGCGCCGGCCACCGCGTGGGCCGATTCGATCGCCGGGATGATGCCTTCGGTCCTGCACAGCAACCCGAACGCATCCATCGCCTCGGCATCGGTGATCGGCCGGTACTCGGCACGCCCGGTGTCCCTGAGGAATGCATGTTCCGGGCCAACGCCCGGATAGTCCAGGCCCGCGGAGATCGAATGCGATTCGATGGTCTGTCCGTCGTCGTCCTGCAGCAGATAAGAAAACGAGCCCTGGAACGCTCCCGGCGAGCCGCCGGTGAAGGTCGCTGCGTGCCTACCCGTCTCGACGCCGTCGCCGGCCGCCTCGTAGCCGACCAACCGGACACCGGGATCGTCGATGAACGCGTGGAAGATGCCGATGGCATTGGACCCTCCGCCCACACACGCGGTCACCACGTCGGGCAGCCGGCCCGCCTGGTCCTGGATCTGCACGCGCGCCTCCAGCCCGATGACCCGCTGAAAGTCACGGACCATGGTCGGAAACGGATGCGGACCGGCGGCGGTGCCGAAGCAGTAATAGGTGTTGTCGGCATTGGTCACCCAGTCGCGGAACGCCTCGTTGATGGCGTCCTTGAGGGTCTTCGAGCCGGAATCCACCGAGACGACTTCCGATCCGAGCAGCCGCATCCGCGCGACGTTCAACGCCTGTCGGGCGGTGTCGACGGCGCCCATGTAGACGACGCAGTCCAGACCCAGCAGCGCACACGCGGTTGCGGTGGCCACCCCGTGCTGGCCGGCGCCGGTCTCGGCGATGACGCGGGTCTTGCCCATCTGCCGGGCCAGCAGTGCCTGGCCCAACACATTGTTGATCTTGTGAGATCCGGTGTGGTTCAGGTCTTCTCGCTTGAGGAAGATCCGCGCGCCGCCGGCATGCTCACTGAGCCGGGCGGCTTCGTAAAGCGGCGACGGCCGTCCGCTGTAGTGCCGCTGCAGGCGGTCGAGCTCGTCGAGGAATTGCTGGTCACCGCGCGCTTTTTCGTAGGCGGCAGTGACCTCCTCGATCACGGCCATCAGCGCTTCCGGGACGAATCGCCCGCCGTACACACCGAAATGGCCTTTGGCATCCGGATCGTGGACCGTCGGTTCGGCGACGGCCGCGCTGGAATGCGGCAGATCCGGGCCGGCGAGATCGGCCACTTCTCAGCGTGCGGGTTTCGGGCAGGACGGATGCGTGCCTGCGGTAACCAAATCGGCGACGGCGCCGC
>NZ_JBOGDB010000016.1:0-7217 GCF_050701515.1 Mycobacterium sp. | reverse complement strand
CTTCGAGGAGGGCGCCAGTGTGGCGCTGCTGTTGACACGCCCTGGCGTCGGTCCGATCTCGCATCTGGACCGACAGTGGTCGACGTTGCTGACGCAAGTCGCCGCAGCATTCGGTGTTCCGCTTCAACCGATCTTCCGCGCCAACGACGAAACACTCATGCAGGTGGAGCCCGAGCTAAAAGCAGCAAGCTAAGTGCTACCATGTGCTACATGGAGCGCATCGGTCTCCGTGAACTCCGCCAGCACGCCAGCCGCTACATCGCGCGCGTGGCGCGGGGCGAGACGGTCGAAGTGACACAACGCGGTCGGTTGGTCGCCCGCATCGTCCCGGCTGGCGAAGACACCTGGGAGGACCTCATCCTTCGCGGCGAAGTCATTCCGGCCGAGTCGCCTGGTGATCTCCTTGACGAAGAGCCGGTGGACTACGGATTCGACGCCTCGGCGGAATTGCAGCGGTTGCGCGCTGACGAACGCTGATGCACGTGTACATGGATACCTCGGCGTTGGTCAAGCTCATCGTCGTCGAGCCCGAATCTTCGGCGCTACAAGACTTTTTGAATCGGCTTCCATCCGACGGCCGATTCACCTCTGCCCTTGCCCGGATGGAACTAACTCGAGCCATTGCACGCCGGGGTTCGATAGAGGCCGTAGCGCATGCTCGCCGGGTCCTCGCGAAGCTCGATCTGGTGCCTTTGAATAGCAGACTGCTCGATGCAGCGGCCACCATGATGCCGCCCGAACTTCGGAGCCTCGATGCGATACATCTTGCCGCCGCGTTGACGGCAACCGACCTCCGCGCGATCGCTACGTATGACAACCGCTTGGCTGAGGCCGCAGCCACTGCCGGTCTCGCGGTCGCAAGTCCTCGCTAAAGCAGGTAGCGATACGCCGGCGAGCCGGGCTCCAACTCCTCGACATGAATGTCGGAGGCGTGCATCCGCGCCAGCAGACCTTCCACGTCAGCGGCTGAACTCAGCTCGATGCCGACCAGCGCCTCCCCAGTTTCCCGGTTGTTGCGCTTCACGTACTCGAACAGGGTGATGTCGTCGCCGGGTCCGAGCACGGTGTCGAGGAACCGGCGCAGCGCGCCGGGCTCCTGCGGGAAGTCGACCAGAAAATAGTGCTTGAGGCCGAGATGCACCAACGAGCGCTCCAACACCTCGTTGTACCGGGACACGTCGTTGTTGCCGCCCGAAATCAGGCACACGACGGTGGATCCCGGCTCGATGTCTGCCTCCAGCATCCCGGCGACCGATAGCGCGCCGGCGGGTTCGGCGATGATGCCCTCGTTCTGGTACAGGTCCAGCATCGCCGTGCACACCGCGCCCTCGTCGACGGCGGTGAGCGACACCATGTCACCCGCTGCGGCCAGCACCGCGTAGGTCAACGCGCCGGCTCGGTTCACCGCGGCGCCGTCGACGAACTGATCGACGTGGTCCAGCATGACCGGCCCGCCCGCGGCCAGCGCGGCGATCATCGCGGCGGCCCCGGCCGGCTCGACACCGAGCACCGAGGTGCCGGTCGTCCGTTCGGCCAGGTACGTCGTGATGCCGGAAATGCAGCCGCCGCCACCGACCGGGACGATCACCAGATCCGGCTCGCCGTCGAGCTGGTCCAGAATTTCGACGGCGATGGTGCCCTGGCCGGCCATCGTGCGCGGATCGTCGTACGGCGGCACCAACGTCGCACCGGTGCGCGCGACGTCGTCCAGCGCGGCGGCCGCGGCCTCGTCGTAGGTCTTGCCGACGGCGATCAGCTCGATGAACTCACGACCGTGGTAGCGGATGCGGTCACGCTTCTGCTTCGGCGTCTTGGCCGGGATGTAGACCCGGCCGTGGATGCCCATCGACCGGCACGCCATCGCGAAGCCCTGGGCGTGGTTGCCCGCGGACGAGCACACCACGCCGGCGGTGATCTCGGCGTCGGACAGCTGCATCAGCAGGTTGTTGGCCCCGCGCAGCTTGTAGGATCGCACCGCCTGGAGGTCTTCGCGCTTGAGGTAAACCGTGGCGCCGGTGGTCTCCGAGAGCCGTTCGCTGACCTGCAGCGGGCTGCGCGCGACGACGCCGGAAATTCGCTGAGCGGCCGCATCGATGTCGGCCGCGCACAACGGCGGCGACGTTCGCGGGGTCTGGCTCAGTTCAGCGGACACCGATCAATGGTGCCATCTGGGGGTTTTCCTGCAAAAGCGGGTTAGGTAACCGGGGTGAGCACGAACACCGGGATTTGCCGATCGGTCTTCTTCTGATACTCGGCGTAGTCCGGCCAGGCCGCGACCGCCCGCTCCCACCACGCCGCCTTCTCGTCGCCGAAAACCTCGCGGGCTTGGTAGTCACCCGACCTGGGGCCATCCTGCAGCTCGACCCGCGGGTTCTTCTTGACGTTGTGGTACCAGACCGGGCTCTTCGGCGCGCCGCCGAGCGATGCCACCACCGCATACTCGCCGTCGTGCTCGACCCGCATCAGCGGCGTCTTGCGGATCTTGCCGCTCTTGGCGCCGATGCTGGTCAGCAGGATGACGGGCTTGCCCTGCAGCTCGGTGCCCTCGGTGCCGCCGGAGTCCATGTATTTCTCGGCGTTCTCGCGGGCCCAATCGGACGTGCTGGGTTCGTAATCTCCGGTAATTGGCATGACGCCAGCCTAAGTGTTTCGGCTGGCCGAAAAGATAAATACGAGCTATCGTTAAACCATGACAGTGCACGACGAAGTGCTGATCGCCGGCGTTCCCTGGCCGGTGTACAAGCTGGTCGCGCTCGCTGTCGGTGTCGTTGTGCTGATCGGGGTTGGCGTCGCCACGGCGAGTGCCGCTCCCGCCGTGCTGACCGCGGCCGCTGCCGCCACGGTGGTGTGGCTCGGCCTGCGCGTCGGAGTGCGGCGCTAGCCTTCCGCCAGTTCCCGCAGCCGGTCCAGGTCGGCGGCCACCGTCGCCACGTCGCTTTCGAACTGCTCGTCGGTCTGGCCGGGCTGTTGGCGCACGGTGAAAACCACCTCGCAACGCGGCTGGCCCTCGCCAGCCGGGATCACCCGCAGCGGGTTGTACACCGCCTCGCCCGACGGCAGCCGCACCACGTGGTCCAGCACGCCGTAGTCGTTGGCCGGCGCGAACTCGACGGTGACCTGGCCCATCGGCGAATCGGCCACCCAGCCGTCGGCGGTCTGCCGCAGCCCGCCCGCCGCCAACCCCGACGCCCAGCGAGGGAGCTGCTCGGGGTCGGCTGCGATCGCGTACGCAACCTCGGGCGCGACGTCCATCCACACGCTGACGTGGCGAGAAATCATGGCGCCGCGCTCGTCGCCGCTTTCGGCTCGTGCACGTGCGCCGCGATGTCGGGAGCGTAGAGCTCCTCGATCTCGGCGGCGTACTTCTGGTGGATCGGCTTGCGCTTGAGCTTCATCGTCAGCGTGATCTCGTCGCCGCCCGGTTCCCAGAAGGTGGGCAACACCCGGAACCGCTTGAGCTGCTCCACCTGCGAGAGCTTCGAGTTGCCCGCCGCGACGCCCGCCGCGACCTCGGCAATCAGCCCCGGATCGGGCGCCAGCGTTTCCGGCGACGAGTCGGCGAGCCCGCGCTGCGCGGCGTACGGCGCCGCGGCATCGGCGTCGAGCACGATCAGCGCCGTGTTGTACGGCCGGCCGTCGCCGAGCACGATCATCACGCCGATCAGCGGGCAGGCCGCCTTGATGGTGTTCTCGATGTTGGCCGGCGACATGTTCTTGCCCGCGGCGTTGATGATGAGTTCCTTCTTGCGGTCCACCACCTTGAGGAAGCCGTCCTCGTCGGCCTCGAGGATGTCGCCGGTGTGCAGCCAGCCGTCCGCATCGATCGCCTCCGCGGTATTCTCCGGCTCCTTGCGGTAGCCCTTAATCACCAGCGGCCCGCGCACCAGAAATTCGCCGTCGTCGGCGATCCGGCCCTCCATGCCGGGGACGAGCTTGCCCACCGTGCCGAGCTTGGCCTCGGCGGGGTGGCTGACCGTTGCGACGCAGCTGAGTTCCGACATGCCCCACACCTCGGAGATGGGAATCCCGATACCAGCGAAAAATCCCAGCGTCTCCTTCGGGATCGGTGCCGCACCTGACACTGCCCACCGCAGCTGGTCCAGGCCGAGTTTGGCGCGCAGCTTCGACAACACCAACTCGTCGGCCTGCGCCCATTCTGCGGCGACATCGTCGGGCACCGGCTCTCCCGCCAGCAGTGCTGCGGCGCGCTTTGCGGCCACGCTCAGTCCCCACTGCAGACCCGCACGCTTGGTTTCGTCCGGCTCGTTGGCAGCGGCGAAATCGATTGCAGCCTTGAGCTTTTCCCATATCCGGGGCACCGCACCCCAGATCGTCGGTCGGACGTCGGGCAGAGCCGCCGCGATTGCCCGAGGATCGGCGACCGTGGTGACCTGGGTGCCGAATACCTCCTGGTTGTACAGCGCACCCCACCGGTCCGCGATGTGCGCCGACGGCAAGAAAGACGTGATGCGGTCACTGAACTCGATGCCGAGCACCGCTTCGACAGCGAACGACTCGAACATAAGGTTGGCGTGCGTCATCTCCACGCCCTTGGGGTTGCCGGTGGTTCCCGACGTGTAGATGAGGGTGGCCACGTCGTCGGACTGCACCGCCCGCCAGGAGGACTCGAAGTCGAAGTCGTCGTCGCCGGCGGCGACGAGATCCTCGACCGACAGCGTGCCCTCGGGGGTGCCGTCGAGGCACACGATGTGCTCGATGTTCGCGCCGCTGGCCCGGATCCGGTCGACATATTGGGCTTCGCACATCACCACCTTGGTGTCGGCGTTGTCGAACAGATAGACCAATTGCTCGGCGGCCAGCGTGTTGTACACCGAAAACGAGATGGCGCCGACGTGCTGGGCGCCGACCTCGAGCGGGTAGAACTCGACGCGGTTGGCCATCATCAGCGAAACGGTGTCGCCCCGCCGGACCCCGAGGCCCGCCAGGCCGGCGGCGACCTGGCGCACCTGGGTGGCGTACTCGCGCCAGGTCAGCGTCTGGGTGTCGCCCACGGTACGTAGCGCGACGGCGTCCGGATCGATGGCGGCGGTGCGCTGGAAGGCCTCACATAACGTGGCGGGCCGATCGGATGTGCTCATGATTCTCACCGTAGGTACTCACACTGTCCAGATGGACGATTCACCGGAATCTGTAAATTCGCAGTCATGGGGATCGCCACAACCGAACTGACACCGGCCGAACAAACCGCATTTCTCACCGTGTACGCCAGGGCGCTGGACAGCAGATGGCCCCGTCCGATCCTGGGCGACACACTCGCCGATGAAGTCGTGGCAAAGGTGGACTATGACTTCGCCGGCCTTGGGGTGCAGACCAGTGTGGTCTGCCAAGCCGCGCTGCGCGCCAAGATGCTCGACGAGCGGGTGCGCGCGTTCACAACCGAACATCCCGACGCGGTGGTGGTCGACCTTGGCGCCGGCCTGGACAGCGGCTTCTACCGCGTCCGGCCGCCCGCCACCGTGGACTGGTACAGCGTCGACCTGCCAGCGATCGCCGCGCTGCGCGAGGAAGTGCTGCCGAACGACCCGCGGGACCACTCGGTGCCGGTGTCGCTGGCCGACGAGCACTGGCCCAACGCCATCCCTGCCGACCGCCCGACCATGCTGATCGCCGACGGCCTGTTCGCCTTCCTCACCGAGCCGGTGATCAGCGGAATCTTCCGGCGCATCACCGACCATTTCCGGACCGGCGAGCTGGCATTCAACGACTACGGACGCACCGGCTGGGTCACCCGTGTCGCGATGAAGCTGTACCCGCAGAAGATGTACAAGGACATCGTCAGCCAGCTCGGCTACCCGGGATTCAAGGACGCGCACCACCCCGAAACCTGGAATCCGCGGATGACGCTTGTCGAGGAGGCCAGCCTCACCCACCGACCCGAGATAGACCTCTTCCCCGGCTGGATCCGGGTTATGAGCCGGATGTCCGCCCACAGCAAGACGGGACGCCGCAAGGCCCGAATCCTGCGCTACAGTTTCTAGCCCAGGCAGCCGGGGCCGAGCAGCGCCTTCAGGTTGCCCATCAGCGCCGACGACGGCGTTACTCGAAATGACGTTGTCCAGCTCCACGGGCCAACGCGAGGCCGGCGCTCGTCGTCGCCTACGCTGGAAAGCCCATCGCCACCAACGCGATCGCCGTTCCGCGATCCCACGGATTCGGAATGACAAGGCACCCCTGCTCGTGCAACTGGCGGAACCGAGCGAAGGTCAGCCGCCGATGCACACATCGACATCAGCTAGGCCGCCTGGCCCACATGCCCGAGTGTCGCCCGCGCTGCAAATGTGCTGGGCCACGACGATGCGAGGCAGGTGAGCTGACGCCCCGTGTGCCCGGCTGCGTGGTTCGCGGTTAACGTGCTTGGCTTAAGCCTATGAAACGCGCCACGGCCACAGGGCATCTCGTCGAGATGGCAGAGGTCGCGTCGCAGTGGCTGGAACTCGGTGACCGACGTCGATGGCCCCTCAGCGAAATGTGGGTGGCCGGGGAGCTGCTGACCTTAGCCGAAACCCTGGACGCAGGCGCGGTCGTGCTCGTCCTCGACCTTCCCGCCGAGGAGCTCCCCTGGCTAGCCATGCATCCGACCGGAGAATCGATCGGCCACCAGCTGCGGCTCGGCAAGCGACCGATCCTCTGGGGCTACCGACCGCGTACGTGGCCAGTCTGGAATCACCAACATCGGCGGCTGGCGAGGTTCTGGTCGGCTGAGAACGGTCTTGATGCATCCACGATTGATGCGCTCCGGTCACGGCGCCTTGATCGCCTGCCCATCATCGAGCCGTCCGCCGACGAGCTGGCCGAGCAACTCCGGGAGGAGCTCGCCGTGTCGCGTCGTCACCTCCGATCCGTGGTCAGCGACTACTGGGAACGCGACTGGCGGCAGCGTCACAAGGGCTACGGCGAATCGCCCGAAAACCACCTGTGGCGGGCTGCCACCGCTGTGACAGAAATCCTGGATGGGCTCGACGATCTGAAGGGTTAGAAACAGCTGCGGTCTGAGTGATCGGTAGTTGTCGGTGGTGTGCTGTAGGAACAGATACATGAATTTGGCGTCGTGGGCTGAGCGCAACGGTGTTTGCGCGCGTGACCGCGTATCGCTGGTTCCGTGCGGGCTTGCTGCCCGTCCCGGCGCGTAAGGTTGGCAGGCTGATTCTGGTCGATGATCCTTCTGTTGCAGCCGGTCCCCGCACACGGACGGCGGT
>NZ_JBOGDB010000015.1:0-7275 GCF_050701515.1 Mycobacterium sp. | reverse complement strand
ATCGAGCGCACCGCGTCCGGGTCACACAGCCCACCCCCGGCAGCGATGGTGTCCGTGACATGCGCATCGATCGAATCGTCGGTGTCCGGCAGCACCACCGCGATGCCGCCCTGCGCGTAGAAGGTTGCGGTTTCAGAAGCCTTGCTCAGCACCACCACCCGGCGGCCACGGCGGTGCGCGGCAAGGGCGGCGACCAGGCCGGCGACCCCGGTGCCGATGACGACGACATCGGCCCGCTGATGCCAAGCCGGGATCATTCGCCGCCGCCGGGTTGACCGATCTCGATCATCCGCTGCACGCTGCGTCGGGCCAGCCGCGCGGTCTCCGGATCGACGTCGACGACGTCGGCACCTTCCACCAGGCAGCGCAGCAGCGCCGCGGGCGTGATCATCTTCATGTACTTGCACGACGCCCGGTCGTTGACGGCGCGGAAGTCGACTTCCGGTGCCGCCCGGCGCAATTGGTGCAGCATGCCGACCTCGGTGGCGACCAGCACCTGGCGGGCGCGGGTATCCCGCGCGGCATCGAGCATGCCGCCGGTGGACAGGATCTTCACCCGGTCCTCCGGGAACGCCCCCTCCCCGGCCAGGTACAAAGCCGAAGTGGCGCAGCCACACTCGGGGTGCACGTAGAGTTCGGCGTCCGGATGTGAACGCGCCTGGTCGGCCAGCTCGTCACCGTTGATGCCGGCGTGCACGTGGCACTCACCGGCCCAAACCTGCAGGTTCTCGCGACCGGTCAGCCGCCGGACGTGAGCGCCCAGGAACTGATCCGGGCAGAACAGCACCTCGCGGTCCTCCGGAATGGACGCCACCACCTCGACCGCGTTCGACGAGGTGCAGCAGATGTCGGTCAGCGCCTTCACCGCCGCCGTGGTGTTGACGTAGGACACCACGACCGCGTCGGGATGCTCGTCGCGCCAGGCGCGCAGATCGTCGGCGGTAATCGAGTCGGCCAGCGAGCAGCCGGCTCGCTGGTCGGGAATCAGCACCGCCTTCTCCGGAGACAGGATCTTCGCGGTCTCGGCCATGAAGTGCACGCCGCAGAACACGATGGTGTCCTCGGGCGCCTCGGCGGCGATCCGCGACAACGCCAGGGAATCGCCGACGTGATTGGCGACGTCCTGGATCGCGGGCAGCTGGTAGTTGTGCGCCAGCAGCGTGGCACCACGCAACTCGGCCAGCCGGCGTATCTCGGCGGCCCATTCCTCGTCGCCCACGACGCCGGAATAGCCGGTCGGACCATCGATGATCCGGTCGTCCAACACCGTCATGGCAGCCTCCTCGCTATCGCCAGTGAGGTTTTCGACTTATAATCGAAAACATGGCCAATAGTAGCACTGGGCATGAAGTGCTCGCCGTCGTCTTCCAGGTTCGACAGCTGAGCACACCCAAGCCGCAGCTCAGCGTGCTGCTGTGGCAGCGTGCCAAAGAACCGCAGCGCGGCGCCTGGTCGCTGCCGGGTGGCCGGCTCCGTCATAACGAGGACATGACCAGCTCGGTTCGTCGTCAACTCGCCGAGAAGGTGGACCTGCGTGAGTTGACTCACCTCGAGCAGCTCGCTGTGTTCTCCGACCCACACCGGATCCCCGGCACCCGCACCATCGCGTCGACATTTCTCGGCCTGGTGCCCTCCCCCGCCACGCCGGAGTTGCCGCCCGACACCCGCTGGCATCCGGTGCACGCGCTTCCGCCGATGGCATTCGACCACGGCCTGATGGTCGAGCACGCGCGCATCCGACTGGTCGCGAAGATGTCCTACACGAACATCGGATTTGCCTTGGCACCAAAGGAGTTCGCGCTGTCCACGCTGCGCGACATCTACGGCGCCGCGTTGGGCTATCAGGTCGACGCCACCAACCTGCAGCGGGTGCTCGCGCGGCGCGGCGTCATCACCCCGACCGGCACCACCGCGCGGTCGGGCCGCAGCGGGGGCCGTCCGGCGGCGCTGTATCGCTTCACCGAATCGGCCTATCGCGTCACCGACGAGTTCGCGGCACTGCGCCCGCCCGGGTGAGGCGACTGGATTCTTAACGCTCTCTTAAGTAAGAATGTCCGGATGGCTTTGGGCAGCGCAGCGCCGGCAACCGGTGCCGAGTGGATCGGGTACGTACCGCACGAGGAGATCGAGCGGAACACCCGTCCGCAGCTGCCGACCGATGATCCGTTCTACGACCCACCGCGGGGCTTCCAGCACGCCGCGCCGGGCACCGTCCTGCGCAGCCGCGACGTCGAGGTGGCATTCCTCGGGTTGATCCCGCAGAAGTTCACCGCCACCCAGCTGCTGTACCGGACCACAGACATGCACGGTAAGCCCGAAGCGACCGTCACCACGGTGATTGCGCCGGCCGAGCGCGGCGACGAGCGGGTCTGCCCGGTGCTGTCGTATCAGTGCGCGATCGACGCGGTGTCGTCGCGCTGCTTCCCGTCGTATGCGTTGCGCCGGTGGGCGCTGGCGCCGGGCGCGCTCGCGCAGTTCGAGTTCTTCCTCATCTCTGCGGCGCTGGCCGAGGGCTGGGCGGTGTCGGTGCCCGATCATGAGGGACCGAACGGGGCGTGGGGCACACCGTATGAGCCGGGCTACCGCGTTCTCGACGGGCTGCGTGCCGCGCTGAGCTCGGAGCAGCTGGGTCTGTCGGCGGCGGCGCCGATCGGGATGTGGGGCTACTCCGGCGGTGGCCTGGCCACCGCGTGGGCCGCCGAGGTGAGCGGCACGTATGCCCCCGAGCTGAACATCGCCGGCGCGGTGCTGGGAGCGCCGGTGGCGGATCTGGGCCATGCCTTCCGCCGGCTCAACGGCAGCTTTTTCTCGGGCCTGCCCGCGATGGTGGTGGCCGCACTGTCACACGCCTATCCCGAGCTCGACCGGGTCATCCAGGAGCACGCGACCGACACCGGCAAGGCGATGCTGCTGCGGGTGGAGAACATGACCACCGTCCATGCCGTGCTGCGGCTGATCGGCATGGACATGGGCAAGCTGGTCGACCGGCCGCTCGAGGAAATCCTCGACATGCCCGAGGTGAAACAGGTTTTCGACAGCATCAAGCTGGGCACGGCGGTGCCGACGCCGCCGGTGCTGATCGTGCAGGCGGTGCACGACCGGATCGTCTCGGTGGACGACATCGACGAGCTGACCGACACCTATGAGTCCGGCGGTGCCGCGGTGACCTACCACCGGGACATGTTCAGCGAGCACATGTTGCTGCACCCGATGTCCGCGCCGATGGCGCTGCGCTGGCTGACCGACCGGTTCGCGGGTAAGCCGTTGACCGAGAACCTGGTGCGGACGAAGTGGCCGACGCTGCTGAATCCGATGACCTATGTGGGCATGGCGCGGCTGGTGCGCATCGCGGCGAAGGTCATCACGGGGAGGACGGTGGAGCGACAGCCGCTGTGACGGGCAATTGCGGCTCTTCCGGGGGCCAGCCACCCAGGTCGTCACGTGGCGTCGACACCGCGAGCAGCGAGTAGGTCAGCGCGCCCATCGCCGCGGGAAACAGGAACGTCGCCGCAATCATCAGCGGCGTGTGCGCAAAGAACACGGCCGGAGCCTCGGTGACGTAGTGCACCCGGTCCTCCGGCGAAATCGGCGCGCCGGCGATATCCACGATGTCGTAGCGCCATCGCACCAGCAGCGCGCCGACCCCGGCCGCGGCGCCCGCGGCGGCCGCCGAGCCGATCGCCAGCGCGGCGACCAAGACCGGTCCGCGATGCGCCCGCCACTGCCAGACCAACACCGCCGACACCACGGCCAGCACCACCACCAGCCCCACCAGCAGAAACGCCCCGAGGAAGAAGTGGTCGACCTCGTTGCCGAGAATTGCGTGTATCCGATCGCCGTCACGGGTCAGTGCGATCACGCCGTGCAGGGGTGGCGCAATCCAGGCCCACAACGCACCGATCAGCGCTCCCGCCACGGCCAGGCCGACGACCACCGTCAGCGCGGCGCAGCGACGCGAAATCCGCGGAGCGGCAACGTCGTTCATCGCTGCGCCTCGAGGTCATCGGAGTCCAGCAGGCCGTGTCGCGAGCACTTCGCCGACCAGCCGTCGGGCCGCACCTGCACGATCATCCGGCGGCCGCACTCGGCGCAGAACCGCGGCGGCTCCAGCCCGAGCCGGGCCGCGGCCGGCACCGCACCGCCGGCCGGAGCCCCGGTGTAGACGTTGAAGTTGGCCGCCATCGCTACAGGGTGGCGTTGAGGGCCTTGATCGGCATCTGCAGATCGTCGAGCAGTTCCAGATCGGCCCCGGCCGGACGGCCCAGCGTCGTCAGGTAGTTGCCGACGATCACCGCGTTGATGCCGCCCAGAATGCCTCGCTTGGCGCCCAGATCGCCGAGCGTGATCTCCCGGCCGCCGGCGAACCGCAGCATGGTGCGCGGCAGCGCGAGCCGGAATGCGGCCACCGCCTTGAGCGCCTCGGTGGCCGGCAGCACGTCCAGGTCACCGAAGGGGGTGCCCGGCCGCGGGTTGAGGAAGTTCAGCGGAACCTCGTCGGGATCCAGCTCGGCGAGGTCGGCCGCGAACTCGGCGCGCTGCTCGAGCGTCTCGCCCATGCCGAGGATGCCGCCGCAGCACACCTCCATGCCGGCGTCCCGGACCATCGACAGCGTCTCCCAGCGCTCCTCCCAGCTGTGGGTGGTCACCACGTTGGGAAAGAAGGACCGGGCGGTCTCCAGGTTGTGGTTGTAGCGGTGCACGCCCATCGCCGACAGCCGCTCGACCTGCTCGGCGCTCAGCATGCCCAGCGAGCAGGCGATCTGGATGTCCACCTCGTTGCGGATCGCCTCGATGCCGGCGGCGACCTGGGCCAGCAGCCGCTCGTCGGGCCCGCGCACAGCGGCGACGATGCAGAACTCGGTGGCACCGGATTTCGCGGTCTGCTTGGCGGCTTCTACCAGGCTCGGGATGTCGAGCCAGGCGCTGCGCACCGGGGACGCGAAAAGCCCTGACTGCGAACAGAAGTGGCAATCCTCGGGGCAACCGCCGGTCTTCAGGCTGATGATGCCCTCGACCTCGACGTCCGGGCCGCACCAGGACATCCGCACCTCGTGGGCCAGTGCCAGCAGTTCGTCGAGCCGGTCGTCGGGCAGCTGCAGCACAGCCAACACCTGGTCCCGGTCGAGACCTACGCCCCGCTCCAGCACCTGCTCGCGGGCCAGCGCCAGGATGTCCGTCAACCCATGCTCCTCTGTCTCGACTTGAACGCCGTTCAGGTTAGGGTAGCGGTGTGCAGCTGCACAAACGCGACGTGGTCGAGGCGGCGACGGCGATCCTGGACAACTACGGCATCGCCGATCTGACGATGCGCAGGCTGGGCCGCGAACTCGACGTCTCCCCCGGCGCACTGTACTGGCATTTCGCGAACAAGCAGCAGCTGCTCGGCGCGGTCGCCGACCGCATCCTGGAGCCCGTCGACGATGCCCCGGGCCCGTGGCGCGACCGCGTCGCGGGAATCTGCGGGCGCCTGCGGGATGCGCTGCTGTCGCATACGGACGGCGCCGAGTTGGTGTCGGCCAGCTTCGCGGCCGGTCAGTCGGAGGCGATGGCGCAGATACTGGCCCGGCTCAGCGACGCGGCGACCGAGGCCGGCGTCGACCGCGCCCACGCCGAATTGGCTGCCCGCACGGTGGTCTACTACGTGCTGGGGTTCACCGCCGACGAGCAGTCCCGGCTGCAGTGGGACGCCGCCGGCGCCGAGCTGCCGGACGCGCAGTCGGTGCTCACCGACGATGCGGGCGAGCGGTTCGGCTTCGGGGTCGCCCTGCTAATCAATGGCATCGACGCCGAAATCGACACCAGCGCGGGAAAGTTCGGGTAAACACCGCGCTAGTGTCGATCTGGGCGCCAGCCACGCGACGCCAACGCCGTCCGCGCGCGCTCGACGATGTCGTCGTCGCAATCCTCCTTGATGACGCGAATCACGATCCAGCCCAACCGCTCGAGCCTTGGCAACACGCGTAGGTCCTTGACGTACTGCGATCGGCTGGTGCGGTGTTGGTCGCCGTCGTACTCGGCGGCCACCATGAACTCTTCCCAGCCCATGTCGACCATGCGCACCAGCTTTCCCCGGCCCTCAACGATCGGAATCTGAGTAGTCGGACGCGGTAGGCCCGCGTCGACGAACAAAAGCCGAAGCCGGGTCTCCTGCGGCGAGTCCGCACCACCGTCAACCATCGGCAATACCTCGCGCAGTTGACGTAGCCCGCGTGCGCCGGGGTGGCGCTTGGCGAGCAACAGGACGTCCTCGGTCGAGAAGATCCTGGCACGCATCAGAGCGTCAAGCCGCGCCATCGCTTCCGCACGCGACAAATGGCGGCCGAGGTCGAAGGCGGTGCGGGCGCGCGTCGTCACGGGAATTCCCGCGATGCGGGTGATTTCGTCATCCGCGAGCGCCTCGTTGCGCACGATGAGCCCATGCTGCCGACGGGAGTTTTGGAAGATCAGTTCGACGGGTGCGTCGGCGTCGACCCACGCGGCTCCGTGCAACGCCGACGCCGCGACGCCCGCGACCACGGCACGCTGCCGCGACCACAGCCACGCGCCGACGGTTCGGTCACGCAGCGACGGCTCATGGCTCTTCGGCAGGTAGATATCGCGAAAGATCGCTTGATACCAACGGCGCAACTCGTATTCGGTCAGCTTGCCCGTCGCGACGGCCTCGCTGCCAATGAAGACCTCCCCCATGGACCGATTCTGGCAATGCGTGCCGACACTGGCGCTATCGTCGAAGGACGTGATCACCGTCGACGATGTGCGGCGCATAACCACGACCCTGCCCAGGTCCTACGAGGTGGTGGTGCGCGACCGGATCAAATTCCGAGTCGGGCGGATCGTCTACCTGGCATTCTCATCACGCGACGAGACCATCATGGGGTTCGCCTTCCCCAAGGAGGAGCGCGCCGGGCTGGTCGCCTCCGAGCAGAAGTTCATGCAGTGTGCCGAAAAGGGTTGCAGCCACGGTCAACTGATCGGGTACTCGCGTTTGGAACTGCCGTCCCAGCGGCGCAGTCCAATGACTCTGCCCGCGATCTCGGGTGGCTTGCCCGCGATCCGCAGCGCGCGGCCTAACTGTCCGGGCACGACTCGTCGCGCCATCGTGATGTGGCCGGTCCACCGTCCGGGCAGCGCGTTCGCCGTTGGACCCGGTTGCAGGTGCGGCAGCGACAGCCGATGCACCTCGGCGTGAAGATCCAACAGCTCGGTCGTCGGCACCACCAACCGGGACAGCACCACTTTGGATCGACCGAACAGCAGCGGTGCGCCGATCCGGCA
>NZ_JBOGDB010000014.1:0-5041 GCF_050701515.1 Mycobacterium sp. | reverse complement strand
CCGCCACCGCCGCCGGAACCGGCTCCGCCAGCGGGCCCCGTCGCGCCGGCCGCCGGCCCGGGTGAAGGTGACTACAACCCGGTGCCGCCGCCCCCGCCCGGCAGCCCCGACGGCGTGGTCGGTGTCGCCCCGGACGCGGCCCTGATATCGGTACGCCAGTCGTCCTCGGCGTTCGGTCCGGCTAAACCCCAGCCGGGTGGCAACGACGAAATGCGCCGCAAGGCCGGCGATATCGCGACCCTGGCGCGCGCCGTGGTGCACCTGGCCAACCTTGGCGTCGATGTCATGAACATCTCGGTGACGGCGTGCATCAACGCCGCAGCACCCATCGACCAGGCGGCGCTGGGTGCCGCCATCCGCTATGCCGCGGTGGACAAGGACATCGTCATCGTGGCGGCGGCAGGCAACGAGGGCGAAGGGAACTCGTGCGCGCAGAACCCGGTGTTCAACCCGCTGCGGCCGGACGATCCTCGTGATTGGCAGGATGTCTCCACCATCGTCACGCCGGCCTGGTTCACCGACTACGTGCTCGCGGTCGGCGCGGTAGCGCCGGACGGACAGCCGTTGCCGCAGAGCATCGCCGGGCCGTGGGTCGGCGTCGCAGCGCCCGGCCTGGAGATCATGGGCCTGTCGAGCGTGAACGGTGCACCGATCAACGGCCTGCCCGCCCGCGAACCCGGCAAGGCAACCCCGTTGTCCGGCACCAGTTTCGCCACCGCGTACACCTCCGGGGTGGCCGCGCTGGTCCGGGCGAAGTACCCGCAGTTGTCCGCGCGTCAGGTGATTCGGCGGATCACCGAAACCGCACACAACCCGCCGCGCGGTGTCGACAACAAGGTCGGCCATGGCGTTATCGACCCCGTCGCGGCGCTCACCTTCGACGTGGCGCCGGGCGACCGGCTACCGCCCGAGCACCTCACCTCCCTGCTGGATGTGCCCGCTCCGCCTCCTCCGCCGGATCTGCGCCCGCGGCACACCGCGCTGATCGGCGCGGCGGTGGTCGGGGCGCTGGCCGCGATCGTGGTGGGTGCGGCGGCGCTGCGGCGGAGGCGGTCATGAAGGCGCGAGCCGTCGGGGTCAACGCGGCCATCCCCGCGGTGATCGCGGTCGAGGTGGCGGTGATCGCCGCCCTGGTGATCTTTCCGCCCGGGCGGGCGTCGTGGTGGCCTGCGGTTGCGGTGGCCGTCGCGGCGGTCGCCGCGTTCCTGGTAACGGTGCACCGCCGCAACGCCGTTCGGTGGTTCGTCGACCGCGTTCGTTGGTGGCGGCGGCGACGGCGTAGCGAGTCGATGGACGCGGCCATCGACATTCCGCACGGTGCCGCGCTGTACGGCGTGCGGGTCTCCGACCGCCTCGATTGTGAGGCCATCACGATGATCGATGTGACCGGCCAGGCCTACTCGCCGACGGTGCTGACCGGGTCGGCCACCGCGCTGACGCCCAACCTGTTGCCACTGGAGGCGTTGACCGGCCTGCTCGATCAACCCGGCGGGATCCGATTGGCCGGCATCGATGTGGTGTCCAGCGGGCTACGGGTGCGGCGCGGCATCGGCTATCCGCCGCTGTATTCCACCCTGCTCGCCGACCGTCCGGCGGCCGGGCAGCGCCGCACGTATCTGGTGGTGCGCCTGGACCTCGAGCAGTCGGTGGCGGGGCTGGCCTACCGGTCGTCGGTCGGTGCCACCGCGGCGGCGGCTACCGAACGGATCGTCAACGCGCTGTTGCAACGCGGCGTGCGGGCCCACGCGTTGACCGCCAAGGATCTCGATGCAGCGCTTGCCGAACTGGGTGCCGGCCTGGCGGTGGTGCCCGCCGACGCGGCACCCGACGTGCCCCCCGGCATGCCCCGCACGCCCGCACCGGTGGCGCCGACCGAGGGGTGGCGTTCAATCGAGGCCCACCCCGGCTTCCTGACGTCCTACTACTTCTCCCCCGAGGACATCACCACCAACACCCTCAACCAGATGTGGGCGTTGCGTTCCGATGCGGTGGTGCAGACACTTTCGTTGACCAAGCACCGCGGCGCAGGCGAAGGCCGCACCTGGGTGTCGGCGTTGGTGCGAGTCAACGATCCGCAGGCGCCGGCCAGTGCGCCCACCCTCCTTCTCAACCCGCTGCCCGGTGACCAGGGCCCCGCGGCGATGCACTCGTCCCCGCTGCCGCGGCGGTGGGACGGGTTGCCGGGCCGGCCGCTGGACGCCGCGCCGCTGGACCTGCCGGTCGGTTCCTCGGGTGTTCTTGTCGGTACCACGCAGCGCGGCGACCTGCTGTTGCTGTCGTTGACCGATCCGGATCAGGCCACCCGCATCAGCCTGCACACCGGTATGCCCTATGCCTGCCAACTGCTGGTACGGGCGGCCGCGGTCGGTGAACGCATCGCGATCTACACCGACCAGCCCGCCCGGTGGCGCCAGTTGGAGCAGCCGCTGATCGCGGTGGTCGACAGGTTGCATCCGCCGGAGTTCGTGCCGTCGATCATTGTCAGCGACCGTGCCGGTGGGCCGCCGGCGGCCGGTTTGGCGTCGACCGTGATCACCATCGGTGACAACGATGACGACGCACCGACACCGGACATGTCGTTCACGCAGATCTCGGCGTCCACGGTCCGGATCGCCACCGCGGCGTTCACCACCGATGTGCATATCGCTACGTTCAAAGCCGAGCAACCCTTCCTGGGCGCCGCCGGCCAGACCGCATAGGAGACAGCGGGTTTCGATGACTGCCCCGACCGATCAGCGCCGCGCCTTCGACGCTGCGATCGAGAGCTACAAGGCCGGCGACACCCGTCAGGCGCTGGCCAGCTTCATCGCGATCACCGCCGCCCAGCCGACGATGTCGGATGCTTGGCTCGGCAGGATCGCCTGTCGGGATCAGGCCATCGATGTGCTGGAAGCGGCGCACCGTAATTCGCGGTCGCTGTACCGGGAGACCCGGCGGATCGGATTGGTGGACGGCGACCTGCACGCCCGGGTCGACGCGCCGCTGTACGTGACGATGCCGGTGTGGTCGCGATCGACGATGACGCTGGCGTACGTGACGGCGTTGATCACCGAACGGCGGTACGCCGAGGCGGCGGAGGTGCTCGACGACCCCGTCGTTACCGGCGACGCGATGGCCGCCCAGTGGGCCCAGTTCATCGGGGCCGCCGCTCACCATCTGGCGCAGCGCTGGCCGGATGTCCTGATGATCACCGCCAAGTCGCCGCCCGCACATGCCACCCACGTCGTCGACGACCTGACCGCCGGGGTCGACACGCTCGCCGCCGCGGCCGCCGCCAGCATCGGGCAGTTTCAAACCGCGCTGGACCGTGCCAGCACCGTGTCGACGAAGAACCAGTACATCGCCGCCGACGCCGCGCTGACGAAGGGCTGGTGCCTGCGCGAACTCGGCCAGGAGGAGGCCGCGCGCGCGGCGTTCGAGCAGGCCACCAACAACGGCGTGCTGCTCGAGGCCGCTGCGCAGGCGGTGGCCAACCCGGGCTATCGATTGATCGTCACCGACTCCGAGACCATCGCCACTCGGACCGATCCGTGGGATCCGAGCACCGAGACGTCCAAGGCGCAGCGCGCCGCCGCCGCCCTGGAGGAGCAGAAGGACGTTGTGCTCGCCGAGGCGCAGCGCAAGCTGGACGAGCTGATCGGGCTGACCGGTCCGAAGGAACAGATCACGGTATGGCGCACCGAGATCCAGATCGATCAGATCCTGGCCGAGCGGGGCGAGGAGACGTCGATGACAAACGAGAACCACATGGTGCTGGAGGGGCCGCCCGGCACCGCGAAGACGTCGTTCGCCCGGATCGCGGCGGAGTTCCTGTTCGGGCTCGGCAAGATCGAGCACCCGACGGTCGTCGAGGTCACCGAGGAAGACCTCGTCGTCGGTTACATATCGCAGACCGCCGCCCGGATGAAGGAAGTGTGCGAATCAGCCTTGGGCGGCGTGCTTTTCATCGACGAGGCCTACCGGCTGGCACCGGAGCACGAGGGCCACTCGTTCGGCAAGGATGCGATCAACACGCTGCTGAAGTACATGGAGGACTTCCGTGACCGGCTGGTGGTGATCGTTGCGGGTTATCCCAAGGAGATGCGCCGCTTCATGCAGGCCAATCCCGGCCTGGCATCCCGGTTCCACCTGACCTTGTCGTTCACCAGCTACACCCCGGACGAGATCGTGCAGATCGGTCAGCTGATCGCCGCCAAGGAAAAGATCGCGATCGCCGACTCCGCCTGGCCGCTGCTGCGGGACGAGGCGGCTCGGCTGCGCGACACCCCCATCGAACAGGGCACCGCGCTGGACACCGCCGGCAACGGCAGGTTCGCCCGCAAGGTCATCGCGCACTGCAAGCACGAGCGGGCCCGCCGGTTGAGCTCCACCCCGCCACAGCTGCTGGCTCAGGCCGCCGACGACGACCTGATCGTCAACGACGACGACATGCGTCGTGCCATCGTCGCCGCGTTGGCGGTCACCTGACCTACCAGGTGTCGACGAACGACCCCATAAGCGAAGACTCCCGGCAGCTCTCGCAGCGCCCCAAGCTCGACCAATTGTTCGCCGATGTACACGTTGGACTCCCGCGGCTGACCGTTGTCCCAGCTATCGCCACGCGTTCCCTCTACTAGGGTCGCTTGGAGCAGTGCGATCACATTGAGGCAGATGGGTTTGGTTTGAATGAGCTCGAGGGCTAACTCCGCCGCACGAACATAGTTGAGGACCTACCTTTCGAGCGGTTGGTTCAGTCGGGCCACTGGCTGTTAAAGGCACCGCCACCTCGACCGCGATCACCGCGGGGATGGCCGCCTCCGCCGCAGCGCCGCGGCGCTGGCGGTCACCTGATCGACGTCGAATCTGTAGGTGCCGTCTTCGCTACTCACACTTTTCCGCGCTAACTACAGGTTTGAGGGCGGCACCGCTCCTTTTTCGCTCACCAGGTGTCGATGAACCGACGGGGTGGACGATCCTCGGTCCGCGCCGTCGCGGCTGTCAGGGTGGCGGCGATCAGCCTGCGGGTGTCGGCGGGGTCGACGACGTCGTCGATCTCGAACAG
>NZ_JBOGDB010000013.1:0-26771 GCF_050701515.1 Mycobacterium sp. | reverse complement strand
GTGGTGATCAGCACCGGCGGATAGCGGCGGTCCGCCGAAATATTCTGGTACGGCGAGTACTTGGCGATGAACTCCCAATCCTCCGGGTCATCCGGATCGCCGTACTCCGCCACCCACGACGCGCCCGCCAACAGAAGATGGAATCGCCGCATGTCCAGCAGCGGCACACTGCACACCAGCGCACCGAACAGCTCCGGGTATTGCGTCAACATGATGCCCATCAGCAGGCCTCCGTTACTGCCACCCTGCGCACCCAGCTGTTCAACGCCTGCGATGCCACGGTTCACCAAATCCGCTGCGACTGCGGCAAAGTCCTCCGCCACCAGATGCCGGCCTTCCCGCATCGCCTGGGTGTGCCAGCCGGGGCCGTATTCGCCGCCGCCGCGGATGTTGGCCAGCACGTAGGTGCCTCCGCGGGCCAACCACAGCCGGCCGAGCACACCGTCGTAACCGGGTGTGCGCGACACCTCGAAACCGCCGTAGCCGCCCAGCAGCGTCGGGCCGGGCCCGGCCGCGTCGCGGTGCGAGACAACGAAGTACGGAATCGCGGTGCCGTCCTTCGACGTCGCGAAATGCTGGGCCACGGTGATGTCCTCGGCGTCGAAGAACGCCGGCGCCGACTTGATCTGCTCCAGCGGGCCACCGGCGGATCCGCGTAGTAAACGTGACGGCGTGTCGAATCCGCTGGAGTCCAGAAAGATTTCGTCGCCCAGCTCGTCGGCGGTGACGATCACCGTGTTGGTGTTGGCCGGAATCCCGGGTACCGGCTCAGCCGTCCAGAGCCCTGGCGTGATCACCTCGACCCGGCTCGCGACGTCGGCCAGGGTGACGACTAACAGCTTGTCCCGCGTCCACGCGTAGTGGTGCAGGCTGGTGTGCTCGTCGGGCTGGAAAACCACCGTGAGATCGGCGGTGCCGGCGAGGAATTCGTCGTAGTCGGCTGCCAGCAGCGAACCGGCGGTGAAGCTGCCGGTTCCGGTGTGCCAGTCGGTGCGCAATTCGATCAGCAGCCAATTGCGGTGGACCGAAACGGTGGCGTCGGTCGGCGTGTCGATGCGGATGAACTCGCCGTCGCGCAGTTCGTACACCTCGTCGTTGAAGAAGTCGATGGCGCGGCGCAGCGTTGTCCGCTCGAACCCCGGTGTGCGATCCGCCGATGTCGCGACGATGACGTCGGTGCTCGCCCCGCTGAACAATGTCTCCGCATCGTCGAGTGGTTCACCGCGACGCCAACGCTTGGCCAGCCGGGGATACCCAGAGTCCGTCAGCGAGTCCTCACCGAAGTCGGTACCGACCAGCACGGTGTTCTCGTCTTCCCATTTGATCTGGGTCTTGGCTTCCGGCAATTCGAACCCGTCGGTCACGAATTCCCGTGTGCGCATGTCGAACTCGCGGACGATGGCGGCATCCGAACCACCACGGGACAAGCCGATCAGAGCGCGCGAATGGTCGGGTTCGATGACGTCGGCGCCGGCCCACACCCAGGACTGATCGTCAGCGCGACCCAGTTCATCAATGTCGATCATCACCTCCCATTCCGGGGAGTCGGTGCGGTAGCTGTCCAGCGTGGTGCGCCGCCACAGCCCGCGCGGGTTGGCCGCGTCGCGCCAGAAGTTGTACAGGTAGTCGCCGCGACGGCGGACGTAGGGAATGCGCGCATCGGTGTCGAGCACCTCGAGCGCCTCGGTGCGCATCTGTTCGAATCTTTCGTCGGACAGCTCGGCAAGCGTGGGCTCGTTGTGCTGGCGCACCCAGTCCAGCGCGTCCTCGCCGGTGATGTCCTCGAGCCACAAGTACGGGTCGTCCGCCATGGAGCTATTGTGGCCGCCCGGCGTAGTGTGACGCGTATTACACCGTCGCCGAAGACAAAGGGGAGCTGCTCATGACCGTCTACGCACGCCCGGGTTCAGCGGACGCACTGATGTCGTACGAGTCTCGCTACGGCAATTTCATTGGCGGCGAATGGGTGCCGCCGTCCGGCGGCGGGTATTTCGAAAACCCCACGCCGGTGACGGGGCAAACCTTCTGCGAGGTGCCGCGGTCGGGTGAGGCCGACATCGACAAGGCACTCGACGCCGCCCACGGCGCCGCGTCGCAGTGGGGCAAGACGGCGCCGGCCGAGCGGGCGGTCATCCTCAACAAGATCGCCGACCGCATCGAAGAGAACCTGGAATCGCTGGCACTGGCCGAGGCGTGGGACAACGGCAAACCGATCCGGGAAACGCTGAATGCGGATCTGCCGCTGGCGGTCGACCACTTCCGCTATTTCGCCGGGGCGATCCGCGCCCAGGAGGGCTCACTGAGCCAGATCGACGACGACACCGTCGCCTACCACTTCCACGAACCGCTCGGCGTGGTCGGCCAGATCATTCCGTGGAACTTCCCGATTCTGATGGCCACCTGGAAACTGGCGCCCGCATTGGCCGCGGGCAACGCCGTCGTGCTCAAGCCGGCCGAGCAGACCCCGGCGTCGATCCTGTACCTGATGTCGCTGATCGGTGACCTGCTGCCGGCCGGCGTGCTGAACGTGGTCAACGGCTTCGGCTTCGAGGCCGGCAAGCCGCTGGCATCCAGCAACCGGATCGCCAAGATCGCCTTCACCGGGGAGACCACCACCGGGCGGCTGATCATGCAGTACGCGTCGCAGAACCTCATCCCAGTCACCCTCGAGCTGGGCGGCAAGAGCCCCAACATCTTCTTCTCCGACGTGCTGGCCGCGGCCGACGACTACCAGGACAAGGCGCTCGAGGGGTTCACCATGTTCGCCCTGAACCAGGGTGAGGTGTGCACCTGCCCGTCGCGCAGCCTGATTCAGGCCGACATCTACGACGAGTTCCTCGAGCTGGCGGCCATCCGCACCAAGGCGGTGCGCCAGGGCGACCCGCTGGACACCGAGACCATGATCGGCTCACAGGCCTCCAACGATCAGCTGGAAAAGGTGTTGTCCTACATCGAGATTGGCAAGGACGAGGGCGCTCGCGTTGTCACCGGCGGCGAACGCGCCGAACTCGGCGGTGACCTGTCCGGCGGCTACTACGTCCAGCCCACCATCTTCGAGGGCACCAACAAGATGCGGATCTTCCAGGAGGAGATCTTCGGCCCGGTCGTCGCCGTCACGTCCTTCAAGGACTACGACGACGCCATCGCCATCGCCAATGACACCCTCTACGGCCTCGGCGCCGGGGTGTGGTCCCGCGACGGCAACACCGCCTACCGGGCCGGCCGCGACATCAAGGCCGGCCGGGTGTGGACCAACTGCTTCCACGCCTACCCCGCGCACGCGGCGTTCGGCGGCTACAAGCAGTCCGGCATCGGGCGGGAAAACCACAAGATGATGCTCGATCACTATCAGCAAACCAAGAACCTGCTGGTGTCCTACGGCAACAAGGCCCAGGGCTTCTTCTAATGGCCGACGCTGTTCCGCCGCGGGCGTTGATCACCCGCGCGGCCGCCGACCTGTTGACCAAGCTGTCCGACCGGCACGGAGCGCTGATGTTCCACCAGTCCGGCGGCTGCTGCGACGGCTCGTCGCCGATGTGCTACCCCGATGGCGAGTTCTTGGTCGGCGACCGCGACATCCTGCTGGCCGTCCTCGACGTCGGAGACGACGGGGTGCCGGTCTGGATCTCCGGCCCGCAGTTCGAGGCGTGGAAGCACACCCAACTGGTGATCGACGTCGTGCCCGGTCGCGGCGGCGGGTTCAGCCTCGAGGCGCCCGAAGGCCTTCGCTTTCTGTCCCGCGGTCGGGCATTCACCGACATCGAGATCAGGTTGCTGGCCGACCGCCCGCCGGTTACCGGCACCCGGTACGCAGCCGGTGAACGTCCGCCCCGGACCGGCACCCACGTCGTCGCCGAAGCGGTCGACGCTTGCCCGATACCGACGGAGCGCGCCGCACGGGTGCAGGCCTAGTGGGACGGCACACCAGTAAGGTCATAGGCGTGATACCGCTTCCGCGCGCCTGGTTGCTGACCGGCGCGATGCTGGTCGGCACCGCCGCCGGGCTGATAGCCGGTATCGCCTCGACGTTGCTGATCGCCGCCACCATCCGGCCGGACGTCGTGATCGCCCTGGTCGTCGGCGTGCCCAGCGCCGCCGGCATGCTGATGATCCTGTTCTCCAAGCGGCGATGGGTCACCACGCTCGGCGCCTTCCTCGTCGCGATGGCCCCGGGCTGGTTCGGCGTCCTGGTCGCGATCCAGGCGGTCTCCGTTGCCTGACCAGGAAGACCGCGACGCGCCGCCCGCCGACCAGACCGAGCCGCACCCGCCCCCGACCACCGACACCGGGGGCCTCGAATCGGCGCCCGATCCGGTGGACCCGCCGGCCGAAGCGGTCGCCGACCCTGAGCCGACCGAAGTCGCCGAGGACGCGCCGCCTTCGGAGCCGGTTGCGGCGCCGGAACAGCCGGTTGCCGTGCCTGCGGCGATTCAGTACCTGAAGCGCTGGACGTTCGTGCTCATGGTCGGCTCGGTATGGATCGTCGCGGAAGCCATCGGGGTCGGCTTGTACTACTGGTGGTATCACTCGCTCGACAAGACGCCGGCGGTGTTCGTGGTGCTGGTCTTCGTCGTGGTGTGCACCGTCGGCGGCTTGCTCGCCGCGATGGTGCAGAACAAACCGCTGATCTCGGCGCTGGCCATCGCGTTGATGTCGGCACCGTTCGCCGCCACGGCCGGGGCGGCGGTGCTACACGGGCTCTACTTCTGTGACTATGCAAGCCGCTGTCTGGTGGGACTCATTCCCTATTAGGGTGGCGGGGTGACCCACTATGACGTCGTCGTTCTCGGAGCAGGCCCCGGCGGATACGTCGCGGCCATTCGTGCCGCCCAACTCGGCCTGAACACCGCGGTCGTCGAACCCAAGTACTGGGGCGGGGTGTGCCTCAACGTCGGCTGCATACCGTCCAAGTCGCTGCTGCGCAACGCCGAGCTGGCGCACATCATCACCAAGGAAGCCAAGACCTTTGGGATCAGCGGCGAGCCGACGATGGACTACGGCGTCGCATATGACCGCAGCCGCAAGGTCGCCGACGGTCGCGTCGCGGGTGTGCACTTTCTGATGAAGAAGAACAAGATCACCGAGATCCACGGGTACGGCAAGTTCACCGACGACCACACGCTGGAGGTCGACCTGAACGAGGGCGACACCGAGAAGGTGACCTTCGACAACATCATCATCGCCACCGGGAGCAGCACCAGGCTGGTGCCCGGCACCTCGCTGTCGGACAACGTCGTCACCTACGAAGAGCTGATCATGTCGCGGGAACTGCCGGGGTCGATCATCATCGCCGGCGCCGGTGCCATCGGCATGGAGTTCGGCTATGTGCTGAAGAACTTCGGTGTCGATGTCACCGTGGTGGAGTTCCTGCCGCGGGCGTTGCCCAACGAGGACGCCGAGGTGTCCAAGGAGATCGAGAAGCAGTTCAAGAAGCTCGGCGTCAAGGTGCTAACCGGCACCAAGGTCGAGTCCATTTCAGATGATGGGGCAACGGCGACAGTCCGTGTCAGCAAGGACGGAAAGTCCGAAGAGCTGAAGGCCGACAAGGTGCTGCAGGCGATCGGCTTCGCGCCCAACGTCGATGGCTACGGGCTGGACGCCGCGGGCGTGCAGGTCACCGATCGCAAGGCCATCGGCATCGATGACTACATGCGCGCCAAGGTGCCGCACATCTACGCGATCGGCGACGTGACCGGCCTGCTGCAACTCGCCCACGTGGCCGAGGCGCAGGGTGTGGTGGCCGCCGAAACGATCGCGGGCGCAGACACTTTGGCGCTCGGCGACTATCGAATGATGCCGCGGGCCACGTTCTGCCAACCGCAGGTCGCCAGCTTTGGCCTCACCGAAGAGGAGGCCCGCGAGGAGGGCTACGACGTCAAGGTCGCGAAGTTCCCGTTCACCGCCAACGCCAAGGCGCACGGGCTGGGCGACCCCAGCGGTTTCGTCAAGCTGATCGCGGACGGCAAGTACGGCGAGCTGCTCGGCGGTCACCTGATCGGGCCCGACGTCTCCGAACTGTTGCCCGAGCTGACGCTGGCCCAGAAATGGGACCTGACGGCCCACGAGCTGGCCCGCAACGTGCACACCCACCCGACCCTTTCGGAGGCCTTGCAGGAATGCTTCCACGGACTCGCCGGCCACATGATCAACTTTTGAGAGCGACGGTTGTTGCCGCCGTTGGCGGTTTGATTGTCGGGCACATCCTGTGGCTGGTCGCCACTTCCTTGGCGATCGCCACGTCGGATGTGGAGCACTGGATGTTGATCATCTCCGCGGTGATCGGTGTGCTCAGCGCCGCATCGTTCGTTGTGGGTTGGCGGTGCTATCGGCGCCAGTCTCATGTCTGGGCGGCGCTTCTTCTTTGTCTGCCGATCTCCCCGGCGTTGTTGACGCTCGGCATGCTCGGCGTCATGTACCTGTAGGCGACCAACCTCGCGAATCGCAAGTCATGGGCCATAGACGGTGACTTTGCTGATCCGATGTCGGGTCAGTACGTGCCAGGCTATGCTCTTCTCTCCAGCCCTGTCGGCGTCGGGAGGAACCATGCCCAATACGAGCTACGGTCCGTGGGAACAAGAAGAGGGCTCCGATTACGACGATCCCAATTCCGGCGGCGGCGGCGACTCACATGAAGCAGAGGACGAGGACGTATACCCCGAGCAACAGCCCAAGGGAGATCCAGATCGTCCGGACGATGCATGGTGGGAGCACCAATACGGAGGCGCGGTCGATCACTACGAGGATTTGGCGGAGGATTTGGCGCGGCTGAACAAGATCGCGGGAACGTACGACCCTGATGACATTGTCACGTCGGAGGCGACGGCTCTCAACTCGGTCGCCCGACGTTACGACCCTGATGACAGCTCCACCTCGGATGTGTCCGCCCTCGACCCGTTCGGCGACACAGTCGCAGAGAGCAGCCAAGTTTCGCTGTCTTCCCAGCTGAGTTCGCCCGATCCCGACGACTTTGACCGCGCGGAGAGCGTCGTCCACGTCGGCCCGCCCATACCCGAAAGCGCGGCGGGTGAGCCAGACCTGGCCAGCAGTCCGTCCGTTGACCCGGCAGTCCCGTTCGCCGATGCACTCGAGGACACCAGCCTTTCGCCGTCGTCCCCGCTGATTTCGGCCGATCGATTCGATCCGGGCGACTCTTACCAAGCCGCGATCGTCGACGACGTCGGCGGGCCCACGCTTGATAGTGCGGCTGGTGAGCCAGAAGCGGCCGACTTTGAATTTCGGCCGGACCTTCCGGAGCAGAGGGACTGGAACGACTTCATCGGGTGACTGGCAACCGGCGGTGGCTCAGTCCGGATAGTCGAGCGGCACCTGCAGCGTCGTCATTGTGGCAGCCAGCGCATCGTATTGTCCTGCCAGCATGCAGAATTCGACCAATTGGGCACGGCTGAGGTGGCTCGACAGCGCCGTCCAGGTCTCCGGTGACACGCCACGGGTGACGACGAACTCGTCGGTGGCGGTGATCAGCGCGCGTTGCCGGTCGGTCAGACCGTCGGCGTCGGGGCCTTCGAAGATCTTGGCTTGCAGCTCCGGCCCGATGCCACGGGTGCGGGCCAGGCGGCGGTGCTGCTGCAGTTCGTACTCGCAACCACGCAGATGACCCACGCGCAGGATCACGACCTCGGCATCCTTGCGCGACAGTTTTCCGATGTAGAGCAAATATGCGCCGAACGGCAACCAGCTCCACAGCAGCGGCTTGTTGATGCCGAGTGTGGTGAACAGGTGCATCTGCGGTATTCGTTGACGCCGGGCGGCGAGCTTGCAGAATGCCCAGTTGATGAGGCCAAGTTCGCGCCGGCTGCCGTCCGACGGGATGCGGGCCGGGGCGTTTTCCGTCATGGTTGCTTCACCAGGTAGGGCGACACCGTGCTGCGGTGCTCGTCGAGGTCGAGCGCGCGGCCCAACGCGGGGAAGGCCCGCTGCGGGCAGTTGTCACGTTCACACACGCGGCAGCCCGCCCCGATCGGTGTGGCGTTCTCTCCCGACAAATCCAGTCCCTCCGAGTACACGAGCCGATGTGCATGTCTGAGCTCGCAGCCCAATCCGATCGCAAATGTCTTGCCGGGCTGACCATATCGCGACGCACGGCGCTCCACCGTCCGTGCCACCCACATGTAGCTGCGGCCGTCGGGCATCTCGGCGATCTGCGCCAGGATCTTGCCCGGGTTGGCGAACGTCTCGTAGACATTCCACAGCGGACAGGTTCCGCCGCTCGACGAGAAGTGAAAACCCGTGGCTGACTGGCGCTTTGACATGTTTCCCGCCTTGTCGACCCGGACGAACGAGAACGGCACACCGCGCATCGACGGCCGCTGCAGCGTGGACAGTCGGTGTGCGACGGTCTCGTAGCTGACGGAGTAGAACGCCGAAAGCCGCTCGACGTCGTACCGAAACTTCTCCGCGACCTCGTGAAACTGCCCGTAGGGCAACACCGTCGCTGCGGCGTAGTAGTTGGCAAGACCAAGCCGTGCCAGCGTTGTCGATTCCTCGCTGGTGAACTTGCCCTCCGCCACGAGCTTGTCGATCAGGTCGCCGAACTCCAGGTACGCCAGCTCGGCCGCCATCTTGAACACCTGCTGGCCCGCGGACAGGTGGTTGCCGACCTCGAGCGTCTTGGTTTCCGGATCGTAGCGGTGCAGCACGGTGTCACCGAGATCGAGCCGCTTGACGATGTGCACGCCGTGCACGGCCGTCAGCCGGTCGGAAAGATCGCGGGCAAGGTCGCCGCGGTGCATGCGCAGGTTGATCGTGAGGTCTTCGGCGGCGGTGTCGAGCTCGTGCAGATAGTTCTGCCGCTGGTAGAAGTAGTCGCGCACCTCTTCGTGCGGCATCGTGATCGAGCCGCTGCCGCTGCCGTCGGTGAATCGGTCCTCGGTGGCGGCGGCGAGCTGGGTGGTGGTGATGCGGTAGCGCCGGTGCAGGTTGACCATCGCGCGGGCCAGCGTGGGATGTGCGGCGACGACGTCGGCGATCTCGGCGAGGTCCACCTCGATGTCGAGATCACGGTCCAGTGTCACCTCGCGCAGCTCGGCGACCAGCCGGGTGTCGTCCTGAGAGGCGAAGAACGTCGCGTCGATGCCGAACACCTCGGTGATTCGCAAGAGCACCGCCACGGTCAACGGCCGCACGTCGTGCTCGATCTGGTTGAGGTAGCTCGGCGAGATCTCCAGCATCTGTGCCAGCGCAGCCTGGCTGAAACCGCGCTCGCTGCGAAGCTGGCGCACTCGCGAGCCGACAAACGTTTTCGCCACGTCAGCCAGCATAACCGGCTGCGAAGACATGCTTCGCATTCTTGGCAGATCGCCGGCTATGGCAGTATCTTCTCCAGCCGTTTGGAGTTAAAGGGGAGAAACCAAGCATGGCGGGAATCGCAGGTAGCACCGGTCTGGCGAAGGCGATGATGCCTGTGCCCGATCCCCACCCCGACGTCTTCGACAAGGAATGGCCGCTGCGCGTCGCCGACACCGACCGCGAGGGCCGGCTGCGGTTCGATGCCGCCACCCGGCACATCCAGGACGTCGGCTCGGACCACCTCCGCGAACTCGGCTTCGAGGAAACCCATCCGCTGTGGATCGTCCGTCGCACGATGATCGACCTGATCAGGCCGATCGACTTCCAGGACATGCTGCGACTGCGGCGCTGGTGTTCGGGAACCTCCAACCGGTGGTGCGAGATGCGTGTACGTGTAGATGGGAAGCGCGGTCGCGGATTGATGGAGTCCGAGGCGTTCTGGATCAACATCAACCGGGACACCCAGGGGCCGGCGCGTATTGCCGACGATTTCATCGAAGGCCTGCAGCGCACCACCGATGTCGACCGGCTGCGGTGGAAGGCCTATCTCAAGGCCGGCAGCCGCGAGGACGCTACCCAGATCCGCGAGTACCCGGTGCGGGTTTCCGACATCGACATCTTCGATCACATGAACAACTCCGTGTACTGGACCGTGATCGAGGACTACCTCTTCAGCACGCCGGAGATGCTGCACCAGCCGGTCCGGGTGACGATCGAGCACGACGCTCCGGTGGCACTTGGCGACAAACTGGAGATCATTTCGCACGTCCATCCGTCGGGTTCGACCGAGCAATTCGGGCCCGAACTGGCCGACCGCACAGTTACAACGCTCACATATGCGGTCGGCGAGGAAACCAAGGCGATCGCATCCATCTTCGCCCTCTGATCCGGCAGCCTTAACAGTACGGGCGTACTGACCTGCAAAAACCGTGTTCTGCTGTGTAGGCACTGAACCGTTACAGCCGATTGGCCACTTTGCAAACTTCGCAAGTTACCGGATGGCGTTAGCGAAAATTGGCATTTGAAACGGGTGGACCTGCACATATGCGGTGATGCATCCTCGGGTTAGCACAACAGCGAACTCGTTTCACAAGTTGGAGGAGCAGTCAATGTCCACCGTTGGCACGCCGAAGTCACCCGAACAGATCCAGCACGACTGGGACACCAATCCGCGGTGGAAGGGCATTGAGCGGACCTACACCCCCCAAGACGTGGTGGCCCTGCAGGGCTCCGTGGTCGAGGAGTCCACGCTGGCCCGCCGCGGCGCGGAGGTGCTGTGGGAGCAGCTACACGACATGGAGTGGGTGAACGCGCTCGGCGCGCTGACCGGCAACATGGCCGTCCAGCAGGTGCGCGCCGGTCTGAGGGCCATCTACCTGTCCGGCTGGCAGGTCGCCGGTGACGCGTACCTGTCCGGTCATACCTACCACGACCAGAGCCTGTACCCTGCCAACTCGGTGCCGCAGGTCGTGCGTCGCATCAACAACGCGCTGCTGCGGGCCGACGAGATCGCCAAGGTCGAGGGCGACCGGTCGGTGGAGAACTGGCTGGTGCCGATCGTCGCCGACGGCGAGGCCGGCTTCGGCGGTGCGCTGAACGTCTACGAGCTGCAGAAGGCGATGATCGCCGCGGGCGTCGCGGGGTCGCACTGGGAGGATCAGCTGGCGTCCGAGAAGAAGTGCGGTCACCTGGGTGGCAAGGTGCTCATCCCGACCCAGCAGCACATCCGCACGTTGACGTCGGCGCGGCTGGCGGCCGACGTCGCCGACGTGCCGACTGTGGTGATCGCCCGGACCGACGCCGAGGCGGCCACCCTGATCACCTCCGATGTCGACGAGCGTGACCAGCCGTTCATTACCGGTGAGCGGACCAAGGAGGGCTTCTACCGGGTCAAGAACGGCCTGGAGCCCTGCATCGCCCGGGCCAAGGCCTATGCGCCGTACTCCGACCTGATCTGGATGGAGACCGGCACGCCGGACCTCGAGCTGGCCAAGCAGTTCGCGGAGGGCGTCAAGGCCGAGTTCCCCGACCAGATGCTGGCCTACAACTGCTCGCCGTCGTTCAACTGGCGCAAGCACCTCGACGACGCGACCATCGCCAAGTTCCAGAAGGAGCTGGCGTCGATGGGCTTCAAGTTCCAGTTCATCACGCTGGCCGGGTTCCACGCCCTGAACTACTCGATGTTCGATCTGGCCTACGGCTACGCCCGCAACCAGATGACCGCCTACGTCGAGCTGCAGGAGCGCGAGTTCGCCGCCGAGGAGCGGGGTTACACCGCGACGAAGCACCAGCGCGAGGTCGGCGCCGGTTACTTCGACCGGATTGCGACAACGGTGGACCCGACTTCGTCGACGACGGCCCTGACCGGCTCGACCGAAGAGGGCCAGTTCCACTGACGATCAAGCGGGCGTAGCCCGCGATGAGGAAGTGGAACCGAGGCCGGAGCCACTGACGGTAAGTTGACAGCCCGTGAGCATCGAACGGGTGGGCGTGATCGGTGCCGGCCAGATGGGCTCGGGCATCGCAGAGGTGTCGGCGAAGGCCGGCGCGGACGTGGTGGTCTACGAGCCGACCGAAGAGCTGGCCACCGCGGGCCGCAACCGGATCACGGCAACGCTGGACCGCGCGGCGAGCAAGGGCAAGCTCACCGAGAGCGATCGCGACGCCGCACTGGCGAAGCTGAAGTTCACCACCAACCTGGCCGACCTGTCCGACCGCCAGCTGGTGATCGAAGCGGTCGTCGAGGACGAGGCCGTCAAGGCCAAGATCTTCGCCGAACTCGACGAGCTCATCACCGACCCCGACGCGGTTCTCGCGTCGAACACCTCCAGCATCCCAATCATGAAAATCGCTGCGGCGACAAAGAATCCGAGCCGAGTGCTCGGCCTGCACTTCTTCAACCCGGTGCCGGTCCTGCCGCTCGTCGAACTGATCAGCACGCTGGTAACGTCCGCCGATGCCGCGGCGCGGGTCGAGAAGTTCGCCAGCGACGTGCTGGGCAAGCAGGTGGTGCACTGCGGCGACCGATCGGGGTTCGTCGTCAACGCGCTGCTGGTGCCCTACCTGCTCTCGGCGATCCGGATGGTCGAGGCGGGCTTCGCCACCGTCGAGGACGTCGACAAGGCCATCGTCGCCGGGCTGTCGCACCCGATGGGCCCGCTGCGGCTGTCCGATCTCATCGGGCTGGACACGATGAAACTGATCGCCGACTCGATGTACGACGAGTACAAGGACCCGAATTACGCCCCACCGCCGCTGCTGCTGCGGATGGTCGAGGCGGGTCAGCTCGGCAAAAAGTCCGGCCAGGGCTTCTACACCTACTGACTCAATGCCGTTCTGACACGCTCGACGACGAGTCCAGGTCGATAGCGCAACTGCCGTGCGCTGACTCGCACGATCGTCCAGCCCTGGGCGGCAAGGAATTCCAGCCGTTCGATGTCTTCAGCGTGCTGAGCCGGATCCGTCCAATGTTGGACGCCGTCATATTCGACGCCCACCTTCCATTGCGGCCAACCCATATCGATGCGGCGGTTGCCAACTTGGATCTGCGTGACGAGCCGCGGGAGTCCTGATCGCATCAATAGCAGTCGCAGTCGCGTCTCCTGCGGCGATTCGGCGCCGCCGTCGACCCATGGCAGCACTGCGCGCAGATTCCGGATTCCCCTTGCGCCCGGATACCGACTCGCGATCCGCTCGACCTCGGCGACTGTGCACCGAGTGGCATTGAGTAGTGCGTCGATTCGCAGGATGGCGGGATCGATGGCACGTCGACCGAGGTCGTAGGCGGTCCGCTCAGGAGTTGTGCAAGGAATGCAGCCCTCCATGCAGCGCTCATCATCGGCGATGTAACCGCTATGGATGACGATGCCGCGCGGCGCAGACTGGCGGACTCGCGCGAGTTCAGCTGGGGCGTCGGCGGGTAGCCACCGCGTGCCCAGCATCGCTGCGGCGGAGACTCCGACCAGAGTTGCCTTGCGCCCAGACCACAGCCATGCCGCCCTAGCGCGGTCAACAGCGTCCAGTGTGAGCCCCCTTGGGGCGTAGACGTTGTGATGCACCTTGACGTATTTCGTCCGCAGCGTTTGCCGCGTCACCCGCCCGGTCGCCAAGGCTTCACTACCGACGACGAGGTCCCCCATACCGATTCGGCGCACGATTCGGCATATCGGTTCCCGAAACTACGCATTATGAGGAAAATCGGCCGAAATGTGTCAGAAACCGTAGTCTCGGCGTCCGCTAAGCCTTCGCGAGCCGCTTCTTCTCGGCCTCGATGTCGAAATCGGCTGGTGGCCAAGACAACTTGAGCCCCTCCAGCGCCTCGATGAGCAGCTCAGTGACCGCAAGCCGGCTGTACCACCTGCGGTCGCACGGCACGACGTGCCAGGGCGCGTAGTCCGTCGACGTGCGATCGAGCACCGCCTGGTACGCCTCCTGGTACTTCGGCCACAGCTTTCGCTCGTCGATGTCGCCGGGGTTGTACTTCCAATGCTTCGTCGGGTCCTCCAGCCGTTCGAGCAGTTGCTCCTTCTGCTCGTCCAGCGAGATGAACATGGCCACCTTGATCAGCGTCGTGCCGCCGTCGACGAGTTCCCGCTCGAACGTATTGATTTCGTCGTAGCGGGCGCCCCAAACATCGGGTGGCACCAGGTTGTGCACCCGGACGATGAGCACGTCTTCGTAGTGCGAGCGGTCGAATACCCCGATGTGCCCGGCCGGCGGCAACGCGTTGCGGATCCGCCACAGATAGTGATGTGCGAGTTCTTCCTCGGTCGGCTTGCCGAAGCTGGTGTAGCGCACACCCATCGGATTCACCGCGCCCACAACGTGTTTGACGATGCCGCCCTTACCCGCGGCATCCATGCCCTGCAGCACCAGCAGCACGGAGCGCTTGTCATCGGTCGCCTTGTAGTTGGCGTAAAGCAGCTCCTGCAGCTCGGCGAGCCGCTCGTTGCGTTCCGCCTGAAGCGCGGGCGCGTCGGCCTTCTTGCCGGTGAACCCGGGCGTGGCGCTGGTGTCGATGTTCGCGACTTTGTCGCCCCGACGGAATACCAGACAGTCGTGTGGCTCATGCGTCCACAGCTCGCTCATGGGATGCAGGCTAGTCAGTCAGCTGCGGCGGCACGATGGGCGACGGGTGCGGCTGTTCGCGGAACTTCTCCAGCGATCCGCCCACCTCGACGATGCCGCACAACGCGCTCCAGGACAGCATCGTCAGATAGTCGATCAGGTCGTCAGAACCCATCCGCGGGTACGACATCCAGGAGTGGGTGGCCAGCTGTACACCGCCGACGATGTGGAACGCCCACGGCTCGACTCCGTGGGTGTCCATGCCGGCCTCCTGCATCCGCCGCCGCAGCATGACCGCGAGCATGCGGGCGATGATCTGTTCGCTGTCCGCGACCACCTTGTTCTTGCTCGCAGAGTTGTTCGTCATCACGAACCGGTATGTCTCGGGCTCGTTGGCCACCGTGTCCACATACACCCGGATGATCTCGCGGGTCAGGTCGTAGCCGTCCAGGTTCGACGACAGTGCGGCGGCCATGTTCGGGATCAGTGTGGTCTGCGCGAACCGCATCATCACCGCGGTGGTGAGGTCGTTTTTGTCGACGAAGTAGCGGTACAGCACGGTCTTCGAGACGCCGATTTCGGCCGCGATCTCGTCCATGCTGACGTTGCTGCCTCGTCGGCGAATGGCTTCGAGGGTGCCATCTACCAACTCATTGCGACGCTCCACCTTGTGCTGGTGCCAGCGCCGTTTGCGTCCATCGGTCTTGACCGCCACCGGCGGGGTCTGCTGTGCCACTATCGCGGTAGTCCGTTTCCCTCGTCCCACTGAATACTACGGCGGTTGTCCGTCGGAAGGCTTGTCGGCTCGGCGTGTACCGCGCGTCGTAGCGGATGATGTAGGAGTGGCACACAGACCGAACGCCGGTAGCCGGGGGTTGCCCGAGCTTCCGGCACCGGAGGCGCGGCGGAGTTTCGCCGAGCAGCTAGCCGGCGCCGACTCCGTCGCCGACGAGGAGCGCCGCCGCGGCCTGCGGCGGATGAAGGTCGTCGCGCTGGGCTTCCTGGTCGGCGCCACCCTGATCTTCCTGCTCTGTAGCTGGGCGATGGCGGACGGCGCCGCGCCGTGGGTTGGCTATGTTCGCGCGGCCGCGGAGGCCGGCATGGTCGGCGCGCTGGCCGACTGGTTTGCGGTGACGGCGCTGTTCAGGTACCCGCTGGGGATACCGATCCCGCATACCGCGATCATCAAGCGCAAGAAAGACCAGCTCGGCGAGGGTCTGGGCGCCTTCGTCCGGGAGAACTTCATGTCGCCGGAGGTCGTCGAGACCAAGCTGCGCGATGTCGAGGTCGCCGGCCGGCTGGGCAAGTGGCTGTCGGAGCCGTCGCACGCTGAGCGGGTCGCCGGGGAGGCCGCCACGGTGCTGCGGGTGCTGGTGGAGATGCTGCGCGACGATGACGTGCAGCATGTCATCGACCGGATGATCGTCAAGCGCATCGCCGAGCCGCAGTGGGGGCCGCCGGTAGGTCGGGTGTTGTCCACGTTGCTGGCCGAGGGCCGACAGGAAGCGCTGATCCAGCTGCTGGCCGACCGGGCGTTTCAGTGGTCGCTGAACGCCGGCGAGATCATCGAGCGGGTGGTCGAGCGCGACTCGCCGAGCTGGTCGCCGCGGTGGGTCGACCACCTCGTGGGCGACCGCATCCACCGCGAGCTGATGGACTTCACCGACAAGGTGCGCCGCAATCCCGACCACGAGCTTCGGCGCTCGGCCACCAGGTTCCTGTTCGAATTCGCCGACGACCTGCAGCATGACCAGGCCACCATCGCCAGGGCCGAGAAGGTCAAGGAGCAGCTGATGGCCCGCGACGAGGTCGCGCGCGCCGCGGAGACGGCGTGGAACACCCTCAAACGCCTGATCCTGGAGTCGGTCGACGACCCGTCATCGGCCCTGCGCATTCGGATTGCCGACTCCGTCGTGCACATCGGCGAATCGCTGCGCGACGACGCTGACCTGCGCGACAAGGTGGACAACTGGATCATCCGGGCCGCCCAGCACCTGGCTTCCGAATATGGGACGGAGATCACAGCGATCATCACCGACACGATCGAGCGCTGGGACGCCGAAGAGGCCAGCCGCCGCATCGAACTTCACGTCGGGCGTGACCTGCAGTTCATCCGGATCAACGGCACCGTGGTGGGTGCTCTGGCCGGGTTGATCATCTATTCGGTAGCCCAACTACTCTTCTGACCTGCGCTAACGAGTGCTTGCAAAAGTTAGCACCCCGTCGTACGGTTGGGCCCGTCGCACACCGGATACCCAACGCAACGAGGGGGCAACCCATGCCGCAGGACGAAAATCTTGCCGCTGTGGTGTCCAGCGCCGCGCAGGACATCGGGAGTTTCATCCGAACGCAGCGGGAAGCGGCTCAGGTATCCGTGCGGCAGTTGGCCGAGAAGGCCGGTGTCAGCAATCCCTACCTCAGCCAGATCGAGCGGGGATTGCGGAAACCCTCCGCCGACGTGCTGAACCAGATCGCCAAGGCGTTGCGGGTCTCCGCCGAAGTGCTCTATGTGCGGGCCGGGATCCTGGAACCCAGCGAGACCAGCCTGGTCCGCGACGCCATCGTCACCGACACGGCGATCACCGAGCGGCAGAAGCAGGTGCTGCTCGACATCTACACGTCGTTTTGCGAACAGAACGAAGCCGTCCGTGAGGAGTCGACGACTGACTAAACACAGACCAAACGCTCTCTAGACCAACCGAATGACCGAACGAAAGAAAGAGAAAGGAAACACAACATGGCTCAGAAGAAGGCCCAGAAGGCCCAGAAGGCCCAGCCGAATGTTGACGACCTGAAGACTCCGCTGCTCGCCGCGGTGGGTGCCGCCGATCTGGCGCTCGAGCGCGTCAACGAGATCGTGGCCACCCTGCGTGACCGTGCCGGAGAGGCCCGCAGCGACGCCGAGGCGCGCGTCGAGGAGAGCCGCGCTCGGCTGACCCGGCTGCAGGAGGATCTGCCCAGCCAGTTCGATGAGCTGCGCGGCCGGCTGAGCTCCGATGAGTTGCGCAGGTTCGCGGAGGGCTACGCGGATACCGCGCAGACCACCTACAACAAGCTCGTCGAGCGTGGCGAGGTCGCCCTTGAACGGCTGCGCAGCCAGCCGGCGTTCGAGGACGCCGCGGGTCGGGTGGAGAGCTACACCGACCGGGGCGTCGAGCTGACCCAGGAGGCGCTGGGCAACGTTGCCACCCAGACCCGCGCGGTCGGCGAGCGCGCCGCCAAGCTGGTCGGCGTCGAGCTGCCCAAGAAGGCGCAGAAGAAGGCGACCCCGGTGAAGAAGGCCGCCAAGAAGGCGCCGGCCAAGAAGGCTCCGGCCAAGAAGGCTGCGGCCAAGAGGGTCACCCAGAAGTAGTAGTTCGACACCGTCCGCCCGCGAGGGCGGCGCAAAGTCGACCCGGGGACGTAACCCGCATAGGCTGACGGGCGTGGAGCTCCAAGGCCTTGTGGGTTACGTCCTTTTCATTTTGACGATTGTCGTGTTCGCGACGACGGCGTACGCGTTCGTACACGCGGCCATGCAACGCCCCGACGCCTACACCGCGGCCGGGAAGCTGACCAAGCCGGTCTGGCTGGTGATCCTCGGCGTGGGCGCGCTGCTTGCGCTGGTGCTGGGCATTATCGGCGTGGTGATCGCGGCCGTCGGCGCCGGCGTGTACCTCGTCGACGTCCGTCCCAAGATTCTCGATATCCAGGGAAAGTCGCGGTAGGCGTGCTCCGCGTGATTGCCGCCGCGCCGGCGGCAATAACCGCTTCTGTTGCCCTCGCCTCCGTCGCACCGGCCAGCCCGTTCCTGCCGAGCCCGCCGTATGTCGCGCACGTCGAGTGGGCGAAGTGGGGCGACCTGTCCAGCCTTCGGGTGTTCCCGACGGAGTCGGGCCGGCTGGCGGCGGGCCAGCTGGGCACCACCGCCCAAGCCGACGCGGCCTGGACCGAGGTGCTGACGCTTTCCCCGGACGCCGACATTCCCGGCATGCGCGACCAGTTCGACTGCCACTGGCAGCTCGCCGAATTCGCCATGCCCGGCAAGACCAGCTGGAACCTCGAGCCGTGGCGGCCCGAGGTCGGCGGCGAGCAGATGCTGGCGACCCACTGCAACCCCGGCGGCACCGAAGAACCGTTCTAGTGGCCCAGAGACGCAGCCGCGAGGAAGTCGCCGCGGTCGTCGACCACACGCTGCTGCGGCCCGAGGCCACGGAAGCCGACGTGACGATGCTGGTGGACGATGCCGCCGAGCTCGGTACTTACGCGGTCTGCGTGTCACCGTCGATGGTTGCGGTCGCCAAGGCGTCGACACCGGCGGGTCTGCACATCGCCTCCGTCGTGGGTTTCCCGTCAGGCAAACATGTTTCGGCGATCAAGGCCGCGGAGGCCACACAGGCGGTTGCCGCGGGCGCCGACGAGATCGACATGGTCATCGACGTCGGCGCCGCGCTGTCGGGTGTTTTCGATGCCGTGCGCGCCGAAGTCGCAGCCGTGCGCGCCGCCGTTCCCGACGCGGTGCTCAAGGTGATCGTCGAGTCGGCGGCGTTACTGGAACTAAGCGGCTGGCCGCTTTTGGTCGACGCGTGCGGTGTCGCCGAGGAGGCGGGAGCCGATTTCGTGAAGACGTCCACCGGGTTTCATCCCTGCGGCGGCGCGTCGACGAGGGCCGTCGAGCTGATGGCCGGCGCCGTCGCGCCACGCCTGGGGGTCAAGGCCAGCGGCGGCATTCGCACCGCTGCCGACGCCATCGCCATGCTCAGGGCCGGGGCCACGCGGCTCGGGCTGTCCGGCACCCGCGCGGTGCTCGACGGGCTGGATTAGAGACCACGCCGGCTGAGCCGGCTAGAGCCCTGCGAAGCAGGGATCCTGACTTTCCAGCGGGATCGACGCGTTGCGGGTCGAAAAGCGCGCCGTCACACCGTTATCGGTGACCCGCACGTCGTCGGCGTGAATGCCCAGCGGATAGTTCTCGGTCAGCTGGGCGCCGAACGCGTCCAGCGCGGGTTGCAGGGTCTCGCGGGGCAATGTGAAGCCCAGCCCGCTCAGGTTCACCACCTGCAGGCCGATCCCGCCGTCGACCACCTCCGGTTTGGTGGTGATGCTGCCGAGCGCGGCCTCCAGCTCGATGGTGCCGTCCGACGGATTGGTCGTGACGCCGGTGACCAGGCTGCCCACCAGCGGGATGGCGTTCTGCACGGTCTGCTTGATGCCGTCGGCGGTCCAGGTGATCGTCGCGTCCAGCGCACCGATCGTGCCCTTCGAGTTGCCGCTGGTCTGCAGCCGCACGTCGTCGATGTTCACCTGAGCCTTCATGCCGTTGGCATCGCGGATCTGGTTGCCCGCGGTTTCGATCGAGATGTTGCCGTAGTGGCCGGTCATGTGTTGCAGCAGGAACGGCGTCGCGCCGAAGGACACGCTGACGTCGTCCTGCACTACGCATTCGGTGGCCGCGGCCACCACATCGTCGGCGCGGCTGCGCGCGTACAGTTCCGCGGCCAGCACGCCCGCGGCGACGACGGCCACCACGATGACGAGGACCAGCACGATGGACAGCGGATCGCGGAAGAGTTTCTTGATCTTCACGAGCGGCGAGGAGCCCTTCTGCGGGGGTTCGGCGTGCGGCGGGGGTGCCGTGTTGCCGGGTGCGTTCTGCGGGAACTGTGGCGGTGGTGGGACGGGCGGGGCCTGGTTGGCGGGGCGGGCCCAGGGATCGGTCACCCCCGCGATTCTGCCTTATCGACATGTGCGAAGTCTGAGCGGTTACGCAGCACCGCGATCGTGTCCCGAACCGGCCCGACGGTATCCACCTCGACGTCGGTGACGAGCAGTTGCGGGTCGGCCCCCGCCGTCGTCAGCACCTCGCCCAGCGGCGAGGCCACCAAGCTGCCGCCCACCCCGGTCGGTCCCACCGCGGCGATCTCGTCGCCCGGATACGCCTGACCGACCGCGGCGAGGAAGCTCGTGGTGTCCAATGCCCGCGCGCGGGCCAGCAACGTCCACTGCTCGAGCTTGCCCGATCCCGAGCCCCATGAGGCGTGCACGGTGATGAGTTGCGCCCCGCGCCGGGCCAGCTCGACGTAGAGCTCGGGGAACCGCACGTCGTAGCAGAGACTCAGCCCGACGGAAACACCATCGACCGTGATGACCACCGGCTGGTGCCCCGGCGCGACGGTGTGGGACTCGGTGAAGCCGAACGCGTCGTAGAGGTGGATCTTGTGGTAGTGGGCATCGACGCTGGGGCCCGCCGCGATCAGCGTGTTGGTCACCCGGCCGTCGTCGGCCGGAACGAACATGCCGGCGACGACGGTGATCCCGGCATCGCCTGCGATGCGGCGCACGCCGTCGGCCCACGGCCCGTCCAGCGGCTCGGCCACCGGGGCCAGCGGCACCCCGAACCGGCACATCGTCGCCTCGGGGAACAGCAACAGGGTCGCGCCCGCCTCGGCCGCCCGACGGGTGTAGCCCTCGACCAGTTCCAGGTTGGCCACCGGCTCGGTGCCGCTCTGGATCTGGGCCAGCGCAATTCGCATGGCCGTCAGCCTAGCGGCGCGATCACCGACCACGGAACCGTGAGCACGCCGTCGCGCATCCGGCGGCGGGGTGGCTCGACCGGCCAGCCGTGACCGCGCAGGGCGCCCAGCATCGCGCGCCAGCGCTCCCGCGGGCCGAACACGCCGTGACCGGCGACGCCGGCCCACGCGCGGTCGGCGGCGACCAGCAGCGTGTTGATCGGCTGACCCGAGACATTGTGGTGGATAAGCACTTTCGGAAGCCGTTCGGCCAGATCCGATGGACGCTCGATGGCGAACGGGTCGCACGCCAGGGTCAGGCTGACCGGCCCGTCGCCGTCGAGCAGCACCCAGCCGCATCGCCTGCCGAGCTCGTCACAGGTCCCGTCGACGATCAGACCGCCGGGCGCCAGCCGGGCCCGCATCGCCGACCACGCCGCGTCAACCGCGTCGACCGGGTACTGGCGCAGCACGTTGAATGCCCGCACCAGCACCGGGCGCAGCTCGGCCAGCTCGAAGCCGCCGAGGCCGAACTCCACACCGCCTTGCGACGGCACCACCCGGGTCGGGGCGATCTCCAGGCCCATCACCCGCACGTCGGCGCGCACCGCGCGCAGCCGGGTCGCCAGCTCGAGGGTGGTCACCGGCAGCGCGCCGTAGCCGAGGTCGATCACCAACGGCTCGTCGGCGGCCTGCAGCGCGATGCGGACCCGCGGCGAGTGCACCAGCCAGCGGTCGCAACGGCGCAGCCGGTTGTGCCCGGTGGTGCCCCGGGTGATCGCGCCGACGGGCTTAGTGATGCTTGGAGATCCAATCAGCGGTGAACGCCTCCTCGGCGTCGAAGAGTTCCTTGATGTGGTGCAGGATCAGATCCTCCAGCGGCCCGCCGATGAACGGGATGTACACCTTGCACACGCTGGCCAGCCGCAACTGGCTGCCGGTAGCGGTTTCGGTGAGAAAGTACCTGCCGCCGAAATGCCCGGGACCGTGCGGGATGCTGGCCCGGTAGCTGCCCTCAGCCCGGCCGTTGATGTGGTCGTACGGTTCGAAATGCTGTTCGCGGGTGATGATCAGGTCGGCGGGCATCACGGTGCGCGCGATCGCGGGCAGGTACATCTTCGGCAAATTCTGCTTGAAGACGATGTCGGTGCCGGAGCCGGTGGACGTGAACGTCGTGATCTCGGACTGCGGGGTCAGGAACCGGTACGCGTCCATCAGGGTTTCCCAGTACCCGCGGCTGGTGAAGTCCTGGTAGATCTTCTCGGCGGGTGCGTCGAAGGAGATCTTGTAGTCCATACGACGAGCCATAACACCAGGTTACCGGCGGGTTACGCGTTCTGAATGATCCACGCCGTGGTGAAGCGCTGTTCGGCGATCAGCAATTCGACGAGTTGGCTGCCGATGAAGTTCTCGACCTTGCCGCCCACCAGCGGGATCCGTACCTCGACGGTAGCGCTGAACTCCAGCCGCGAGCCGGCGGTCGCGGCGGGCGCCAGCACCGCGGTGCCCGACAGCGTGACGGGCGCCCCGGGGATGCTGCCCGTGACGGTGGCGGACGCCGTGCCGTCGCTGACCGGGCTCCACCGCTCCTCACGAACGATGCTCAGGTCACCGGGATGGAACTGCGTCACCATGCCGGGCAGCCGGTCGACGCGCAGCACCTGTGTGGTGATGACGTCGACGCCACCGTTACCGTCGACCTCCATCGAGTCCAGCGCCGCCTCGTCGGCGCCGGAATCCGCCAGTCGCTCAAGCCAGTACGTCTCGTCGCTGAATGCCCGGTGGACCTGTTCGACGGTGCCCTCGTACTCGGCGGCCATGTCGAATGATCGCGGCATAGCTGGCCAGGCTACCGTTACCGCCCGTGGTCAGTTCGCTGATAGGGGGTGTGGCGGTCGCCGACGCGGTGCCGCTCGCGCCGCTCACCACGCTGCGTGTCGGCCCCGTCGCGCGGCGGCTGATCAGCTGCGAGCGCACCGACCAGATCGTCGATGTGTTGCGTGCGCTCGATGCGGATCCATCCGGGCCCGTGCTGGTGCTGGCCGGCGGATCCAACGTGGTGCTGGCCGACGACGTGGGTGACCTGACCGTGGTCCGGCTGGCCAACACCGGCATCAGCGTCGACGGCAACATCCTGCGCGCCGAGGCCGGCGCGGTGTGGGACGACGTCGTCGTCACCGCCTTGCAGCATGGCCTTGGCGGCCTGGAATGCCTGTCGGGGATACCGGGCTCGGCCGGCGCCACACCGGTGCAGAACGTCGGCGCCTATGGGGCGGAGGTCTCCGACACGATCCGGCGGGTGCGGCTGCTGGACCGCGCCAGCGGCGAGGACCGCTGGGTCGGCGGAAACGAGCTCGGCTTCGGCTATCGGACCAGCGTTCTCAGGCACTCGGATGCGGCCATCGTGCTGGAGGTCGAATTCGTCCTCGACGCCGAAAACCGCAGTGCGCCTTTGCGTTACGGCGAGCTGACCGCGACGCTCGGCGCCGAGTCCGGCGAGCGCACCGACCCGGCCCTGGTGCGGGATGCGGTGCTGGCGCTGCGGACGCGCAAGGGCATGGTGCTCGACGACAGCGACCATGACACCTGGAGCGTCGGATCGTTCTTCACCAACCCGGTGGTCACGCCCGCCGAGTTCGACCGGCTGCAGCGCACCATCGACGGACGGGTGCCCAACTACCCCGCGCCCAACGGGGTGAAGCTGGCCGCGGCCTGGCTGGTCGAGCACGCCGGTTTCCACAAGGGCTTCCCTGGCGACGAGGCGCGGGCCCGGCTATCCACCAAGCATGCGCTGGCGCTGACCAATCGCGGCGGCGCCACGGCGGCCGACGTGATCGGCCTGGCCAGGACGGTGCGCGACGGTGTTAGAACGGCATTCGGGATCGAACTCACAGCCGAGCCGTCCCTGATCGGCTGCTCTCTGTAGGTATCTTGGATACACGTGAGCACAGCCGCCAACCGCAACCCGCTACCGCCGGTGAACCGGCGGCGGGCCCTGACCGCACTCGCGGTCGGGGTGGTTGCTCCGGGCGCACTGGCGTCCTGCTTCGGCGGGTCGAACAAATCATCCAACGGCGCCGAGGCGCCGGGCGCGCCGTCGGTGACCTATACGCCGGAGAACGCCGCAGCCGACGTGCTGCCGACCGCGCCGGTCGGCAGCGAGGTGCGCGACGGCTGGTTCCAGCGGGTCAGCCTGACCAACCCGGACGGCATGGTGATCGCCGGCGTGATCAACCGGGAACGCACCGCGTTCAACACCACCGAGCCGCTCGGCTACGGCGCCGAGTACACCTGGGCCGGTTCGGTGGTGGGCCGCGACGGCCAGGCCGCGCCGGTGGACGGCAAGTTCACCACGCTCAATCCCACGGCCCAGGTCAACGGCCAGTTCCAGCTCGCCGACGGCCAAGTCGTCGGCGTCGCGGCGCCGATCATCCTGCAGTTCGACGCGGCGATCAGTGACAAGGCCACGGTTCAGCGCGCGGTGACGGTCACCACCGACCCGCCGGTCGAAGGCAGCTGGGCGTGGCTGCCCGACGAGGTCGGCGGATCGCGCATGCACTGGCGCACCCGCGAGTACTACCCGGCCGGCACCAAGGTGCACGTCGACGCCAAGCTGTATGGGGTGGCGTTCGGCGACGGCGCGTACGGCGCGGCGGACTCGACGCTGGCCTTCGAGATCGGACGCCGGCAGGTGGTCAAGGGGAACGCGCCGTCGCACCGCATCCAGGTGGAGACCGACGAGGGCGTCATCATGGACTTTCCGTGCAGCTACGGATCCGGCGACCTGCCGCGCAACGTCACCCGCAGCGGCGTCCACGTCGTCAGCGAGAAGTACGAGGACTTCTGGATGACCAACCCGGCGGCGGGCTACGCCAATCTGCACGAGCGGTGGTCGGTGCGGATCTCCAACAACGGCGAGTTCATCCACGCCAACCCGGCAAGCCTTGGCGCCCAGGGCAACACGAACGTCAGCAATGGCTGCATCAACCTGTCGCCATCCGACGCGGAGCAGTACTTCCGCAGCGCGATCTACGGCGATCCGGTCGAAATCACCGGCACCTCGATCCAGCTGTCGTACTCCGACGGCGACATCTGGGACTGGGCCGTGGACTGGGACACCTGGGTGTCGATGTCGGCGATGCCGCCGCCGAACGCGCCGGCGCCGGAGACGTCGATCCCCAGCACCGCACCGGCCACCCCGTCGGGTGCACCGCAGCCGATCAGCGGCCAGCCCGGCGGTTGAACCGAGAGGCGCTGGCCTGGTCGCGCGGCCGGATGACGATCAGATCGAGATTGACGTGCGACGGCCGCGACGCCACGAACCCGATCACCTCGGCGATGTCGTGGGCCACCAGTGGGGTGACGCCCCGGTAGACGGCGTCGGCGCGTTCCTGGTCACCGTCGAATCGCACCAGGGAGAACTCCGTCTCCACCATGCCCGGTGCAATCTCGGTGAGCCGCACCGGCTTTCCCAACAACTCACCGCGCAACGTGCGATGCAGCGCGCCCTGCGCGTGTTTGGCGGCGGTGTAGCCGCTGCCGCCGTCGTACGTCTCCAACGCGGCGATCGAGGTGACCGTCACGACCAGGCCGTCGCCAGAGGCGATCAGCTTCGGCAGCAGCGCGCGGGTCATCCGCAGCGTGCCGAGCACATTGGTCTCCCACATCCAGCGCCAGTGGTCGAGGTCGGCGTCGGCGACCGGCTCCAAACCCTTGGCCCCGCCGGCGTTGTTGACCAGCACGTCGACCCGTTCCAGCCCGCCGGCCAGCGCCGCCACCGCATCGTCGTCAGTGACGTCCGCCACAACCGCGGTGCCGGCGATCTCGTCCGCGAGAGTCTTGATCCGGTCCGCCCGGCGCGCCACACACACCACATGAAACCCTTGTGCCGCAAGGGTTCTCGCGGTCGCCTCGCCGATACCGGCGCTGGCGCCGGTGACCACCGCGACCCGCTGACCCGCCTCGGGTGACGTCATATGGCCAACTCTAATGACGCCCGGAAGCCACCGCCTGACGAGCTTCGGTGCGATGGCGGTGTAGACATGTCTGTGTGCGCCTAGCAACGGATTTGCCCGGGCCCGATGTCGCCGGCCTTCCGGCTCCGCGTCGAGTCGCCGTGCTGGCGGTGCACACCTCGCCATTGGCCCAACCGGGGACCGGTGACGCCGGGGGCATGAACGTCTACGTCCTGCAGAGCGCGCTGCAGATGGCCCGCCGCGGCGTCGAGGTGGAGATCTTCACCCGCGCCACCTCGTCGGTCGAACCGCCGGCCGTGCCGGTGGCTCCCGGGGTGCTGGTCCGCAATGTGGTGGCCGGCCCGTTCGAAGGACTGGACAAATACGATCTGCCCACGCAGCTGTGCGCGTTCACCGCGGGCGTGCTGCGCGCCGAAGCCACCCACGAGCCGGGCTACTACGACATCGTGCACTCGCACTATTGGCTGTCCGGGCAGGTCGGCTGGCTGGCGCGGGATCGGTGGGCGGTGCCGCTGGTGCACACCGCGCACACCCTCGCCGCGGTCAAGAACGCCGCGCTGGCCGACGGTGATTCACCCGAGCCGGCGCTGCGGGCGGTCGGCGAGCAGCAGGTGGTCGACGAAGCCGACCGGTTGATAGTCAACACCGAACACGAAGCGCAGCAACTGATTTCGCTTCACCGCGCCGATCCGGCGCGCATCGATGTGGTGCACCCGGGTGTGGACCTGGATACCTTCACGCCCGGCGACCGGCGGGCCGCACGAGCCGCGCTCGGGCTGAACCCCGACGAGCATGTGCTGGCGTTCGTCGGGCGCATCCAGCCGTTGAAGGGTCTCGACGTCGCCATCCGTGCCCTCGCCGAGATGCAGAACGACGAAGCGATCCTGGTCGTGGTCGGTGGCCCGAGCGGCGTCGACGGCATCACCGAGGC
>NZ_JBOGDB010000012.1:0-5407 GCF_050701515.1 Mycobacterium sp. | reverse complement strand
CCGGTTCGCCCGGTTCGATCGGCAGCCGCAACGCCCCGGGCGCGTCGGCCGGCACGACGGGATGCTCGGGCGGGATCGGCGCGAGTCGTTTGTAGGCCTGGCCCTGCTGCGGTCGCAGATCGTTCTGGCCCTTGTTCGGCCACAGCGACGCGGCCCGTTCGGCCTGTGCGGTGATGCTCAGCGACGGGTTGACACCCAGGTTCGCCGAGACCGCCGCACCGTCGGCCACCGACAGCGTCGGGTAGCCGTAGACCCGCTGATACGGGTCGATCACGCCGTGCTCGGGGCTGTCGCCGATCGCCGCGCCGCCGAGGAAGTGGGCGGTCAGCGGGATATTGAACAGCTCACCCCAAGTGCCGCCGGCCACGCCGTCGATCTTCTTCGCGATGCGGCGGGTCACCTCGTTACCGACCGGAATCCACGTCGGGTTGGGCTCGCCGTGCCCCTGCCTGCTGGAATACCGGCGGAAACCCAGCTTGCCGCGCTTGGTGAACGTGGTGATCGAGTTATCCAGATGCTGCATCACCAGCGCGATCACCGTGCGCTCGCTCCAGCGACTCGGGTTGAGCATCCGCAGGATGCCGCGCGGGTCCTCGCGGGCTTGATCCAACAACTGCTTCCAGCGCGGGACGTCGGTGCCCTGCGGTCCGGCGCCGTCGGTCATCAGCGTCTGCAGCATCCCCATCGCGTTGGAGCCCTTGCCGTAGCGGACCGACTCGACATGGGTGTCGGAGCTCGGGTGGATCGACGACGTGATGGCCACGCCGTGCGTCAGATCAAGATCCGGCGCGACCGTGAGCGTGGCGGCGCCGACGATCGACTCCGAATTGGTGCGCGTCAACACCCCGAGCTTGTCGGACAGCTTGGGCAGCTTGCCCTTGTCGCGCATCTTGAACAGCAACTTCTGGGTTCCGAACGTGCCCGCCGCGAGCACCACGTGAGTGGCGGTGAACGTCCGGCGCTTGCGGCGCACCCAACGCCCGGTCCGCGCCGTGCGCACCTCCCAGACACCGTCGGGGCGCTCTTGGAAGCCCGTCACAGTGGTCATCGGATGTACTTCTGCGCCAGCCGATTCCGCCAGGCCCAGGTAGTTCTTCACCAGCGTGTTCTTCGCGCCGTAGCGGCAGCCGGTCATGCAGGAGCCGCATTCGATACAACCGGTGCGGTCGGGCCCGGCGCCGCCGAAGTACGGATCGGGCACGGTCTGACCCGGCGTCTTCGTGCCGTCCGGTCCGAAGAACACCCCGACCGGGGTGGGCACCCAGGTGTCACCGACCCCCATGTCGTCGGCGACCTCTTTGACGATCCGGTCGGCGTCGGTGAAGGTCGGGTTCTTGACCACGCCGAGCATTCGCTGTGCCTGGTCGTAGTGCGGCATCAACTCGGCGCGCCAATCGGTGATGTGCGACCACTGCTTGTCGGCGAAGAACGGCTCCGGCGGCACATACAGAGTGTTGGCGTAGTTCAGCGATCCGCCGCCGACCCCCGCGCCGGCCAGGATCATCACGTTGCGCAGCAGGTGGATCCGTTGAATGCCGTACATCCCCAGCTTCGGCATCCAGAGAAACTTGCGCAGGTTCCAGGAGGTCTTGGCGAACTCCTCGTCGGTGAATCGGCGGCCGGCTTCCAGCACCCCAATCCGATAGCCCTTCTCGGTCAGCCGCAAGGCGGTGACGCTGCCCCCGAAACCCGACCCGATGATCAGAACGTCATAGTCAGGCTGCATCGACTCAGTATGAACTTACCCACCAGTAACTACCAGCCCGGGTCGCCGTCCCGGCGCGGCGGGTCACCCTCCAGCGCGAGCAGTCGCAAAGTTCCCCGACACGCCGACGCGACACGCGCTTTTGCGTCTGCTCGCCGGGATCAGCTTCCTAGCTTCCTACTGCCAGGCCGACCTTCTGGAATTCCTTCAGGTCGCAGTAGCCGGCCTTGGCCATCGAGCGGCGCAACCCGCCGACCAGGTTCAGCGAACCGAACGGGTCGTCGGACGGACCGGTCAGCACCTGCCGTAGCGGCGGCCGCTCCCCGATTGCCACTTGCAGCAGCGCCCCGCGGGGCAGCGATGGGTGGGCGGCGGCGGCCGGCCAGAACCAGCCGTCGCCGAGGGCTTCGGCGGAAAGCGCCAGCGGGGTGCCCAGCACCACCGCGTCCGCTCCGCACGCGATGGCCTTTGCCAGATCGCCCGAGCTGTGGATGTCGCCGTCGGCCAGCACGTGCACGTACCGGCCGCCGGTCTCGTCGAGATACTCGCGCCGCGCGGCGGCGGCGTCGGCGATCGCGGTGGCCATCGGCACGCTGATGCCGAGCACCTCGTCGCTGGTGGTCACGCCGCTGGTGGAGCCGTAGCCCACGATCACCCCGGCCGCGCCGGTGCGCATCAGGTGCAGCGCGGTGCGATGGTCCAGTACCCCGCCGGCCACCACCGGCACGTCCAGCGCGGAGATGAACGTCTTCAGGTTCAGCGGCTCACCGTCGCTGGCGACACGTTCGGCGGACACGATCGTGCCATGGATGACCAGCAGGTCGATCCCCGCGGCCACCAGCGCCGGGGTCAACGCCTGCGCGTTCTGCGGGCTCACCCGGACCGCGGTGGTCACCCCGGCGTCGCGAATCTGCGCCACCGCGGCGCCGAGCAGGTCGGGGTCAAGCGGAGCCGAATGTAGTTGCTGCAGAAGGCGAATCGCCGCCGAGGGCTCCGGCTCCTTCTCCGCGGCCTCGACGACTTGGGCGATCTTCGCCGCGATGTCGGCGTGCCGGCCAATCAGTCCCTCGCCGTTCAGCACGCCGAGGCCGCCGAGGCGGCCCAATTCGATGGCGAACTCCGGCGACACCAGCGCATCGGTGGGATGGCTCAGCACCGGGATCTCGAACCGGTAGGCGTCGAGCTGCCATGCCGTCGACACGTCCTGGGAGGACCGGGTGCGCCGGGACGGAACGATGTTGATGTCGTCGAGTTCGAAGGTGCGACGGGCAGTGCGGCCCATACCTATTTCGACCAAGTCGCGCATCGTCAGGCCCCTAGCCGGAGGCGTAGTTCGGCGCTTCGACGGTCATCGTGATGTCGTGCGGGTGGCTCTCCTTCAGGCCCGCCGCGGTGATCCGCACGAACTGCGCCTGCTGCAGCTGCTCGATGGTGGCCGAACCGGTGTAGCCCATGGCCGCGCGCAGTCCGCCGGTGAGTTGATGGATCACCGTCGAGAGCGGACCGCGGAACGGCACCCGGCCCTCGATGCCCTCGGGCACCAGCTTGTCCTCGCTGAGCGCATCGTCGGCGAAATAGCGGTCCTTGGAATAGGACTTCGCGGAGCCGCGACCCTGCATCGCCGCCAGCGAGCCCATGCCGCGGTAGCTCTTGAACTGCTTGCCGTTGACGAAGATCAACTCACCGGGCGCCTCGGCGGTGCCGGCCAGCAGCGAGCCCAGCATCGTCGTGGACGCGCCGGCCGCCAGCGCCTTGGCGATGTCGCCGGAGTACTGCAGGCCGCCGTCGGCGATCACCGGCACTCCCGACGGGGAACACGCCGCCACCGCTTCCAGGATCGCCGTGATCTGCGGTGCCCCGACCCCGGCCACCACGCGGGTGGTGCAGATCGAGCCGGGGCCCACGCCCACCTTCACCGCGTCGGCGCCGGCCTCGACGAGTGCGGCCGCCGCGGCGCGGGTGGCGACGTTGCCGCCGATCACGTCGACGCGGTGGCCCACCTCCCGCTTGAGCTTGCTGACCATGTCCAGCACCACCCGGTTGTGGGCGTGCGCGGTGTCGACGACCAGCACGTCCGCCCCGGAGTCGGCCAGCGTCATCGCCCGTGTCCACGCGTCGGGGCCCACCCCGAGCGCGGCGCCGACCAGGAGCCGGCCGTCGCTGTCCTTGGTGGCCAACGGGTGCTGCTCGGTTTTGACGAAGTCCTTGACGGTGATCAGCCCGGTCAGCCGCCCGTGACCGTCGACAATCGGCAGTTTCTCAATCTTGTTGCGGCGCAACAGGCCCAGCGCGGCATCGGCGGTCACGCCTTCGCGCGCGGTGATCAGCGGCGCCTTGGTCATCACCTCGGAGACCGGTTTGTTCTGGTCGACCTCGAAACGCATGTCGCGGTTGGTGATGATGCCGACGAGTGCACCGGTGTCGTCGACGACGGGCAGGCCGGAGATCCGGAACCGCGCGCACATCGCGTCGACCTCGGCCAGGGTGTTGTCCGGCGAGCAGGTCACCGGGTCGGTGACCATGCCGGCCTCCGACCGCTTGACCGTTTCCACCTGGCCGGCCTGCTCGGCGACCGGCAGATTGCGGTGCAGCACCCCCATGCCGCCGGCGCGGGCCATCGCGATCGCCATCCGAGACTCGGTGACGGTGTCCATCGCGGAGCTGACCAACGGCACTTTCAGCCGGATCCGCCGAGTGAGCTGGCTGGAGGTGTCCGCGGTGGCGGGCACCACATCGGAGGCGGCGGGCAGCAGCAGCACATCGTCGAAGGTCAGCCCGAGCATGGCGACCTTGGTGGGATCGTCGCCCCCGGTCGGCACCGGGACGGCGATGGGGATGGCGCTTTCAGCGATCGACATGGGTGGAGCCTCCAGTGACAAGCACAGTCCAGATCTCCTTTGATTCTATCGGCATCCCCGTCGATAACTGGGCCCCACACGGCTCGTTGGACATCCCCGCGGGTGGGTGGCGAACGGCTGGCGCGACGGCTGTGCGGCTGCGTAGTGTGGAGACGTGCGAGACCACCTGCCGCCTGGTTTGCCGCCGGATCCGTTCGCCGATGACCCGTGCGACCCCACCGGGGCACTCGACGCACTCGAACCCGGCCAGCCGCTGGACCCCCAGGAGCGGACCGCGGTGGAAGCCGACCTGGCGGACCTGGCGGTGTACGAAGCACTATTGGCGCACAAGGGAATTCGCGGTCTCGTGGTGTGCTGTGACGAATGCCAGCAGGACCACTACCACGACTGGGACATGTTGCGCGCCAACCTGCTGCAGCTACTGGTCGACGGCACCGTGCGCCCGCACGAACCGGCCTACGATCCCGAGCCCGATGCCTACGTGACCTGGGATTATTGCCGCGGCTACGCCGATGCGTCGCTCAACGAGGCGACTTCGGAATCCGACGGCTATCGCTAACAGCTGAGCAGGTCACTCCCCGCGCTTGCGGGGTTTTTCTACAGCCGCGGTGGTCGTGGTCGGGTCCTCCTCCAGGACCGGTTCCTCCGCAGGCTTTTCCTCCTCCGCGGGCTCTTGCGCCGGCGGGGGCGCAGGCGCTAGTGCCGGCGGGGGCTTAGGCGCAGGCGCAGGCGGCGCCTCCTGTGCGGGCGGCGCGCATCGAGAGCTGGAAGGGCAACGGCGGGCCAATAGTCGATCCGATAGGCGATCCGCTGCTCGACGCCCTCGGCGGCCGGGTTCCGGTGT
>NZ_JBOGDB010000011.1:0-4231 GCF_050701515.1 Mycobacterium sp. | reverse complement strand
GCGCTGCTGCTGCGCCGCGACACGGCTTGCGTGCCGCTACTGCACGGTGGCGGCCAGGAACGCGACGTCCGTTCCGGCACACCGGATGTCGCCGGAGCGGTAGCGATGGGCACGGCCGCCGAGGTGGCGATCGGCGGCATGGAGAGCACCAGCGCCCGCGTGCAGGCGTTGCGTGACCGGCTGGTCGACGGCGTGTTGTCGAGCATCTCCGACGTAACCCTCAACGGGGCGACGGGCGCACAGCGGCTTCCCGGCAACTCGCACTTCACCTTCCGTGGCTGCGAGGGCGATTCGCTGCTGATGCTGTTGGACGCCAAGGGAATCGAATGCTCAACGGGCTCGGCATGCACTGCCGGTGTGGCGCAGCCCTCCCACGTCCTGATCGCAATGGGCGCCGATCCCGCCAGTGCCCGTGGCTCGCTGCGGCTTTCGTTCGGCCACACCAGTGTCGAGGCCGATGTCGACGCCGCGCTCGAGGTGCTGCCCGGCGCGGTGGACCGCGCGCGGCAGGCCGCGCTGGCCAGTTCGGGAGCGGCTGGACAATGAGGGTCCTGGTCGCGATGAGCGGTGGCGTCGACTCGTCGGTCGCCGCGGCGCGCATGGTGGACGCCGGTCACGACGTGGTCGGGGTGCACCTGGCGCTGTCGGCGGCTCCGGGCACGCTGCGCACCGGATCGCGGGGCTGCTGCTCGAAGGAAGACGCCGGCGACGCCCGTCGTGTCGCCGATGTTCTTGACATGCCTTTCTATGTCTGGGATTTCGCGGACCGATTCAAAGAGGACGTGATCGACGACTTCGTGTCGTCGTACGCCCGCGGCGAAACACCGAACCCGTGTGTGCGGTGCAATGAGCGGATCAAGTTCTCCGCGCTGTCGGCTCGCGCGCTGGCGTTGGGTTTCGACGCCGTCGCCACCGGCCACTACGCGCGGCTGTCGGACGGTCGGCTGCGCCGTGCGGTGGACCGCGACAAGGATCAGTCCTACGTGCTCGGTGTGCTTACCGCCGAGCAGTTGCACCATGCGCTATTTCCCATCGGCGACACCCCCAAGCCACGGATCCGCGACGAGGCGGCACGCCGCGGCCTGGCCGTCGCCGAAAAGCCGGACAGCCACGACATCTGTTTCATCCCGTCCGGTGACACGCGCGCGTTCCTCGGTACCCGCATCGGGGTGCGCCGCGGCACGGTCGTCGACGCCGGCGGGACGGTGCTGGCCGAACACGACGGCGTGCACGGCTTCACCATCGGTCAGCGCAAGGGGCTCGGCATCGCCGGGCCCGGACCGGACGGGCAGCCCCGCTACGTGACGGCCATCGACGCCGACACCGCGACGGTGCACGTCGGTGCCGCCGCCGATCTCGAGGTGTGGAGGCTGACGGGCGAGAAGCCGGTTTTCACCTCCGGTGCGGCGCCTGACGGTCCGGTGGAGTGTGCCGTGCAGGTGCGTGCGCACGGCGGCATCACCGACGCCGTGGCTGAGCTGCGCGACGGCGAACTGGTGGTCGAGCTGAGGGCCCCGCTACGCGGTGTGGCCGCCGGTCAGACCGTGGTGCTCTACCGCCCGGATGCCGACGGCGACGAGGTGATCGGCAGCGCCACCATCATTTCTGCGCCGAAACAGGAGCCAGCGTCGTAAATCCTCGCGATTAGCGACATGGAATCCCATTTCGCCGGAGATTGACGACTAGTTCGGCACCCTGGCCAAGATGTTGGTCATCACGATGTCGGGCACCGAATCGGGGAACGCACAGAACGACACCTCGACGAGCACGACGGACTTGACCCGGTAGTCGCGGCCGCACGCGCCGGTCGAGCGCATCCGCAGCGTGTCGTTATCCGCCGTCCATTCACCGATGAACGTCGAGCCGAGCGTCGTCGACCCGCAGTCGTAGACGAGCCCAACCAGGTTGGCGAACGCGTTGCGAGCGGTCTGCGGGTCGCGGTACGCGGCGGCGCCCTCGGAGATCAGTCCGCCGTCGGGCGGGTACTGGAAGGTGGTCTTGTGGAACTCCTCGACATCGGCGCCGAAGGTCTGCGTCTCGGCGAAGTACCACTGGCACTCCGGCGGCGTGCCGTCCATCAGGTCACCGACGTCGACCGGAAACTTGCCGTCCATGCTGGGGACGATGGTCAGGTCCTCGCCGGCACCGGTGATCGCCCGCATCTGCGCCTGGTCCAGCATCACCGTCTCGACGTCGACCGGCGACCGCGACTCGTCGTCAATGCCCGGCGCGGCCCGCAGTGCCGTGCCCGGGATGGTCTGCGCGCATCCCGCGGCCAGTAGCGTGGCGGCACCCAACACCGCCAGTTGGCCGGCCAGTGCGGGCATGGTGTCGACTCCCTTCCTGGTTCGCAGACTAACGCGTGTTGCGCGTGTGGCGAATAGTGTTGGACAAGTGAGTGCTTTCGCCGCGGCAACCGGGATCGGGTCCTGGCCCGGAACCACGCCGCGCCAGGCCGCCGAGGTAGTCGTCGGTGAATTGCACAGGCTGCCGCATCTGGTGGAGTTGCCGGCACGCGGTGTCGGGGCCGACCTCATCGGCCGCGCCGGTGCGCTGCTGGTCGACATCGGCATCGACACGGTGCCCCGTGGATATCGGGTAGCCGCCGGGCGTAGTGCGGTCACTCGCCGCGCGGCCAGTCTGCTCGCTGAGGACATCGACGCGCTCGAAGAGGCCTGGGAGAAGGCCGGGCTGCGCAGCGCGCAACGGACCGTCAAGGTGCAGGCACCCGGCCCGATCACGCTGGCCGCGGAACTGGAACTGGCCAACGGGCACCGGGCCGTCACCGATCCGGGCGCCGTGCGTGACCTCGCCGGATCGCTGGCCGAGGGGGTCTCCGTTCATCGCGCCGAGGTGGCCCGGCGGCTGGACACTCCCGTGGTGGTTCAGTTCGACGAACCGTCGCTGCCCGCTGCGCTGACGGGCCGACTCAGCGGGGTCACCGGCCTGACCCCGGTGCAGCCGGTCGACGAAGCGGTCGCTGCCGCGCTGCTGGACGACTGCGTCGACATCGTCGGCGGCGAGGTGGCGATGCACAGCTGTGCGCCGGGCCTGCCCTGGAAGCTGTTGCAGCGCAGTACCATTCATGCGCTATCTGTTGACTTTTCAACGCTGTTGGCTGCCGATTTCGATGGCATGGGCGAGTTCGTCGAGTCCGGCCGCACCGTGATGCTGGGTGTCGTCCCTTCCACCGCGTCCGAACGCAGGCTGTCGGCGGAGGAGGTCGCCAAGTCGGTGGTCGCGTTCACCGACCGACTCGGCTTCGCGCGGTCGGAGCTGCCTGAAAGCATCGGCATCACGCCGACGTGTGGGCTGGCCGGGGCGACTCTGCAGTGGGCGCGTACCGCGACCGAGCTGACCCAGCAAGCGACCGATGCCGTCGCCGCCGACCCGGCCGCAATCTTGAATTGACGTTTGCCGGGCAAAGGCAATGTGTAAGAATGCATACCTGTGGTCCGATCCAACATTCGCCTTGCGGCGGGTGTCGGTGTCGTCGCGGCGTCTCTGCTGACCTTCGGCCCCGTCTCAACCCCCGCGGTTGCCGACGATCGCGGCTCGGGGTCTCATTCCAGCCGCGATGACCGGGGGCGCTGGGACCGCGGCGGCAAGGGTGATCGCCTCGACAGGAATCCGACACTGGCGGACGACGGCCCACTCATGCGCGTCGGAACGGCTCGCACCGATCAAGAGGGCCTTCGCGCGCCGGAGAACCTGACGATCGCCGAGCGCGCGGCGGCAGACCAGCCCGGCGTCGTCGAGGAGCCTGGCCCGTCCGCCCGATCGGGGTCCGACCATGGCGGGGCACCCGCGGTGTCGGTCCGAACGCCGCGGGTGAAGATCGGAAACGGGCGTCCGCCCGTGGTGCGGCACCGCGACTTCGATCCGCCGGTCGAAATGCCGGTCGCGCCCGAGGTCGCGCCGCCGGCGCCAGAGCGTGTGGTCATAGACCTCCCGCAGCCGCCGCGGATCGACCGCGGTCAGCCACCTCGGCTGGTGCCCAAGCTGGGCGCGGCGCGATCCACTTCGACGAGCGATCCGCTGTTCGGGCTGGCCGGCCTGCTTCTGATACCCGCGGTCGGCGCGGCCCTCGGCTACCGGCAGGCGCGGGCGGCGCAGAACGCTGCGCGGTCAGGCCGGCCGTAGGTCCTTGCGACGCAACCATCTCGCGGTAGCTAGTCTCGGTGCCTGACTTGGACGTCGGGATATGGGCTCGCGAAGCTCATTTCGCCTT
>NZ_JBOGDB010000010.1:0-9600 GCF_050701515.1 Mycobacterium sp. | reverse complement strand
AGCTTCCCAAGCTGAATACGCGGGTTCGATTCCCGTCATCGGCTCCACGCTTACCAGCGCAAACGCTATCGAACGTCGCTTCGCTCGGCAGGCTGGCACCCCCGCCGACACGGTGTGAACGGACCCGCCGAGTGGTTCGACGCACAGGTGGCCCGAAGGTGCGTCTCGACACGACAATGTCCGCAGGTGACGCAACCCGCCAAACTCGTGCAGTTCGAACGCCGCATCACAGGTTTGCTTTCCCGGCCACAACCTGAACTCTCGGAGCGTTTGACTCAGTAACCGAACAGCGATCTGTGTGTCCACTTCGGATTACGTGTGAACTGTGGGTCGACCACCTCAAGAATCTCTTCCGCGTACCAGCGATGTCGAACGGGCCCTGTGCCGACTTCACGGACGATGCCTTTGGTGGTCAGCGACCGCAAGAGATTCGTTGCCCCAGGCTGACTGACGCCGAGTCGGTTCTGCACCGCCCGTACGGTCATCACCGTAGCTGCCCCTTGGCCGAGGCACGGTGACCCTCTTGCATTCTTGTGTGTGATCGAAGAGCAGCTGCGGAATCCCGTCATCGGCTCCGCGAACTGGCAGTACCCGCCCAGATCGAATTTGACGTGTGCCAACCACGTGTTCCCGTCAGCTTCGCTAGGGCGCTGTGTATAGGCCCGTCGTGCCTGCTGCGATCGTGCCGGAAATATTCGGAATGCGTTGCCAATGACCCATTTTCGTCGAAGCCCGGGCAGCCGTCGGCTGGCCCATCACATCACTCGGAACTATGGTCGGTATCGGGTCGGTATCGGTCGGGGAGCCAGAACTGGAGGTGCGATCAGATGAGGACTCGGACGCTCACGACGGTTGCAGCGGCATTTGGCGTAATCGCGGCGCCACCGGTAATCGCTGTCATCGGCGCGGCCCCGGCATCAGCCGACCCGGGCGGGTGTGTGCGGGGACCCTGGGGAGTTGCAAGCGCGTGCGTCGACGTCCCGTGGGTAGACCACTGGGTTGACGTTGACGTCGACGGTCCCCGTTGGCACGACCGCGACCACGACGACGACGACGACGATTAGCGCTGACCGCCGCAGGGCCTAGCGGACGTAGATTTCCTCACCGGTGGGGTATCCGCCTCCGGTGGTGGTGATGTGGACGTGGTCGTAGTGGCCGTAACCACCTGCTTGCGCGCCGGTTGTGGTGTAGTAGACGCCACGCCAGATCGCATCTTTCAACCCGAATCGATCCGCGTTCTTGAGTACGTAGGCGACGATCTCGTTCCCGAGGGCGATGCCCTCGGCGGTACCGGGGTTGGGGATCGTCACGTCGAGCGCCAGACCGTGGGGATGCCATGGAAGCGAATCCGGTCGAACGCCGCCGATGTCGGGAATCTCGGGGAACACCGCGCTGATACTGCGAGCGGCCAGGATGGTTCTGACCTGTAGGCCCTGTTCGGTAGCGAGCCCAGCAGGTAACAAGCGCTCAACCACCCGCCATCTCGATGCCGACACCACCTCGCCGGGAGCGGAACTCGTAACTACCTGCACACCCGACGGCGCCGGCGAAGATGCGGGCGGTTCCGCCGCGACGACCTCGACGGAGCGCGGCGCAACGTCGTCGACGGAGCGCGGCGCAACGTCGTCGGCACGTTGATCGGCATCGCCGCCGGCGGCGAGCGGATGGACATCTCCAACGGTCGCGAAGAACACGGCGGCCGGGGCAGCGACCGCAGCCAGGCCTAGTGGCGACTTCCGTCGGCTTTTGGCTAACGAGTGCCGGCCCACGGAAAGACACCATACGAGCAAACCGACGAATTGTCACAATTCTGTAAAGGTCCGAGGAATGAGTCACCTGCGGGACCGGGGCGGCAACCGGGGTCGGTCCAGCCCTATCCACGCTGGTTAAGTACGGTTCTTCGGTCCGGCTACGAGCACGAAGAGTTGTATCGGGCAGCGGCAGAAGAAATTTTCGATGTGAAATACGCGGGCTCGACGCAGGCTTCGTTAGCCACCCGTGTCAACTGGGCTGGTCGCGTAGCCACTTGAAGCTGTTGACGTATTTCCCCATGTCCATTGCGAGTTGGAGGTTGACGCCCGACGGATGCCCGGTCCCGAAGTCCGGACTGAATTCGTGGTAGGGACCGATCGCTGCGGCGACCAACGCATAGTCGTTCTTGACCGCAACCATGACCACCAGCCGCAGCCGGGTGAAGGTGCCGCTGGCATCCTGCGGATAATCGTCGGCGACGACGCCGTACCCGGGTTGGTATCCCACCAGCGCATTGGGGATCTCGTAGTCGACCTCGGCGTCGGGATAGTTCTCGCCGATCAGGTCCTCGGCGATCTGCCGCGGTGTGCGATTGCCGGCAGGTAGACCGAACAACTGCATCGTGCCGGTGTCGCCGGCGACAAACTGCAGGTCTACCCCGTCCGGATTCAGCGTCGCCTCATACGCCGTGCCGGGGCCGGGATATTGCACCGAGAATTCGACGTCGGCGGCGACGAAGCGCGGGTTCGATTCGATCGGTGTCCCGATCGGCGGACGCCCGCAATCCGGCGGGCACACATAGCGCGGGGCGACGGGGGTGGCCAATACCGCCGCCGTCACTCCCGCCGCGACTGCGACGCCGACACCGGCGCCCAACCTCGTGAGCAGCCAGCTGTTGGTGGTGTGGTGCACCGGCGCTACGGCCTTGCGCGACGTGCGCGATGACGCGCGGCTGGGTCCGCTCGGGTCCGCTGGGTCGTGCGCCTCACGCAACAAGGTCAGTTGTAGCCCAATCCTCAAGGCCAGCAGGGCGGACACCGCGATCAGTAGGTGCAGCCCGACGTGCAGTCCCTGCAGCACCGGGGTGACTTCGATCAGTCCCAATCCGGCGTAAAGAGCAAGTGTCACAAGCACACTCGACACAACCAGCACCGGCCGGCCGAACCACAGCGCCGCCCCCACCAAGCCGCCCATCGCCGCGGCGGTCAGGGGCACCGCAATGCCATGAATGCCGGCCTGCACCAGCAGGCCGCTGGCGGGTCGGTCATCGGCCGTGACCCCTGTCGCGAATTGGGGGGCCAACCGCGTCAGCGTCGCCGCAGCGGTGAAGCTGACTGCACTCAGTGCTCCAATCACGAACCCGTCCAACGATTCACGGGTCGATGGACGCATTAGTCGCATCACCACGGCCGGGAGAAGCATGAGGGCGGCGCCACCTGCCCGGATCGCCAGCCCGATCAGCAGCATCTGCCCGTCGGATTCCCTCGCACCCAAGGCGACGTCGTAATGGTCGGCGACGACCGCGCCGGTCCACAACGCCCATCCGACACCCAGTCCGACACCCATCACCGCGGTCAGTGCGAGGGAACGGACCGGCACGTCGCGATGGATGTCCGCCTCGTAGAGGTACAGCAGAAACACCAGCGGGAAGCCGACCGCGCTGATGGTGATCAACGGCGCCTGCCACCGCAGCAGGGCGAGCGCGATCAACACCAGGACCAGAATCGCCAGCGCCACTCGAAACGGTGCGCGCGAACGATGAGGAAGATGCGGAAAAAGCGAACTGACCATGGACATGGCGGGACGGTCGCCCGCAGTGGTCACCGCGGTGCCACCCCCTTCTGGAGATCGAGGAGGTTGCGGGCGAGGTTGTAGGTGTTCGGGCTGCCGAGCCCGGTCACCAGGTCGTAGCCGGGCTGCGACATGTCGACCGCGTTGCCGCCACGGCGCATGTCGCGGAAACCGGGCTGGTTCGACCCGGCCGCGACTCGATACAGCAGGGGGTTGATGTTCCCTAGTGGGCGACCGCTATTCGCCACCAGGTATTGATTCATCAGGACGGTCAATGCGGCCCAAATCGGCGCTGCCTGGGAGGTACCGCCGCCGATCACCTCGCGCTGATTGAAGATGAACCTGACGCCGGTGAACGGATCGGCCACGGCGGCGACATCGGGCGATAGGCGGCGCCGCTCGGTGTCCCGCTTCACAACCAAGTGGTCCTGCCATTCCGGCCGGTCGAACAGGGCCGAAACTCCGCCGCTTGTCCCTTGCGACAACGGCGAGTCCACCCAGGGGTATTCGGCGACCCACTGCCCGCGCGGACCCGTCGACAGGGTGGTTCCGCCGACCGCGGTCATCGCGGGCAGCGATGAGACGGTGTCCAGCCCCACGTCATCCGGCCCCGGCGGAGCGGACCACTCGTCGCCGCCCTTGCATTCCAGGCCCGCGGTGTCCCCGCTGGCATCGAACGCCGACGTGCCACGTTGTTGTGCAGCAGCCAGCGCGGACTCCACCGGCGCCAGATCGGCGGCGTTGACCAGCGCCTCGCACCCCCACCCGATCGACAGACTCCACACCGCACCGGGGAACTGGCGATCGGCCTCGGAGAACATTCGGCCGATCTTCTCGTAGGCCCCGTCCCCCTCCACGGTTGATCTCGCGTTCACGACGACGAGCCGTGCATCCGGCGCAATCGCGTGTGCCACTTGGAGATCCATCGCCGTTTCGCCGTGCGATTCGGCGGGTCGCCCCCCGATTACCACCGGAGTGAACCTCGGCAACCCCGATGTGTCGGCGAAGGTGTCAAGGTCCTTCTGGTCGTACCTATCGAACTCGAAGAACACGATGGTCGCGCCCTTGCCGGTGAAGCCGGCCTCGGCGAGCGGGGTCGCGTTGTACGCCTCCAACAAGCCGCGGGGCGTCAACCCCCCTTTCGGCACGTCCAGCGGAAGAATTCCCGGGCCTTTGGTGCGGTGCGGGGTGTAGCCCATGATTCGGCCCAGGTCGGCGACAACACCGTGCAGTGCCGACGGCACCGAGGGCTGCTGCGTCGACGCATAGAACAGCTGCCCCTTTGGGCCCCGGTAGTCGTGCACCGGCACCTCGAAGGCCCGTGCCAGATCCTGGGCGGCGCCCTCGACGATCGCCCACGCATCGCCGGGCCGCCAGCGCACCCATAGTTCTCTCGCGCTCGCCCAGCCCATCAGCGCGGCGGGGCGACTCGAGTCCGGCAACGTGACGGTGAGTTGCGCGTCACCCGAGCGCGACGGGCCGAGATCACTGGAGCTGGCCAGCAGCGACGCGAACGGTCCGGTGATCGCCGCCGTACGCAGCGGCGCGCAGCCGCAGATGTCCGATGCGACGATCAGCGCCGCCGCCGCGGTGAGCGCCGAGAGTCGACGCGCGGCCTTAGTGATGACCGGGTGTGGCCGTCGGCGCCGGGGGCGCATAGACGGTCGGTGAGAACGGGTTCTGCGGGTGGGGGTCGATACGCGGCGCCTTCTCCGTCGGCGAGGCCGGAGCCGCGGGAGACGTGGTGGTCGTCGTCGTGGTTGTCGTCGGTGTTTCGGGCGCCTCTTCTGCTTCTTCGGCGCAAGCGGCGGTGATGCCGCCCATCGCAACAATGGCGGCGAGCCCGGCAACGGCTGAGAGACGGCGAGGCAAACTACATTGTGACCTCATATTGCTGTCCAATCTGTATCTGACGGCTGGTTTATGACGGGTACGGTGCACCACATAGTGGCACATTAGCGAAGTAGATCCGTCATCTTAGCAAAATTTAACGACCGCGTATGCCCGGCCGATTCCCGAGATCAGCTCGATAGGGTATGGAGTCATGCACCCAGGCATCGGAGAAACGACATCGGTATCGACCCTAGACGGCCGTACTCTCACATATCTCGAAGTCGGCGATCCGAACGGACCGCTCGTTATCCATAACCACGGCGGGCCTGGTTGCCGGCTCGAGGCCCGCCTCTTCGCGGACTCAGCATCGAAGAATCGGTTACGGCTCATTTGCGTCGATCGACCCGGCATGGGACGGTCCAGTCCCCAACAGACCCGCACCTACTCTGGCTGGGCCGACGACTTGGTGACCATCGCCGACGCGTTGGGATACCAGGAATTCGGCGTGACAGGCTGGTCGGAGGGTGGCCCATGGGCACTTGCGGCGGCCGCCTACATCGATCCCGCCCGACTGCGCCACGTCACCAGCATCGCCCCCGGCAGCTACGGAACGTTTGGGGACAACTGGGCAGCCGATCAGCTTTCGAAGGTCGATGCGCTCGGGGGGTCCCTCGCACTGCGTTTCAAACCCGGCTTCCGCCTCATGTACGCGACCCTTGGGATCACCGCCAAACACTTCCCCAAAAGCTTCGTCAAACAGCTGCGCAAATCCGTCAACGATTACGACCGCGAGATTCTGCTGCAACCGCAGATCGAAAACGCCTTCGGCGACGAAATGGCCGAATCTTTCGCTCAAGGCAGCGGCGGGCTGGTTCGCGACGCTGAACTCCTCTATCGGAGTTGGGCTTTCGACGTGGCAACGATCGAACGGCCAGTCCACTTGTGGCAAGGCTTGGATGATCGACTGGTACCGGATCCGATCAACAAGGCGGTGGCTGACCGAATGCCTGGGGCGGTATGGCATCCAGTCGAGGGAGCCGGTCACTTCGTGGCCGTCGGTGCAGCGGACGAAGTTTTCGGCATCGCCGCCGCGGAGCTGGGCGCGTAACAGGGAGTAAGCTGCACGAGTCGATACCTCCGATACGCCCCGGCCCGAACTGACCATCGAGCTCCGTGATGTGGTGCGCGAGTACAGGGTCGGCGGTCAAACAGTGCGCGCGCTCGACGAGATCAGCCTGCGCCTGGTTGGTGGGCAGTTCGTTTCGGTGGTCGGACCGTCGGGGGCCGGCAAGAGCACGCTACTGCATCTGCTCGGCGCACTGGACTCCCCCGATTCCGGGTCGATCACGTTCGACGGCGACGAGATCGGCCGCCTGTCCGACGAGCAGCAGTCGGAGTTTCGTCATCATCGCGTGGGATTCGTCTTTCAGTTCTTCAACCTGCTGCCGACGCTGTCGGCGTGGGAGAACGTGGCCGTCCCGAGGCTGCTCGACGGCATGCGACTGGGCAAGGCCAATCCGGATGCCGTCCGGCTGCTGGATCGGGTCGGCCTCGGTAACCGCACCCAGCACCGACCGGCGGAACTGTCCGGTGGCCAAATGCAGCGGGTCGCGGTGGCGCGGGCATTGATGATGGACCCGCCGCTGATCCTGGCTGACGAACCAACCGGGAACCTCGATTCCGCAACGGGCGCTTCGATCTTGGCGCTTCTCGCCGAGGTGGCGCACGAGGAGGGCCGCCGGCGGCTGGTGGTGATGGTGACGCACAACTCGGATGCCGCGGCGGCGACCGATCGGGTGATCACGCTGCAGGACGGTCGGCTCGGGTCCGACGAGATGTCGGCGGTCCAGGGGTGAGACCCGGGTCGGCGTTCGCCGCTGCGGCGAGCCGGCTACGCGTGTTCAGCCTGCGCGAGCTCGCCGTACATCGTCGGCGCACCATCGCCTCAATCGCCGTAATGGCGGTGTCCGCAATGTATCTGGTCGCGGTATTCGGCATCTTCGGGTCGATCACCGGATCGGTCAACCGGCTGTCCGACGGGATCGCCGGCATCGCCGCGCTAGAGGTATCGGGCATCACCGACGCGGGATTCCCCGACTCGGTGACGGCCGATGTAGCCGCGGTTCCCGGCGTCGCGACCGCGGCACCGATGATCCGGATGTCGGCGCCCACGGCATCGGCTCCGGTCCTGTTGTTCGGCGCGGACAACAGGATTGCCGCGTTGGGCGGCGCGTTGAGAGACGCGGTTTCACAACCGTTGGAAGAGCTGTCCGCGGCACCGGACGGTGTCCAGGTTGGACCGACCGCCGGTCATGCGAAAGGCGAGCAGTTTCGGCTGGGCTCGGGCCGGGTCACAGTCACCGACGTGCTGCAGGGCGAGCAACAAGCGGATTTGAACGGCGGACACTATGTCCTTGCCCCACTTGCACTGGCGCAGAACGTTACCGGGCGACAAGGGCAGCTCGACTCGATACTGATCACCACGAAACCGGACGCCGATTTCGCCGCAGTTCGTAACGCGGTCACCGCCGCCGTTGACGGCCGAGCCATCGTCGCGGACCCAAGTATGCGGGCCGCCCGGGCCGGTGACGGTGTCAAGATGATGAACTACATGGCCCTGATGGGTGCGGCGGTTGCCTTGGTGGTCGGCGCTTTCCTGATCTACACCACCGTGACCATGGCGATCACCCAGCGCCGGCCGGTCATCTCGATGCTGCGCGCGATCGGCGGACGACGCGTCACCATCGTTCACGACATGCTCGCGGAGGCCGCGGTTCTCGGCCTGATCGGCGGAGCGATCGGATCTGGCATCGGAATACTCCTGGGCCGCATTGCGATTGGTCGATTGCCTCCGGCAATAGCCCAAGGGCTCGAAGCCCGAATCGAGTATTGGCTGCCCGGCTACGCGATACCAGCCGCCATCGTCGCGACGGTCCTCACCAGCATGGCCGCGGCGGCGATGGCCGGGAGGCAAGTATACAAGGTTTCACCGATCGAGGCGTTGGCGCCTGTCGGGGTTTCAGCGGCTGACCGGGTGCCGCGATGGCTGCGGGTCGCATGTGGGATTGGGGCAGTCGCGGTGTTCGGCGTGTCGATCGTGCTCGCGCTAGGCCAACGCGGCACGTTGGCCGTTGTCGCGATGACGGCGCTTTTCTGCGCCGAGATCGCGCTTGGCTTCGCGCTCACCATGCCTATCGTCAAGGCCACCGCCGCCACCGCGCGAATGTTCGGCTCGGTCGGGGCACTCGCGGCGGCGACGATCGAGCGTGCGCCGCGGCGAGTATGGGCCACCGTGATGACGGTGCTCATCGCGGTCGTCACCACCGTCGTGATCACCGGGACGAACAACGACATGATCCGGTCGGCGCGCGGCATTTTCGCGTCAGTCGCGGATGTCGACGTGTGGGTGAGCGCAAACCCTCCCGACAGCTATCCGACCGATGCGCTTCCGCAGGGACTTACCGAAAAGGTGGCCGCTGTGCCGGGAGTGGCGCGCGTCACCGAGGGCGCAAACGGGTTCGCCGTGGTTGGCGGCACGCGCGTGATGCTGGCCGGATTCTCCGCCGGCACCAACGATTCGCTGTTCCACGCACTCGATGAACGGGTACGCAACGAGGTGCTCGCCGGTCGGGGCGTGGTGCTCACGCAGAATCTGGGCAAGATTCTCGATGTCCGAGTCGGCGACAGACTGTCGCTGCAGACGCCACACGGCCCGCGGGAAACGACTGTGCTGGCGTTGGTGCCGTACTTCTCGACGGTCATCGGCACCGTCGGAATGGACCTCGATCAAATGCGGGCGTGGTTCGACCGCCCCGCGGCGACCACACTCCAGATCGCCGCGGCCCCAGGCGTGGATCCGGACCGCTTGATGGCCGATGTCCGCCGCGTGGTGCCCGCGCCGACCTATGTATACGACGGGCGCACGGCGCTGGCAGGGGTGGAGGCGCCGCTGCATCAGAGCATGTTCATCGCCAATGCCGTATGGATCATTGTCGTATTGGTAGGCGCTGTAGCACTTTTCAACACGTTGACGCTTTCGGTTCTCGAACGGCGTCGGGAGATTGGCGTAATGCGGGCGATGGGATCCAGTCGGCGGTTCACATTGCAGATGGTCCTGGCCGAGGCGGCAGGCATCGGCATCATCGGCGGTGTGCTCGGGCTGCTGTTCGGCCTGACGGACCAGTGGCTGTACAGCCTGGTCTCCGCGGACATCATGAATTTCGA
>NZ_JBOGDB010000009.1:0-9362 GCF_050701515.1 Mycobacterium sp. | reverse complement strand
GCTCGGAGAAGCCCTGCGACCACAGTTCGTCACCTCGCAGGGCGGCCGGCAGCAGCCGCGCCGCCAACGCCGGCGCATACTTGGCAACGGCGGGCCCCACGACCTCCAGGGTCTGCAGGTGGTAGGGAATCTCGTAACCGCGCAACGCAAGTCGTTCCAGAATTGCGCAGCGCACCAAGGGCGACCCGCCAAGCCCGCCAACGTCCTTCGACCAGCCCCATCGCACCCACCCGTCGTCGAACAGCCAGTTCATCAACTTTCTGAACTTCGTCACCTGCGCGCCGAGATCTGCCTCCGGCACTCGCAGGTGGGCCAGCTGGTCAGCCGCCAGGGTCAAGGCCGCGTCGAAGTCCTCGACGATCGGATCCGTCGCGGTGGCCGTCACCGGGGAGCGTCCGTACTGAGGATGGTGCAGGCGCTGATCCCGGGTGCGCCGTAGACGTGGGTGAACGCGGTCTCCGCGCGGGCCACCTGGCGATCGCCAGCTTCGCCGCGAAGTTGCAGGCAGGCCTCGTAGACCATGCGCAACCCCGATGCCCCGACGGGCTCGCCGTTGGCGAGCAGTCCGCCATCGGTGTTGACCGGCTTTGACCCCGCGATGGCGGTCTCCCCGGAGGCGATGAGCTCGGGCTGCGCGCCGTGTTCACAGACCCCGACCTCGGCCATGTGCATGATCTCGGCGCCGCTCTCGGTGTCCTGAACCTGCCACACGTCGATGTCGTTGGGTGCTAAACCCGCTGCCGCGTAAGCCTTTTGCGAAGCCAGTTCGGACGGCGTGTGCGGCAGATCCCGCGGCAACGACGTTTGGAAGAGCTCGAACGAACCGTACTTGCGGCCGCTCAGCTCGGCCGCCCGCACGTACACCGGTGTGTCGGAGTACTTGTAGGCGATATCGGGGCGGCAGACGACGAGCGCGACGGCGCCCTCGCTGGGCGAGCACACCATGAACTGCCGCAGTGGGTGATTGAGCATTCGGGAGTCGGCTATATCCTCCGGCGGTATCGGCTTGCGCCGCCACGCATTCGGGTTCAGCTCCCCGTTCGAGTACGCCTTCGTCGCGACGTCCGCCAACGTCTGCAGCGGGATGTCGTGGTCGTGCAGATAGCGCTGGGTCTTCATGCCGAAGAACTGCGGATTGACAAACATGCCCGTCTCGCCGTACCACCGCCCCACTCCCCACGCGGTGACATCTGGTGCCGTGAACGCGCCGCGCGGGTGCTTGTCAAACCCGACGACCAAGCCGAGATTGCCCATGCCGGCCGCGATCATGTTGCGCGCGGTAATGAGGCTCGCGGCGCCGGTGGCACATCCGTTGAGCACGTTGATGAAAGGTATGCCCGTCGGCCCGAGCTCGCCGACCAGCACATCGGCCTGCCCGCCGTCCAGACTGCCCCCGGCCGCCAGCTCGACCTCGGGCCAGCTCACCTGGGCGTCGGCCAGTGCCTGCCTGATCGCCGACAAGGCCATCTGTTGTGCCGATTCGTCAAACCGCCCGAAGGGGTGAATGCCGATGCCCACAATCGCCATGGCGGTCATGTCCGGTCACCGTCCTTCCCGCACCGGCGCACTGACCGGCCGGAAGGCGTAGGTGTGTACGGGCGAACCGTCCCCGCCCCGGGTGAATTCGATGGCCACGGTTTCGACCTCGGTACCGATGGCGGCCGCGTCGGCGGCTCGTTCCGGCGGAACGTCGATGCGGGTCTGCACCAGGCACGCGCCGGGCAGATCCACGTAGCCGACGACGAAGCCTTGGAAATCCGCCTCGGTCTCTGAGCCGGTGTACGGGGCTTTGGGCAGGAATGACTGGGTGGTCCAGGTCCACACACTCCCGCGCCGCGGAAGCAGTTCCTCGGCGACTTCGGTGCTCTGGCAGTTCGCGCACGTGGCGCGCACGGGAAACATCACGTCGCCACAGTTCGAGCAGCGCCCGCCGATCAGGTGCAGGCCATCCGTCGTTTGTCGAAAGAGGTTGTCTGCTATGGGGTTCAGTTCCCCATTGGAGTTCACGGCGATTTACTATACATGTATAGTACGGTGTTGGGAAAGGGCCGCACGATCGCGAGGAACCGCTATGACATCGAGTGTTGACCACGAGGGCCGCCTGTTCATCGGCGGAGAGTTCGTCGAGGCGCGGGCCCGCAGACGCTACCCGGTCGTCAACCCCGCCGACGAATCGGTCGTCGCCACCGCCGCAGACGCCGCCCCCGAAGACGTCAGCCTGGCCGTCGGCGCCGCGCGCAACGCGATCGACACCACGAACTGGAGCACCGACCACGAATTCCGGCGGAAGTGCCTCGAGCAACTGCAGATCGGCCTGCGGAAGGACGCCGAGGTGTTCAGGCAAATCGCCGTCGCTGAAGCGGGAACGCCCTACACCACCACCCTCAGCCATGTCGACGCGATGATCGAGGATATGAGCTACTTCAATGGGCTGATCGAGACGTGGCGGTGGGAGCAGGATCTTTCGCCCTACGAGATCCTGGGCATGCGAAGCAAGCATCGGATCCGATACGAGGCATATGGCGTCGTCGGCGCGATCACGCCGTGGAACGCACCGTTCATGACCAATATCTGGAAGGTCGGGCACGCGTTGGCCACCGGCAACGCCGTCGTCCTCAAGAGCGCGTCGGACACGCCCCTGACGGGCGCCCTGATCGCGAAGGTGGCGGCTGAGACCACCGACATCCCGCCGGGCATCGTCAACACGATCAGTTCCGCGGACAAGGCCATCGCCGGCGAAGCACTGACCACCGACTCGCGCGTCGACCTCTTCCATTTCACCGGCTCGCCCGCGGTCGGTCAGCGGATCGCGCAGAACGCCGCGGTCGGCATCCGGCACGTGGTCCTCGAGTTGGGCGGCAAGTCGGCGAATATTCTGCTGCCGGACGCCGACCTGGATCTGGCCTGCGCGTTCGGGATTGGGATGTGCATGACCAACAGCGGGCAGGGTTGCGCGCTGGCGACCCGGATGGTGGTACACGCCGACATCTACGACGAGGTGCTCGACCGTCTCACTGCGGCGGTGATCGCCGTTCCGTTCGGCGACCCCACCGATCTCGCGACCGTCGTCGGACCGATCATCCGCGAAGAACAAGTGCAGCGCGTCGACGGCCTCGTCTCTCGGGCGGCGGCCGGGGGGGCGCGCATCGTTGTCGGCGGCAAGCGGGCCGACCGCGGCGGCAAGGGATTCTGGTTCGAGCCCACCATCCTCGCCGATGTCGATGAGAACTCCGAGATCGCCCAGACCGAGGTGTTCGGGCCGGTGCTGTCGGTGATCCGCTACGACGGCGACGACGAGGAAGCCATCCGAGTCGCCAACAACAGCCGCTACGGATTGTCGGCGTACGTGCAGTCGCGCGACGAAGAGCGGGCCTGGAAAGTGGCGAACCGCCTTAAGGCCGGCACGGTGAACATCAACAACTCATTGTTCCTCGCGCCGGACGCCCCATTCGGCGGCTACGGGATCAGCGGCGACGGTGTCGAGCATGGCGAGGCGGGCTTTCGTGAATACCTGCAGATCAAGACAATCGCCAGCCCGGCCTGACCTGCGACCCGACACCGCCGACGTCGATTCGTTCTGCGAATCCGCCCGGCGGTTCCTCCTGGCGCACGCCGACCGCGTGGTCACCACGGAACGGCGGTGGGGTGAGGGCAGTGACCGCGTCAGCTACTTCGCCACCGGGACGGCGGAGGAGGAGCGCCGGGCGGTCGTCGCGGCGCGCAACTGGCAGGCGCGGCGCTACGACAACGGCTGGGGCTGGATCACCGGACCGGCCCGCTACGGCGGCCTCGACCTTCCGATCACCTACCAATTGGCTTACAACACCGTCGAATCCGAGTTCGATGTTGCCGACACGACGCAGCTGTCGGTGGTCGGCCTCGGCCTGATCGGCCCGACAATCCTGGCGCACGGCCAGGCCGAACTCCGTGATCGCCTCCTGCCCGCGCTGTATCGCGGCGACATGATCGCGTGCCAGTTGTTCAGCGAACCCGCGGCCGGGTCCGATCTGGCCGCGGTCCAGACGCGTGCCGTGCGCGACGGGGACACCTGGGTCCTCAACGGGCAAAAGGTGTGGACGTCCGCGGCGCAGCACGCCGACGTCGGCGAAATCCTTTGTCGGACAAACACCGACGCCCCCAAGCATCGCAGCCTGACCGCGTTCATGGTCGATATGCACGACCCGGGTGTCGAGGTACGACCGCTGCGCCAGATGACCGGCGGCAGCGAGTTCAACGAGGTGTTCCTCACTGACGTCAAGGTGCCCGACCGCAACCGGCTGGGCGACATCGACGGTGGCTGGACCGTCGCGCTGACCACGCTGACCGCCGAACGCGACGTCGTGGCCACATCCGACACCCCCGACGTCATGCACGCGCTCACCCCGCAGTTTCTTTCGGCGCTCATGCGTGCGACCTGGACCTGGGACGACCGAGCCCTCCGTCGCGACCTCGGCACCGTGCTCGCCGAAGCGATGGCCGTCGCCAGCCTCAACCGATCGGCCGTGCGCAAGACCGAGAACGGCCAGCCGATGGGGCCCGAGCGCTCGATCGCCAAGCTGATTCACGCCCGCAACATCACCCGCAGCGCACACTTCGCCGCCGAGGTGCTCGGGCCGCGCATCATCGCCGACGATGGCCAGTGGGGCACGTTCGCGTGGTCGGAGCTGTTGCTGGCGTCGCCGGCGCTGCGCATCCTCGGCGGAACCGAGGAGATCATGAAAAACATCCTCGCCGAACAAGTCCTGGGACTGCCGAAAGACCCCGGCCGGTGACCGCTTCGCTGCAGGAACTCGACGATCTGCGCGCCACGCTCCGCAAGTTCCTGGAGGCCAAGACCCCCGAGCACAGGGTGCGTGAGCTCATCGAGTCCCCCGACGCTTTCGACACCGCACTATGGGCTGAGATGAGCACCCTCGGGCTGCACGCCCTCGCGGTACCGGAGAGGTTCGGCGGCGAAGGAGCCGGCTTTCCCGCGCTCGCGATCGTCTTCGAGGAACTCGGTCGCGCGCTGGCGCCCACGCCGTTCTTCGCGAACTTTGTTGCAATTCAAGCTCTTCTGCTCGCCGGTGACGACCGCGAGTGTGAACGCCGCCTTCCGAGATTCGCCGACGGCTCGTTCCGGGGCACAGTCGGCGTCGCCGAACGGGACGGTTCGTGGGACCCCGCGATGATCAGCACCCGGGCGACCGAACAGCCCGACGGCTCGTGGCGGGTGACCGGCACCAAGTCCTGGGTGCCCAACGCCACCACCGCACATCTGGTGCTGGTGTTCGCCCGCACCCTGTCCGGTCCGACGCTCTTCGCGGTGGACGCCGCTGAGCCCGGCGTCGAGATCGAGCCGATGCGCGTCCTGGACGCGACGCGCCCCCTGGCGACGATCCGGTTGAATTCGGCTCTCGCACAACCGGTTGGCCGTCAGGGTGCCGGTGGTCGGGCGCTGTCCAGACTGCTGGACTTGGCCTCCCTGGCACTGTCGTCAGAGCAAGTGGGTGCCGCGCAGCGTTGTCTGGAGATGAGTGTCGAACACGCCAAGGTGCGGGTCCAGTTCGGTCGTCCGATCGGAACGTTCCAGGCTGTCAAGCACCTCTGCGCCGAGATGCTCGCGCACGTCGAGCTGGCGCGCGCGGCCACCGACGACGCCGTGCGTGTGGCTCCCGAGACCTCGGCAGAATCCGCGATAGCCTCTGCGGCCGCGCACATCACCGCGTCCGCCGGTGCGGCGTTCGTCGCCAGGGAGACCATCCAGGTTCTGGGCGGCATCGGATTCACGTGGGATCACCCCGCGCACCTGTACTTCCGCCGCGCCGTGGCATCGGAGATGCTCCTTGGTGGGCCGGCCCTGCGTTACGAACGGCTCCTCGAGCGGTTGGGCATCTGACCCGTCAGCTGAAGCAGTCGGCGGCGAGGTTGGCGATGTTGATGATCCGGTTCAGGCCGATGCGCGACTGCTCGTAGCCCGACGCCGGGTATCCGTTGGTCAGAAACGCGAAGGACAGACCGGTCTGCGGGTCGGCGAACCCGATCTGGCAGGGTGCCCCGCCGTGGCCGAAGGTGCGCGGACCGGTGGCCGTCGGCAGGAATCCACGCGAGAGTCCGTCGTCACCGGCGACCAACACGAATAGGGCGACGTTGCCCGGCACGCTCGGTGTGCCTCCGCGCATCCCGGTGATGGGCAGCACAACCCGGACACGCAGCGCATCCTCGACCGCCTCCCGTCGCCACAGCGGTGAGGACATCAACGCCTGATACCAGGCCGCAAGGTCGGATGCCGTCGACACCATCGAATGGCTGGGCTCACCCGCGGCGAGAATCTCCGGGTTGGCGAGATACCAAGGGCCCCAGGGGTCTGGCTCGTCGCTGTCATCGGCGCCGGTTCGCACAAACGGCGCGACGTCACGCTGACGGTCGACAGGCGGACCGATCTCGATGCTGTCCAGACCCAACGGCGCGGCGAGCTCGGCGCGCAGGTACTCCGCGATCGGCCGGCCGGTGAGCCGCACGCACAACTCGTCGATGACCCACGCCGCCGAGGTGAGATGGAACTCCAGCGCGGCCCCCGGCACCGCTGTCAGACGCCATTTCGAGAACGCCTTCAGCCGCTCGGCCCGATCCAGCATCTGCGGATAGCCCAGCGGGGCGAGCGGAAAGCCTCCGACATGGGTCACCACCTGTTCCACGGTGACGACATCCTTGCCGTTAGTGCCGAATTCGGGAATGTAGGAGGCGACGGTGCGGCCGATGTCGAGCAGGCCGTCGGAGATGAGTTTCCACAGCACACCGGCGACGACCGGTCTGCCCGCGGACTGCAGCACATACCGTGTCGAAGCCGTCGCGTCGCCGAAGGTCTCGAATGCGTACTCGACGCCACCGACGTTCACCGCCACCTGAGCCGACGGCAGTGTCGCGTTATCGACCTCGAGACGGCAGCGCCGCAGCAGTACGTCCAACCGGTGTGGATCGGGCGGGTTGCGCAGGACAGAGTTCATTGTTTGCCTCTCCGGATCGGTGGTGGCCGCCAGTGGGTAGCAGGCGTCCCAGGCTTGTGTACGCGTATAGTCACGCGTGTGGCGACCCGAAATTCAGCTGAAGAACGGCAGCCGCTCGGACGGGCGCTCATCGCGTCGACCGCTGCCGAGATGATCGACGAGGTCGGTGTCGACAACCTAACCATGCGCGCCGTCGCAGCGCGGCTCGGCGTGTCCGCGATGGCCTTGTATCACCATGTCGAGGACAAAGACGAACTCGTCCGGATGGTTGGCGACGACCTGCTCGGCAGGATCGAACTACCGGACCCGGACTCCGGGCACTGGCGCGACGTGTTCATGTCCATCGCGACGACATCGATGGATACTCTCCTGAGCGTCCCGGGCCTCAGTTCAGTTCTGTTGACGAGCAAGCTGCTTCCGAATGCACGCAGGCTGGTGTTGTTCTGCATTTACCAGTTCGAACGTGCCGGCTTGGACAAAGACGCCGCGCGTGAGGCGTACGCCGGTGTCCACCAGTTGGTGCTGGGCAGGCTGATCGTGGAGGAAAGCGCGAACTTCCAGTTGAGCTCGACCCCGCATCCCGACGATGAGATCCGCGACTACATGGTGAAGCTGCGTTCGCGCGCCACCTTCGAGAGCGCCCAGTCGGCGTTGCTCGATCATTACCTGCCCTCCCCGCGCCCGCGTCGCTCACGCTGACAGCGCACCCGGGACCGCGATGCGCTGCCTATCGCATCTATTATACATGTAAAGCTAGCGCTGTTACCATGGTCACATGCGGCTGGTGATCGACCTATCGGCGTGTGCCGGCCATGGGCGCTGCTACTTCGAGGCATCCAGAGCGGTTAGCCCCGACGAGGAAGGGCGCGGCATCCCGTCACATGACGAGCTTCCCGCAGAGCTTCTCGAGGAGGCCGAGGCGGCGGTCGCCAGTTGCCCGGAATACGCGATTTACATCGAACGGCCTTAGAAGGAGGGCAAGGTTGCGCACCGACGTGCACGAGATCAGTTACGCCGACATGAATCCCGCAATGCGGGCGGTGATCACATACGAGCAGAACGCCTCCTTCGATGTCGCGGACCCGCGTCCCATCTACAGCGAGTTGATGAGCAAGTACCCCGTCGTGAAATGGGAGGGTGGGGTCGCCTTCTTCCAGACGCAGGACATTCTCGCCGCGGGGCGGCACCCCGACGTCATCTCCGTCAATCCATACACAGGCCTATCGATGGGAATGGGTTCGCGCGATCCGCTCATTCCCCTGCACCTATACGGTGAGAAACACGTCCGCTACCGCAAGCTGCTCACTCCACTGCTAACCGCCAACAGGCTTGAACCATGGGCAGATCGGGTCTGCGAGCTCGCCGATGAGCTCATCGATTCGTTCATCCACGCCGGCCAGGCCGAGCTTTTCTCACAGTTCGCCGATCCGCTGCCCACGAAGATCTTCCTACGGGTGTTCGGTCTGCCCCGGGAAGACTTGCCTTTCCTCGTGGCGATGAAGGACAGCATCATCAAGGCCTCCGGCGAGACCCTCGAAGATCGCGAGGAACAGAGCCTGAGAGCGGGAGATCGGCTGCGTGAACACCTTGCGAAGCGACTGGCGCAGAAGCAGAACGACGGGCCAAGCGACGATCTGATCGGGCACTTCCTGACCTTCGAGATCGACGGACACCGGCTCACCGACGACGAGATCGTCAACATCATGCACCTGTTCACGATCGCCGGGCTGGACACCGTCAGCTCCTCGCTCTCGCTGCAGTTCGCCTGGTTGGCGACTCACCCCGAGAAGAGGGCCGAGCTGGTCGGCGATCCCAGCCTTTGGCCTACCGCAATCGAGGAAATGATGCGCACCCAGTCGCCCGTTCCGCACGGCGGACTCCGCTGGGCCGCAGATGATCTCGAGATCAACGACGTTGAAGTCAAGAAGGGCCAGATGATCTTTTTGGCTTGGGCGACCGGCAATGTCGACCCGGCAGTGTTCGAAGACCCGCTGACCGTCGACGTGCACCGCAAGCCGAACCGGCACATGTCGTTTGCGGTCGGCCTGCACCGCTGCCTGGGGTCACATCTCGCGCGACTGGAAATGCACATGGCCCAGCGGCGCTTCCACGAACGCATACCCGATTACGCGGTGGTGCCGGACAAGACGATCGTGTACCGGAGCACCCCCGGTGTGCGGCAGGCGCCCGTCATCCCCGTCGTGTTCCCTCGTCCGTAGCTGCGGGTTCGCTCGCGGAGCCATCATGTACGGATTACCATCAGAACTGATCGTGACCGCCGAGGGTCCGGTCAGGGTCCTCACGCTTAACCGGCCCGACGAACTCAACGGCGCCAACCGTGTGCTGCACCAGTCACTGGCCCGCGTCTGGCACGAC
>NZ_JBOGDB010000008.1:0-16900 GCF_050701515.1 Mycobacterium sp. | reverse complement strand
GCTGGGCCCCGTCGACCCGCCGTCCGGCGCCCGCCGCCCGCCGGGTACGCCGGCCGACAGTCCGGTCAGCCGCATGCTGGTTCGGGTGCCCCGCGACGGCGGGCTGGAGCTGGCTGCGGCGTTGCGGCGGGCCACCGGGGTGCTGAGCGCGCGGCACGATCAGCAGCCGGTTCGGGTGCAAATCGACCCGCTGCACATAGGGTGATGCGAGAATCCGCACCAGACGCCCGACAGGAGGTGGCATGCGGCGGGTATTTGCGTGGTCGATTCCGTTGGCGCTCATCGCGATTGGGCTGCTGTGGCCGTTGGTGTTCCGGGGCGGATCCGAGGCGGGTCCCGCCAATGACCCGGTGGTGTTCAGCAATTTCCGGGCCGACTTCGTGGTGAACGCCGACGGCAGACTCGACGCGGTGGAAACGATCACGGCCGAGTTTCCCGGCGGGCGTCACGGCATTTTCCGTTGGTGGGACGTCGCCAACGCCAACAGCCCGCATGTACGGCAGAAACCCGAGATCACCTCGGTCAAGCTGGACGGCGAGGATGCGCCCTACCGGATGTTGTGGGAGGGCGGCGACCGGTTCCGGGTGGCCAAGATCGGTGATCCCGAGGAGTACCTCAGCTTCGGCACCCATGTCTTCGAAATCCGCTACACCGTTCCCGGCGTCCTCGACCCGGGCGGCACCGGCGCCGACAAGCGATTCGCGGAATCCACCGGCGACGACACCGCCGCGCCGTCGGTGTTCTTCTGGAATGTCATAGCCCCGTCCTGGAACAACAGGATCCAGCAGGCCGACATCTCGGTGACGCTGCCGGGTGATGTCACCGGCGCGCAATGCGCGGTCGGCTACGGCGTCGGTGAGCCCTGCCGCGGCTTGACCGTCACCGGCAACAAGGTCGAGCTGTCGGCGACGGCTCTGGATCCGCGCACGCCGGTGACGGTGCGGGCCGGTGTCGACGTGGCCACTCCGGCGCGTGCGGAAGTGCTGTGGCCCTCCACCTGGGATCGCATCCTCGGCCGGTCGATGAGCGGCATGGCGTGGGTCCTGGGACTGACCGTGGCGGCCGCGGTCGGCGGGTTCCTCTGGCACCGCACCACGGTCGAGCCGCCGCCCGGGTTTCCGCTGCAATACGCGCCGCCACCGGGGCTTGGGCCGGTGCAGACCGAGTACATCCGCACCGAGAGCGTGCCCAAGAATGCCCTCACCGCGACGCTTTACTACCTCGCCGAACGCGGAATGATCGAGTTGAGACAGGTCAATTCCGAACAGTGGAGAATCCGGGGCCTGGTTGAGAAATCGCAGTGGGACCTGTTGGATCCGGTCAGCCGGAAGGCCGGAATCGCGCTGAAGGTGAACCGGCCCGGCGAAGAGTTCGAGGCGAAGAAGACCGTCAAATCCGGGGAGAAGCTCAACGAGGCCAAGACCGATATCGCCAAGGCGGTCGAAAAGTGGGCCTTCGACAACAAGCTATTGGGCAAGCACAAGAAAGAGCTCTGGGTGCGCGCGGCCAACGTGATCGCGTTGCTATTGGCGGTGTGCTGCTTCTTCCGATGGTTCGGCAATTTGTTCACCGCGTGGGGCCTGCCGTTCGCGGCGTTCTTCCTCTGCACCGTGCGGTCCTGGATCGACGGGGTCGGCACTCGCCGCACCGCGGCAGGGCGCGAACTGTGGTCGCAGGCGGGAGGGTTTCACCGCATGCTGGCGACCGATTCGGCCGAGACGCGGTTCGATTTCTCCGCCCGCAGGGATCTCTACACCGCCTACGTGCCGTTCGCGGTTGCCGCAGGAGCCGCGGCGCTGTGGGCCAGGAAGTACCAAGACTCCACGGGTACCGTTGCGCCCCAACCGGATTGGTACAACTCGTCGTCGGCGACGAGCTGGGCCCTTGTCGGTAGCTCTGGCGGAGGCGCAAATTTCGACAGCTTCGAGTCGGCGTTGTCGTCGTCGATCGGCGCCTATACCGCGTCGCAGACGTCGTCCGGTGGTAGCGGCGGCGGCGGTGGCTTCAGCGGCGGCGGTGGTGGCGGCGGCGGGGGCGGAGGAGGAGGCGGATCATGGTAAGACTGCTGCTGATCGTGGCACTCATCGTCGTAGTGCTGGTTCTTATCGGGATCGTGATGGGGTACAACAAGATTCGCGCCGCCGATATCCGCGTCGACGAGGCGCTCGGCGGAATCGACGTGCAGCTGACCCGCCGCGCATCGCTGATTCCCGGTCTGGTGCACACCGTGGGATCGTTCGCCTCGCATGAGAAGGCGATCCTGGACCACGTCACCGATGCCCGCGTTGCGCTGACGTCGGCGACCGGCGGGAAGTCGGTGGCCGAACGCAGCGCCGCCGAACGGGAATTCGACACCGCGCTAGGTCAGGCGCTGGCGCTCGGCCAGGCATATCCGCAGCTGAATTCGTCGAACAACTTTCTGAACCTGCAGCAGAACCTCGCCGACACCGAGGACAAGCTCGCCTTCGCTCGCCAGTATTACAACGACGCCGTGGCCACCAGCAACAAGCTGATCAGTACGATTCCGTGGATGTTCGTTTCCGGCCTGACCGGCGTGTCGGAGCGCGAGTACTACCAGACCCCGCGCTGAGCATGCGGCTGGTATTCGCGGGAACACCCGAACCGGCGCTGCCGTCGCTGCGGCGGCTCATCGACTCGCCGCACCACGATGTGGTTGCGGTACTGAGCCGCCCGGACGCCGCCTCCGGGCGCCGGGCCAAGCCGACACCGTCGCCGGTGGCACGGCTGGCGCTCGATCTCGGAATCCCGGTGCTGCGGCCGCCGCGGCCGAACTCCGACGAATTCCTCGCCGAACTCACGGAGTTCGCGCCCGAGGCCTGCGCGGTGGTGGCCTACGGTGCGCTGCTCGGCGACCGACTGCTCGCGGTTCCGGCACACGGCTGGGTGAACCTGCACTTCTCGCTGCTGCCCGCATGGCGGGGCGCCGCGCCCGTGCAGGCGGCGATCGCGGCAGGCGACGAGGTCACCGGCGCCACCACTTTCCAGATCGAGCCGGCCCTGGATTCGGGTCCCGTCTACGGCGTGGTCACCGAAACCATCCGGCCGACCGACACCGCGGGGGATCTGCTTGACCGGCTGTCGATTTCGGGTGCGGCGCTGCTGGAGACGACGCTCGACGGCATCGCCGACCGAAAGCTCGCACCGGTTCCGCAGCCCTCCGACGGCGTCACGGTCGCACCGAAGATCACCGTCGACGCGGCCCGGGTGCGCTGGAACCTGCCGGCCCAGGTGGTCGAGCGGCGGATCCGGGCGGTGACGCCCAATCCGGGCGCCTGGACGCTGATCGGCGATGTGCGGGTCAAGCTCGGCCCGGTGCAGGTCGACGACGCGGAGCCGAGTCCGTTGCCGCCCGGAGCAATTCGGGTCGACCGCGGCGGTGTGCGAATCGGTACGGCCTCGCAGCCGGTGCGGCTGGGCCGGATTCAGCCACCGGGCAAGAAGCAGATGGACGCCGCGGACTGGGCGCGCGGCGCCCGGCTCGACGAGTCCGCGAGGGCACAGTGACCAAGCCCCGCCGCGGGCCGCGCCGCGAGCCGCTCGATCCCGCCCGCCGCGCGGCGTTCGACGTGCTGCGCGCGGTGACGGAGCGTGACGCCTACGCCAATCTGGCGTTGTCCGCACTGCTGCGCGACCGCGGTATCACCGGCCGCGACGCGGCGTTTGCCACCGAGTTGACCTATGGCACCTGCCGCACCCGTGGTCTGCTCGACGCGGTCATCACCCACGCCGCCGGTCGGTCGCCCGACCGCATCAACCCGGTGCTGCTCGACCTGCTGCGGCTGGGCGCCTACCAACTGCTCCGCACCCGCGTCGACGCACACGCCGCGGTGTCCACCACCGTCGAGCAGGCCGGAATCGAATTCGATTCGGCACGAGCCGGTTTCGTCAACGCCGTGCTCCGCACCATCGCGGTGCGCGACGAACAATCGTGGGTCGACGAGCTGGCCCCGCCGGCGGACTCCGATCCGGTGGGCCACACCGCATTCCGCCATGCCCACCCGCGCTGGATCGCGCAGGCGTTCGCCGACGCGCTCGGCACCGATGCCGGAGAACTGGACGCGCTGCTGGCCAGTGACGACCAGCGACCGCTGGTGCATCTGGCGGCCCGGCCCGGCGCGCTGTCCGCCGGGGAACTTGCCGACGCCGTCGACGGCATTCTCGGCCGCTACTCGCCGTACGCGGTGTACCTGACCGGCGGGGACCCCGGTCAACTCGGGCCCGTCCGCGACGGCGTGGCGCTGGTGCAGGACGAGGGCAGCCAGCTGGTGGCCCGGGCGATGACGCTCGCGCCGGTCGACGGCGACGGCGGCCGCTGGCTGGACCTGTGCGCCGGCCCGGGCGGCAAGACCGCGCTGTTGGCGGCCATCGGCGTCGAGTCCGGCGGCCGCGTCACCGCCGTCGAGCCCAACGCGCGGCGCGCCGACCTCGTCGAGGAGAACACTCGTGGCCTGCCGGTCGACCTGCAGCGGGTGGACGGCCGCGATCCGGGGCTACCGGAGGGGTTCGACCGGGTGCTGGTCGACGTGCCGTGCACCGGGCTGGGCGCGTTGCGGCGCAGGCCCGAGGCGCGCTGGCGCCGTCAGCCCGGCGATGTGCCCGCGCTGACCCGGCTGCAGCGCGAGCTACTGGCATCGGCGATCAGGCTGACCCGGCCCGGCGGGGTGGTGCTGTACGCCACCTGCTCACCGCATCTGGCCGAGACCGTCGGCGTGGTCGCCGACGCGCTGCGCCGTCATCCGGTGACCGCGCTGGACACCCGCCCGCTCTTCGGCGACGTCGAGGATCTCGGGACGGGGCCATACGTGCAGCTGTGGCCACACCGGCACGGCACCGACGCCATGTTCGCCGCCGCACTGGAAGTAGGGTGATCGCATGCCGAGCACGACTGTCCGCCCGCTGATAGCGCCGTCGATCCTGGCCGCCGACTTCGCCCGGCTGGCCGACGAAGTCGCCGCGGTGAAGGGTGCCGACTGGGTGCACGTCGACGTGATGGACAACCACTTCGTGCCGAACCTGACCATCGGCCTGCCGGTGGTGGAAAGCCTGCTGCCGACAACCGACATCCCGGTGGACTGCCATCTGATGATCGACAACCCCGATCGGTGGGCGCCGCCGTATGCCGAGGCGGGCGCCTACAACGTCACGTTTCACGCCGAGGCCACCGACAACCCCGTCGGCGTTGCCCGCGATATCCGCGCCGCCGGCGCCAAGGCCGGCCTGTCCGTCAAACCCGGCACGCCGCTGGAGCCATATCTGGAGATCCTGCCCGAGTTCGACACGCTGCTGATCATGTCGGTCGAACCCGGGTTCGGCGGACAGAAGTTCATCCCGGAGGTGCTGCCGAAGGTCGGCATTGCGCGCCGGCTGATCGACGCCGGCGAGTTGACGATCCTGGTCGAGATCGACGGCGGCATCAACGAGGAGACCATCGAGGACGCCGCCGAGGCCGGAGTGGACTGCTTTGTCGCGGGCTCCTCGGTCTACAGCGCCGTCGACCCGGCGGCCGCCGTCGAGAAGCTGCGCGGACAGGCCGCCGCCGCGTCAAAACACCTGCGGCTTTGACGTCCTCCTCGGACTGAAGTCCGGGGATTCCACTCCCCATCCCATCGACTTAGGCGGCAGGAGGAGCGAGTTGAGGTTCACGGTTCGCAGACCGCCCACCGGCGAGGTCTCCCCGTGCGGTCACCGCCCGTCCGGCGGCGATGTTGCGTGCAGCGTTCACATCGGCGTTGCACCGTCCAGCAGTGCAGGCTTCGCACTGGAAAACCGCTTGGCTCTTGCGGTTCCCCGCAGCGACATGCCCGCACACCGAGCATCGTTCCGACGTATAGGCGGCCGGGATCTGCTCGACCCGACCGTATGCCTTGTGCTGCAAACGCGCGCCGAACAGCCCCCACCCGCTGCGACTGATCGCCCGGTTCAGCCCACGCTTCTGAGCAACGCCCACACCGGGCTGTGCGAGGGTTCCCCGCGCACTGCGGGTCATCGCCGGCACGTCGAGTGCCTCGATCCTGATCGTGTCGAAGCGGCGCGCAACCTCAGTGGTGGTTTTTTCTACCCAGTCCTTGCGCCGGTCGGCCTCACGCGCTGTCAGCTTCGCGATCGCCCGCTTCGTCTTCTCGCGGCGGTTGGAGCCACGCGTAGCCCGGGCCAGCCGCTGCTGCAACACCCTCAACCGGTTGGCCTCACCCCGGCTCAGACTGGGTACGTGCAGCAGCTCGCCGGTCGACAGCGCCGCCGACACGACAACACCACGATCGATACCGACAACACTGTGGTCACCAGGACCCGCGATCGGAGCGGGGACGTGGGCGAACGCGACATGCCAGCGGCCGACCCGATCCCGGGTCACCCGGTACGACTTGACACCCGCCGGCGCCGGCCGCGACAGCCGAAACCGCACCCAACCCACCTTGGGCACCCACACCCGACCGAAACGCCGGTTGAGCCGCTCCACGTGACGTGGTTTGACCCCGACCTGCCGAAACCCCTCATGCACATTCGCCTTGCACCACCTCGGGCGGCGATGCGTGCCGCCGAAAAAGTTCCGCATCGCTTGTGCGAAATCCCGCAACGCCTGCTGCTGCACGGTCTGACTGCCGGCACGAAGCCACCCGCAATGGGCGCGGGCCTCGGTCAACTGCGCAGCCTGCTCCACATACCCCGGAGCCCTGCGGCCCGGGTGCCAATGCGCCTGCTGCTCCACCGCCAAATTCCACACAAACCGCGCATCCCGACAGTGCGCCAGCAACGCCTCCTCCTGCTCAGGGGTCGGCAACAACCGGAACCGCGACATAACCGCAAACTAACCCCCACCACCGACACCCCCGACACGGCACCACAACCCCACACCGGGCATCGGCTACCTCCCCGCACTGAAACCCGGGGTTCCCAGCCGAAGGAGATTCGATGAGCCTCGACGCCGCGATGCGGCTGGCCATCGAGCAGGCCGAGTTGGTCAAGGGCGGCACCTATCCGAACCCGCCGGTCGGCGCGGTCATCCTGGACCGCGACGGCCAGGTCGCCGGTGTTGGCGGTACCGAACCGACCGGTGGGGCGCACGCCGAACTGGTGGCCCTGCGGCGCGCGGGTGTCGGCGCCGCCGGCGGCACGGCGGTGGTCGCACTGGAGCCGTGCAATCATCACGGGCGAACGCCACCATGCGTGGATGCCCTTGTCGCCGCGGGTGTTTCGACCGTCGCCTACGGCGTCGCCGATCCCAATCCGGAAGCGTCGGGGGGAGCAGCCCGGCTTGCCGAAGCCGGCGTGCAAATCGTCGCCGGGGTGCTCGCCGACGCCGTTGCGGACGGCCCGCTGCGCGAGTGGCTGCACAAGCAGCGCACCGGCCTGCCGCACGTCACCTGGAAGTTCGCCGCCAGCGTCGACGGCCGCAGCGCGGCGGCCGACGGCAGTAGCCAGTGGATCACCAGTGATGCCGCCCGTGCCGACGTGCACCGTCGCCGCGCCGCCGCCGACGCCATCGTGGTCGGCACCGGAACGGTTTTCGTCGATGACCCGGCCCTGACCGCACGCCTGCCCGACGGCAGCCTCGCGGACCCTCAGCCATTGCGCGTCGTGGTGGGGGAGCGCGAAATATCTTCTGAGGCAAAGGTCCTCAACGACGACTCCCGGACGATGGTGATCCGCAGCCGCGATCCGCATGAGGTGATCAAAGCCCTATCGGACCGGACCGACGTGCTGGTGGAGGGCGGCCCGACGCTCGCAGGGGCGTTCCTGCGGGCGGGGGTGATCGACCGGATCCTGGCGTACGTCGCGCCAATCCTGTTGGGTGGCCCGATAACCGCCGTCGACGACATCGGCGTGCTGTCCATCGCCCACGCGCAACGCTGGCGGTTCGACGGGATCGAGCCGATCGGCCCCGACCTGCTGCTGTCTCTGGTGCCCGCGTAGCCGCCTTTAGTCCATGTCCAGCGGGCGATGCTCGATCAGGTCGCGGATCCCGCCGGTGCCGAGTCGTTCACGGAACGCCGCCACGGTGTAGCCGATGACTGTCGCATCCGCGCGTGCCCGCGCCGTTGCCGAGCGCGGCATGTGGAACAGCGGGCCGATCTCGCCGAAGTAATCACCGGCCTTGACCACCTTCATCAATTCCTCACCGCCGCCGGCCAATTCGCGCACGATGTCGAGTTCACCGTCGGCGACGACGTAGATCAGATCGCCCATGGTGCCCTCCTCGAACAACACCTCGCCCTCCTCAACGCGCACCGTCGCGGGGGCCCGGTTTGTTTCTGCGAAGTCCGGCACCAGCTCCACGACGCGATCGGCCAACGGCAGAATCCGGCTGTCGTGGGTCGCGACGACCACCATCCGGTCACCCGACGCGAGTTCCCGGATCAGTCGCAGAACCTCCTCGACCTGAATGAAGTCCAGATGCGCGGTGGGCTCGTCGGCCAGGATCAGCGGCGGATCCAGCGCGACCGCCCGTGCGACCGCGACACGCTGTTGTTGCCCGCCACTCAGATCACCGGGGCGGTGGGTCGTCCGGTCGGCCAGCCCAACCCGCCTGAGTAGTTGCTCGGCCCGTTCATGCGCCTCGCGGCGGGAGATGCCCGCCGCGCGCAGCGGCACCATCACGTTCTCCAGTGCGGTGAGGCTGGGCACCAGGTTGAACGCCTGAAATACGATGCCCACCGACTCGCGACGGTATTTCGACAGCCCACCAGCGTCCAGCGCCGTGACGTCGACATCGCCGAACTTGATGGCGCCCGCGCTCGGCCGGAGAATCCCGCCGAGGCACGACAGCAGCGTCGTCTTCCCGCATCCGCTGGGGCCCAGCAGGATCACCAGTGAGCCCGCGGCCACGTCGAGGTCAAACCCGTCCAGCGGGCGGACCGCATAACCGCCGCTGGAGTACTCCACCAGCAGGTCCTGAACGCTGAGATCGCCCACGGCTCAAGGACCCCCGAATGCCATTGCGGGATCGACGGAGACCGCGCGATGCAGCCCGGCTGCGCTGGCGATCAATCCGAAGACGACCGCGATCACCGGTAACGCAATGTAAGCCTGCACCGGGACGATGACTTGCATCGGAAAGAGCGGTCCGAGCAGCGCCGAAAGCACCATGCCCACAGCGACGGCACACAGTGCGACCACGATGGCCTGCAGGGCCAACCCGGCTGCGATGGAGCCGGTGGTGACGCCAATCGCCTTGTACACCGCGAAGTCTCGCAGCCGCTCGAGCGCGGAGAGATAGATCACCGATCCCACGATCAACGCCGCCACCACCCAGAGCAGCACCGCCACGATCGTGATCGAGTTGACCGCCACCTTCAACGGCCGCAGCAGATCGGCGATCGCACCGTCTCGGTCGATGGCCTTGTAACCGGGTGGCACCCGATCGAGGGTGCCTCGAATCCCGATGGACGCGACCAACTGCTGGCCGCCATACACCAACTGCTGAGCGCCCTGGGTGGTGAGGAAGATGTTGGGCAAGTTGGCCAGTGCCGTTGAGTTTTCCACAATGCCGACGATGCGCAGCCTGCGCGAAGCGATTTGGATGTCCTCGCCCTCGTTGCGCCCAAGCGTGCTCGAGGCGGCCACCTCGTCGGGGGTTGCGGGCGCCCGGCCCTCCGAGACAGCGGGCATGCCTGGCCCGCGTTCCGGCGCGCCGAACAGGTCGGCGTTGCGTGTCTCATCGCCGAGCGTGACCGTGCCACCGGCGTATACCAGCGGGGCCGCCGCCTGCACGCCGGGGGCCGCCGCGATTCGCCGCAGGTCGACGGGTGCGAATGGTGTCGCCCCGACAAACGGGCCGGATGCACCCTCCTTAACGAGGAATACGTCGACGCCAAGCGAATCGACGGTGCGGCGAGCCTCCTCCCGGAACCCGTTGGCCAGCCCGGTGAGCACGAGCGTCATGCCGAAGATGATGGCGGTGGACAGGATTGCGATGACGAAACGCCGTTTTCGCCACTGCATGTCGCGCAGCGCGGCGATCAGCATGTCCGCGACGTTACCGACGCCTTTGCATTTCCGGGCCGAGTTTCGCGACGACTCACCGGCCCGCGGCAAACGTGCCGACCATGGTGGCGCAGAAGGCCGGCAGATCGTCGGGCTTGCGACTGGACACCAGTGTGTTCGGCCCGCGCGAGCAGACCACCACCTCGTCGTCGACCCAATTGGCGCCGGCATTGACCAGGTCGGTTCGCAGGCTCGGCCATGACGTGATCATCCGGCCGCGTACCACGTCGGCGTCGATCATGGTCCACGGGGCGTGACAGATCGCCGCCACCGGCCTGCCGGAGTCGAAGAAGCTCCTGGTGAACTGGACTGCCTTGGCCTGGGTGCGTAGGAAGTCGGGATTCGCGACGCCGCCGGGCAGCACCAGACCGTCATATTCGGAGGCGGTGACGTCGTCGACCGCTTTGTCGGCCTCGAAGGTGTCCGCCGGGGTGAGATGGTTGAACGCCTGAACCTTGCCGACTTCGGTGGACACCAGCTCGGGCGTGCCGCCGGCCTGCTCCACGGCCTTCCACGGTTCGGTCAGCTCGACCTGCTCGAAGCCTTCGGGTGCGACCAGGAACGCAATCTTCTTACCGGCCAGTGTCGTTTCCATGAATTCTCTCCCATCGACTTGTTGCCTTTCGCACACATACCCGGCGCGGCGGGGAGCCAATCCCGCGGAGAATCCCGGTACTCTCGTAGCCGAGCCAGGCTTTTTTGGCCGGGCGGGAATATCGCGCTATCAGCGACGAGTTGCGCGTGGTGAGCACGAGCAAAGGACAGCGAGCGTGACTACAGTGCAGGACTGGCTCAACATTCGCCCTGCCGATCCCGGCCGGCTTAAGGCGCTGATTTGCGGGGCGCTACGCGGCCTAACCGCCGAAGAGCCGGCCGAGGCCGCAGGCCCGGCGCTGATCCGCCCGGGAGTCGAGCGCTGCTGAGGCCGGCTAGCCGATCGAGAGTTCGCGATGCTCGATCAGGTCGCGCACCCCGGTCGGTCCAAGGCGCTCGCGGAACGCCTGCCCGGTGTATCCGATGACGACCGCGTCGGTGCGGGCCCGCACCGTTGCGGACCGGGGCAACCCGAACAGCGTGCCGATCTCACCGAAATAGTCGCCGGCCTTGGCGACCCGCAGTAATTCCTCGCCGCCGCCGGTGAGTTCGCGCACGATGTCGAGTTCGCCTTCGCTGACGACATAGATGAGGTCACCCATCGAGCCCTGTTCGAACAGCACCGAGCCCGGCGTCAGCCGGATGGTCTCGGGTGGGCGGTCCGTCGACGCGACTTGGGGCACCATCTCCACCACGCGGTCGGCGAGCGGCAGCATCCGGGTGTCGTGTGTTGCGACGACCACCATCCGGTCACCCGACGCGAGTTCCCGGATCAGCCTCAGCACCTCTTCGACCTGGATGAAGTCCAGATGCGCGGTGGGCTCGTCGGCCAGGATCAACTGCGGATCCAGCGCGATCGCCCGCGCCACGGCGACGCGTTGCTGCTGTCCGCCGCTGAGGTCGCCGGGCCGGTGCTTCATCCGGTCTTGCAGACCCACCCGGGTCAGCAACTCCTCGGCCCGTTGGCGTGCGTCGCGGCTCTTCATCCCCGCCGCGTCCATCGGCACCATCACGTTCTCGACCGCGGTGAGGCTCGGGAGCAGGTTGAACGCCTGAAACACGATGCCGACCGTGCTACGCCGGTACATCGTCAGTTCGCGGGGGTCGAGCGCGGTGACGTCGACATCATCGAGCGCGATGCGGCCCGAGGTAGGACGAAGGATTCCGCCCAGGCACGACAGCAGCGTGGTCTTCCCGCAGCCGCTCGGGCCCAGCAGCAATGCCAGCGAGCCGGCATCTACCTCAAGATTGAGGCCGTCGATCGGACGGACCGCATACCCGCCGCTCGAGTACTCGACCACCAGATCGTTGATGTGCAGATTCCGCATGCCTCACGGACCCCCGAACGCGAGGGCGGGATCGATCGTCACCGCGCGCCGCAACCCGGCGAAGCTCGCCAGCAGACCGATCAGCACCGCGATGACGGGCAGCAGCAAGAACGCCGATACCGGAACCACCACACGCATCGGAAAGAGCGGCCCGAGCACGAGTGACAGCAGCCCGCCGAGCATAGCGGCGACGACCGCGACGATGACCGCCTGCAGGCACAGCCCGGCCAGCACCGAGCGCGTCGCGACGCCAACCGCCTTGAGCACCGCGAAATCTCGGGTGCGTTCCAGGGCGGAGAGGTAGATGATGGAGCCGACGATGAGTGCGGCGACGATCCACAGCAGCACCGCCATCAGTGTGATCGCCGCGACCGCCGCGATCATCGGTCGCATCAGGTCGTCGACGGCGCCGGCGCGGTCGATTGCGCGATAGCCGTCGGGTATCTGCGTGGGCGTGCCGCGGATGCCGACCGACGACACGATGGGTTGACCGCTGTAACCCATTTGCTGTGCGCCTTGGACCGTCACGAACACGTTGGGTTGCCCGGCCAGCGCGGTGGAGTCGTCGACGATGCCGACGATTCGCATTGAGCGCGAAGCGAGTTCGAGCTGTTCGCCGATGTCGCTGCCGAGCGTGCTCGACACCGCGGCCTCGTCGGCGCCCGCCGGTGCGCGGCCGCTCGCGATCGCGGGCATCCCGGGGCCCTGTGCGGGCCCGCCGAACACGTTCACATTGCGTGTCGAGTCGCCGTCCGGCACGGTGGTCGCCGCGTAGACCAGCGGAACCGCGGCCTCCACGCCCGGGATCCGTGCGGCCCTTGCGACTTCGCTCTCGGGAAATGGCGGCGAGCCGATGAACGGCCCGGCCGGCCCGGACCGGACGAGGTAGGAATCGACGCCCAGTGCGTCGACGGTGTTGTTGGCTTCGACGCGAAAACCGTTGGAGAGTCCGGTAAGAACGAGGGTCATCGCGAATACCAGGCTGGTGCCGATGATGGCGATGACGAAGCGCCGCCTCCGCCATTGAAGGTCGCGCAGCGTCACCCGCAGCATGGCTGCTACCGCATCATCCGGGTGGGCTCGTCGCTGTCGATCTCAGGCTGAGTGTCGGAAGGCTCCTCGGCGTGCTCGTGGCGCCCGCTGATGAGCAGGCCGAGCAGGGCGCCGACCACGCAGACGATCGCGGTGATCCCGAAGATCTCGCCGTACTGCATGACGTACGCGGTGCGGTATTTCGTCGCCTCGGCGGCGATCCTTTCGGACAGGCTGTCACCACCGGGGCTGGGCAGTGACTGCAGGATCTGATTGAACCGGTACAGTCCCCACGCGGACAGCGCGGCGAGCCCGACCAGCATGCCGATCATCCGGGCCACCACCACCCCAGCCGACGCGATGCCGTGCTGGACGGACGGCACCACCCGCAGCGTCGCCGATGTCAGTGGGCCGATAACCAAACCCAGCCCGAGCCCGGCGATCGCCAGGTCGCTGTCCATGGCCGGCACGCTGATGAAGCCCAGATCGTGCCGGGCCGCCAGCAGGTCGACCGGCCACTTGGAGATCAACCAGTAGCCACCGGCGGCGATCAGCAGGCCGGCGAACGCCACCGCGCGGTCCCCGATCTTCGTTGCGATCCAGCCGCCGAGCAACGCCCCGATCGGCAGCGCGATCAGGAACCGCAGCAGTAGGCCGGCGGCCTGGTTCTGATCCATGCCCAGCACGCCCTGGCCGAACAGCTCGACGTTGACCAACGTCACCATCAGCGCCGCCCCGGCGCACAGCGATGCGCCCAGCGCCGCCAGGAACGGTCGGAAATGCACCCCGGCGGGCTCGATCAGGCGGGTGCGGGCAAGGCGCTCCCAGACGAAGAACGCCACGGTCGCCACCAGTGCACCGAGCAGCACCGGCAGCCCCCAGCTGGGCAGCACCTGCTTGCCGTCCGGTTCCGGGTTGTACAGGCCGACGACGGCGAGGCCCAGCGCGATCGCGAGCAGCACGCCGCCGACGACGTCGACCTTCTCCGGTCTGTCGGTCTTCACCTTCGACGGCAGGCTGAAGTGGATCATCACCATCGCGATCGCGGCCAGCGGCACATTGACCCAGAACACCGATTGCCAGTGGGTGAACAGCCACACCAACGCGATGCCGTACAGCGGGCCGAGCACGCTGCCCAGCTCCTGGGCGGCGCCGATACCGCCGAGCACCGCGGCGCGGTTGCGTTGTGCCCACAGGTCGGCCGCCAGCGCCAGTGTCACCGGCAGCAGTGCGCCACTGGCCGTGCCCTGAATGACACGGCCCACCACCAACGTCGTCAGATCGTTGGACAGCGCGGTCACCACCGACCCGGCCGCGAAGCCGGCCAGGCTGGCCTGCAGCAGCAGCTTGCGGCCGAACCGGTCCGACGCGCGCCCCAGCAGCGGCATCGGCGCGACGTAGCCCAGCAGGTACCCGGTGATGATCGGCGTGATCCGCTGCAGCTGGTTGACCGGGACGCCGATGGTGGTGATGATGTCGCGCATGATGTCGGTCATGATCGTGACCACGACGTAGGTGTCGAGGGCACCGAGCAGGACGGCGAGGCTGCCCGCGCTGATCGCGATTCGGCGGCTGCGGCGGGATGTCACCGGCGCGGCGGCCGTCATCACACGGCGGGCTTGGTCACGGTGACCGGCTTGTCCCACTCGGACAGCGTCATCTGAATGCTGTTGCCGGGCGTGGGTTCCAGCTGGGCCTGCACCAGTTCGTGGTTGCCGTCCTGGCGAATCCACGCCGTGCCCGGCACCGGCTCGGTGGCGCCGATCTGCGCCGCGATCTTGTTGACCGCGTCGGCACTGACCTTGCCGGTGACCTTGACGGTCTCCACGCCGTTGATCGTCTCGGTGCCCTCGGTCTTGGCATCGGTGAAGCCGGCCAGCACGTTGGCCAGGCCGGTGTCCGGGTTCAAAATCGCGGAGACGTCGTAGATGTCGGCGGCCGGGCCCATGTCGATCCAGTTGTCGGGGGATAGCGCGACGTAGAGAATGCCGTCGGCGACGACGAAGTCGGCGTCCACGTCGGTGTCCGACATGGAGAGCTTCGCGTTGCCCTGCGCGGCGACCGCCGGGGAGTTGGTGAGGTCGCCGCTGAGCGTCTTGATGGGCAGGTCCTGGATCTCGCCGTTCACCGTCAGCACGAGGTGAACGCTGGTGAGGTCGCGGGTGGTCTGGCTGGACTCCTTGAGCAGCGTGGCCGCGTCCGGCAGCGATTCGTTCGACTTCTCCGACGACGCGGAGCAGCCGGCGACCAGCACGGCGGCGGCGAAGAGGGCGGCGAGGATCGCCAAGAGGCGTGTGTGCATGACTGCATCGTAGAGGGTGGCGCTGCGTACCCTGTTGGGCGTGTTCACCGGAATCGTCGAAGAGCTGGGCGAAGTCGTCGGCAAGGAAGACTTCGCGGACGCCGCCCGGTTCGTCATCCGCGGCCCGATCGTCACCGCGGACGCCGGCCACGGCGACTCGATCGCGGTCAACGGCGTGTGCCTGACCGTGGTGGACGTGCTGCCCGGCGGCGAGTTCACCGCCGACGTGATAGCCGAGACGCTCGACCGGTCCAGCCTGCGCACCGTGGACGTCGGCAGCCACGTCAACCTGGAACGCGCCGCGGCCGTGGACAGCCGGCTGGGCGGACACATCGTCCAGGGCCACGTCGACGGCATCGCGCATGTGATTGCCCGCACACCGTCGGCGCACTGGGAGGTGGTGCGGATCGCGCTGCCCACCGCGCTGGCGCGCTACGTCGTCGAGAAGGGCTCGATCACCGTCGACGGGGTGTCGCTGACCGTCTCCGGCCTAGGTCACGACTGGTTCGAGGTGTCGCTCATCCCGACCACGCTGCAAGCCACCACTCTTGGTCGGGCATCGGCAGGCACCCCGGTGAACCTCGAGGTCGACATCATCGCCAAGTACGTCGAACGGCTGATGCAACAGCGGGGCGATAACGGCTGGCAATAACCACCACTTCCACGTAGTTCATACTGATAGAGGTGACAGTGGTTCCCCACCGGAACCGGCAAGGGTGGCGATGATGACGAGGTTGGACTCCGTCGAACGGGCGGTTGCCGACATCGCGACGGGCAAGGCCGTCGTCGTCATCGATGACGAGGACCGGGAGAACGAGGGCGACCTGATCTTCGCCGCCGAAATGGCCACCCCCGAGCTGGTGGCCTTCATGGTCCGCTACACCTCGGGTTACCTGTGCGTTCCGCTGGCCGGCGCGATCTGCGACAAGCTGGGCCTGCTGCCGATGTATGCGGTGAACCAGGACAAGCACGGCACCGCCTACACCGTCACCGTGGATGCGAAAAACGGTATCGGGACCGGGATCTCGGCGTCCGACCGGGCGACCACCATGCGCTTGCTCGCCGACCCCAACAGCGTCGCCGACGACTTCACCCGCCCCGGGCACGTCGTTCCGCTGCGGGCCAAGGAGGGCGGGGTGCTGCGCCGGCCGGGCCACACCGAGGCCGCCGTCGACCTGGCCCGACTGGCCGGTCTGCAGCCGGCGGGCGCGATCTGCGAAATCGTCAGCCAGAAGGACGAGGGTGCGATGGCGCAGACCGACGAGCTGCGGGTCTTCGCCGACGAGCACGGCCTCGCGCTGATCTCCATCGCCGACCTCATCGAGTGGCGGCGCAAGCACGAAAAGCACATCGAGCGCGTCGCCGAGGCGCGCATCCCGACCCGTCACGGCGAGTTTCGTGCGGTCGGCTACACCAGCATCTATGACGACGTCGAGCATGTCGCGCTGGTTCGCGGCGATATCGCCGGCCCGCACGGCGACGGCCACGACGTATTGGTGCGGGTGCACTCGGAATGCCTGACCGGCGACGTGTTCGGTTCCCGCCGCTGCGACTGCGGCCCACAGCTGGACGCGGCGCTTGCGATGGTGGCCCGGGAGGGCCGCGGAGTCGTGCTGTACATGCGCGGCCACGAGGGCCGCGG
>NZ_JBOGDB010000007.1:0-1758 GCF_050701515.1 Mycobacterium sp. | reverse complement strand
GGACCGAGCCGCAAGAAGGGGCGTTGACGAACGAAGCGACGGCCCGCCGCTTGGCGGGCCGTTTTCCTTACCGCGGGCGGCGGTGCCAGCGACGCATCAGATACCATACGCCGCCCGCGATCGCGGTGGAGGGAGCGCCACCAGTGCTTGCACTTGACGTAGTAGGCCCCGCTGTCACGCCTGCTGGGTCACAGCTCCACCCGCGTCACACAAGACATCTACATCCACGTCCACGGCGACCTATACCAACGCTTCTACGACGCCACCGCCGTGCTAGTGCGCAGTGGGTGGATGCGCGCCCGCACGGTGGTCCTGCCGCTGAAACGCAAGAAAGGCGTGAATCGCCTCCAGAACAACGGGGTCTGAGGTGTGCAAGCGCAGTGCCGCGCCGCGTGGCAGGGATTCTACTGCATAAGTAATGCTCCCCGGGCGCGCGGCCATGACCGCCGTGCCGGGCACCTCACGGTCATGCACGAACCCCGGCAGCCGGAAGTCGCCCGCCGCAAACGCGGCCGCGATAGTCCGCATATGGGCGCGGATCTGTGCCGCGCCAGCGCTATCGACCACGTCCCGCTGCAGCTCGATGCGGCCCCCGTCCTGCAACGGTTCAAAGACGTGGGTCGAGGTGTACTGGTCGACGCCCATGGCCACCGCGCCCCGGCCCTGGACCCCGGCAAACGTCGAATCCCGAGTCGCCTCGGCACGACGTCGCTCTGCGTCAGATGCCTCGCGAGGGCCGCTGCGCATACAGGCAGTCAGAACCAGTAGAAGAGCACAGCCAGTCAGTCGCATGGATGTCAGGTTCTCTTGTGGGACTGCCTAACGGGGTGCGCGTTAACGGATCGCGCTTCAGCTGCGGCGCGACGCCGCGCCGGCGCTATGAAACTACAGAATACACGGGAGCTGGCCAGGGTACGAACCGACGATTCTTGTGTTCAGGCCGGCGCCGTCAGCTGCAGGCGCAGGTTAGGCGGCACGCGTCACTAGCCGCGTCGGGGGGCTCCGGATCGAAGGCGGAACGCACCATCGCCACTAAAGCCGGCCTCGGCCGAGGCTCCAACCACCGCAAAGAATGGCCCCCCGACTTCCTGGTTCAATGCATCGAGAGCTGTAGCGTCGTCGAGGGGGGCCTGGAGGAGGCGATCATACCGGTCCCATCTGAGGGCGTTGGCGATCTCTGGCCTAGGTAAGAAAGATCAATGAGGACCACTGTCCCACTGTCGATGTCGAAGACACCCGGGTGACCCTGGACCTCGCTGGCTCCTTCGAAGTCGTTGACGCCCACGACGAACGTTCCTGGCCGAAAATCATCGATCGGGTGGAGGCCGATGCGAAGCGGGCTCTGCAGCTCCTTAAGCAGCTGGGGCTGCTCGACGGCCGGTGCTGCCGCTACGCGCGGCAATTCGGTACTCAGCCCGTCAAGAGCCAACGGGTCAATGAGCACGATCTGCCCGGAGGTTACCTGCAACGTAGCCGGACGCTCATCGAACGACATGTTCCCGGGAGGTCGGTTCATGAGGTATGGTCGCGTGCCGCCTAACGGATCGCGCTTGAGCTGCGGGCGCTGACTCGGCGGGCGCACCGAACGATCGCTCCCTTCACGGAATTCATCTGGCGCACAAACGGAAGTCTACCTTACTTGGCCGCGCCCGCCAGCTCCAAGCGCTTGTTAGGCAGCACGCTTCGCCCCAGGCATCAGCATGCTAGGAAACGGTGTTGGAGGTGTCTAGCTGAACCTCAATGCCACCCACCATACCC
>NZ_JBOGDB010000006.1:0-8549 GCF_050701515.1 Mycobacterium sp. | reverse complement strand
CCGGTGATCTGTTCGGCTGGAACGCCGAACTGGACGTCGGGATCGGGTTCGTCGCTGGGCATGAGATCGAAGTGCACGGCGGGTCCTTTCAGGACGGGTTGATCACGTGATGGGTCGAGTTGCGCGGGAGCACGGCACCCCTTCCTGCTTACCCGAACAGCGGCGCGCGACCGCTGCGGCGTACCGCGGACTGGTATTGCCGGCCTCGACGTTCCACGCCACTGCGCGTTTGATGCTGAATCCGAGGAGCTGTGCGATGACGGCGGCGGGGAGTTCGCCCGCGAGTTCGATCAGAGCAGTATTCCTAGCGATGAGAGGGGAAATCCCAATCCTTCTTAGTCGCACACCCATTTGGCTCGCCGACAGGTGACGACTTGAGCGCCCTCCCGGAAAAAGCCACGGATTGGTGCTGACGCCAACGGCGGCGTACGAAGCAGTCTGCCCCGATCATGCATCTGATGCAATTCCGCGCGGTTCGCGCCGCTGAACGTGTTCCCCACCGACAACGGGGTGGCCGTGTTGCTCACCTATGGACCCGATCGGGACTGGCTGAAGAACATCACGGCCAGCGGGGGTGGTCACATGAAGCGCTACGGCAAGACGATCGAGCTAGTCGATCCCCAGGTGGTGTCGAAGGCGGAGGCGGCGAAGTCGGTGACTGGCTTCTGGCGGCTGCTCTTCGGACGGCTGCCGTTCGAGGAGGCGGTACTGCTGAAGCGCGCCAGCTAGTTCAGCGCCGCGCGTCGACGCGGGCCCTGATGGGCCCCTCGGCGACCGTGGTGAACGGCACCGCGACAGGGAAATCCTGGCCCACCGAACGGATCTCGGTAGACCGGATGATGGTGGCCAGTGCGAGAGTTGTTTCCAACCGCGCGAAGTGTTCACCGATACACGAGCGTGGTCCGGCAACGAACGGGAGAAATTGCCAGCGGTCGCGACCCTTGGAAACCTCCGGGGCGAATCGGTCAGGGTCGAAGATCAGCGGGTTGGGCCACAGCTCCGGGTCCCGATGCAAGGCATAAATGCCCACGGCCATGAGACTGCCCGCCTCAACGCGGTAGCCATCGACCGCAATGTCGCGCAGCGCCAATCGCCCGACACCCGCGGCCGGCGGGCACAGCCGCAGCGCCTCGTGCAGCACCTGAACGGTGTATCCGAGCCTGGGTACATCCTCGGGCGTCAGCTCCCGATCGCCGATCTGGGCAGCCTCCACGGCGACGCGGTCCTGCACGTCAGGATGGTGCCCCAGCGCCCACAACGTGTAGGTCAGCGCCGTCGCGGTGGTGTCGTGGCCGGCAAGCATGAAAATCAGCAGGTCGTTACAGATGTCGTCGTCGGACAGCGACCGCCCGGTTTCTGGGTCGCTGGCCGCGATCAACGCGTGCACGAGCGGTGCATCGCGGGTCGGGTCGGTGCGGCACGCCTGCAGGATCTCGTTGGTGACAAGGCGCATCGACGCCACCGCGGCGCGAGCGCGGCGGCGCGCCGGAGTCGGTAACCATCGAGGTGCACGCAACGGCCGCAGCGCGCGGTCAGCGGTGTAAGAGGACGCAACATGCATGTGTTCGGCAATCACGTCCGCGCGTTCGTTGAGATCGATGCCCAGCACGGAGCGACCCAGCGACTGCATGGTCAGCCGGCGACACTCTACGTCGAGATCGACTTCACCGCCGTCGCGCCAGCGGTCGACGAACGTCTGCGCCGCCCGGGACATATGGCCACCAAAATGGCGGACGTTCGGTTTGGTGAACACCGGCTGCAATGCGCGCCTGCGCGGCAGCCATGCCACATTGGGCAGGACAAACAGGCTGTCGCCGGCCAGATGCCGCACTTCCTCATGGATGATGCATCGCTCGGAGAAGGCGTCCTTGCGGCCCAACACGTCGCGGATCCCGTCGGGCGACATAACGGCCACAAGTGGCGGGAACAACCACTTCGGGCCAAACTGCACGCGAGTTATCGGGCCGCCAGCGTGGCGTATCAGTTCCTGCCCGGTGTCGAGAGTCCTTACCGCCTTCAGCAACCGGCGATATGGCAGCGGGTTCTTCGGTGCCAGCGGCAGCGCGCTGACGTCGGGCGTCTCGGTTACCACCATGTCACGTCGCCGTCCAGCTGAGTGTTTTGCCTTCGCCCTTCATCATCACCGTGCCGGGCATCACCCGCAGCCGGTACGGGGTGAGCCGGAGCACCGCGAACTCGTCGGAAGTGGGTCCGGCTTTCCACATCGGGATGATGTACGGGTCGTAGCCGACGGGCTCTGGTCCATTGGCGAACCTGTGCCACACCGCCGTGCGGGTTTCGTCGTCGGAATACCACTCCACCAGGCACTCGGCGCTGCAGGTGTCGTGGTTGGTGGTCCAGTAGCTGACCGACACCTCCGGGTTGGCCGCTAGGTGGGCCCGCTTGACCGGGGTGGGCACGGTGGCGATCCAGCCGAGCAGGTCGATGCCGTCCCACTCCCAGATCGGGTGCAGTATGCGGGTCCGCGGCCGGCCATTGGCGTCGACGGTGGCCACCGATGCCCACACGATCGAGTGGGCCATCTCGACGAATGCGGGTGCTACTCGCTCCAGCGGGGTCATAGACCTAACCTAGGCAACGTGCCACTGCCGGATGAAGACGTTGCGCTCGTGCGGCGGTGGGTCGACGCGCTGAACTCCGGAATGCCGGCGCATGTGACAAGCCAGCTTCGATACCGGTTGGACATCGAACGCAACGCGCTCACAATCGTCGAATGCCGGCCGGTATCGGTGGATGATCCCCGCGGCAAGTGGTTTGAGGTATTCGTAGCCCGGCTGCGCTTCTTCAGGTCGCGTGGCTGGGAGCTCTATTGGCCGGACCGCAACTCGGAGTTTCACGTGTACGACCTGATCGAGCCTACGCACGATGTGACAGTGCTGCTTGACGAGATCGACGACGATCCCACATGCATCTTCTTCGGTTAGTACATCACCTGCCCTGATGTGGCGAGCAGACGGTTAGGCCGGCACCGCCCGCAGTGCCGCGGGCAGGCTGGGCAGGAAGTGCTGGGTGGCGAATTCGCGGATGTCGTCGGCGGTGGCCAGCGGTTTCGGGCCGGGCAGCAGCAGCGCCATCGCCGCGTAACGCAGGATGGTGTCGGCCAGCTCATTGACTCCTTGTTCGCCGATCCGGTCGGCGAACCCGTCGGGGAAGATCACTCGCAGTGCGTCGGCCATCCGCTCGATCCCGGCGCCGTAATGCCGGCGGGCCAGTTCGAGCACCAGCGCCGGCTCGTCGGTCATCATCCGGTTCAGCACACGGTGGCGGCGGAACCGCAAGATCGACAGGGTGAAGGCTTCGACGTAGTAGTTCGATTGCGGGCCTGCCTGTTTCAGCTCGGTGGCGATATCCGCGAACAGGGCCACGTTTTCGCGTTCGACGACGGCGGCCACCAGGTCGTCCTTGTTGGCGAACCGCCGGTAGATGGTGGTGCGGCTGACCCCGGCGCGCCGCGCGACGTCCTCGAGAGCGACGCGACGGAAGCCGTGCTGTTCGAACTCGACGATGGCTGCGTCGAGGATGGCTTCGGTGGTCGGGTCAGGAGTGGCCATACCCGGCTTGGGCGAACTTGTTGTAGCGCAGCCGCATCGGCAGATGATCCCACCACCAGTTCACCGCTCGCGACCGCGACAGTGTGGCGAAACGTTGGTAGCGCCGTTCCTGGCGCTCGCTCCATGGCAGTCCCAGCAGCTGTCGCGTCCGCGGCGGCATGCCGCCGGTGGTCAGGAAGGCGGCGATCGGATTGAACACCGCTGAGAGCACCCGCCACAGCGCCGCCGGCACACCCTTCGGGCGCGGGTAACCCTTGGTGACGTACCCGACGCCGTACTTGGCGGTCGGATGCGCGACGACGATCTGGTCGATCATCCGGTCCCAGTACCGTTCGAACTCCGCGTAGTCGGCCGGCATCGCCCGCTCGCTGACGCCGTAGCGCCGGTACCAGGTCTTGGACTCGAGATAGATCTGCTCCTTCTCGTCGCGGCTGAGCCGCTTGACGAAGGTGTCGGCGAAATAGAGCACCTGGTCGACGAACGTGGCATGCGCCCAGAAGTAGGTGTCCGGGTCGAGCGCGTGGTAGCGCTCGCCGTCCGGCATGGTGCCCTTGATTTCGTGGTGGAAATCGCGGACCTGCTGGCCGGGGTTGTCGTCGTCGCTGCCGTAGACCGTCATAAAGATCGGCGGCAACGACCGCTTCACCCGGGCGGCGGTGTCGTCGAAGAACACCGAATGGTCGAGCACGCCCTGGCCGAGCTCGGCGAGCATGTTCTGCAATACCGCGGGCCGAGGGCCGATCAGGAACATCCGGTTGTCGCCGAAATAGCGCCAGACCAGCGATTGCGGGCCCAGCGGCAAGGCGTCATCGAGGCGTTGCGGGGTTTGTGCCAACTCCGTCATGTGAAACAGTGTTACAAATTTCGCACTCTGTACCAAGGTTCTGTGAGCGGCCTCACGCTCGGAGGTCGCCGAGAGAGAAGCCAGGGCTGCTGATCGGCCGGCCGATTCAACGACCGGGAATGCTATTTCGCGGGCTGGCCGCGCCGGAGCCGGGCGATGCCGAGCACGGCGAGCACGCCCGCGATCGTCGCCAGCAGCAGCGCCAGCAGCACCATCGGCGGGCTGTAGGCCACCGAGGTCATCTGCGGTTCACCCGCCAGGATCGGGGCGACGGTGACCGTCCATTGCGCGGCCAGCCAGCTCCACGCCGATCCCGCCGCCGCGGCGACGGCCAGCACCAGCTCGATAATCGCGCGGCGGTTCTGGCTCATGGCTTGGGATCGGGCGGGATGCGCTCGTCGACCAGGTTGGTCAGCACGGCCCGCAATTGTTGGTGCTTACGCGCCCACGCCTGCGCGGTGCGGTCATTGGTCAGTTTGATGCCGATTCCGGTGCGGCCCTTCGGCACGCCGGTGAGCTCGCCGAGCGCCCGCGCGGACTGCCATGTGGGCACATCGGGCCCTTCCGGCTCCGGATAGATCCGGACGATGTCGTCCACCTTGGTGAGCTCGGTGCCCTCGCGCAGCGTTGTCGCGGTCAGCTCCACCGAGGTATGAATCCGTGCTGCCTTGACCTGAAGCCCGATGAACCCGGTCACCAGCACCAAGAAGACCCCCGGTACCAGCAGGTGAATCCCGTACCCGGCGGACATCTGGATCAACAGCATCGCGATCGCCGACGCCGGGCCGATCAGCACCCATAACCAGCTGGCGCCCGGTTCGTAGAACAGGACGTTGGACGGCCTGCTGGCTTCAGTCACGACTTCTCCTCGAAATGGGCCGTTGCGGTGGGCCGCGTCATCAGGACGGTCCCGACGACCAGCGGGATCACCGCAAGCAGGGTCAGGACATGAACCACACCGAACGCCGACAACAGCGCTACCAGTACGACGATGGCCAGCGATAGGGCGACGGCTGCCCGGCGGAACCGCCCGTCGCCCGATCGGCTCCGACCGGCCAGAAAGGCCATCCCGGCACCGGCGAGCGCGGTAAGGACGCCGGCGCCGCGGTAGATGGCGGGAAGGCCGACCGACGCCGCGATCAGTCCGCCCACGATCAGCAGCACCGCGGCGGCCAGCCAGCACCAGAACGCTGCGTTGATGGCCCGCGGGCGCCGCGACGGTGCTGACATGGTCGGGCCAGCCTAACGTGCCCCCTAACGGACGAAGTAGGCGTGGGCGTCCTTGCGGTGCAACAGGAACACTCCGCCGGCGATCAGCACCGAGCCGACGATCGCGGTGACCGCGTAGGCGACGGCCGAGGTGGGCGGCCGCTCGATGGAGAACAGGCTGATTCCGGCGTACACCACCGAGGCCACCCCGCCACCGGTGAGCAGCGTGCGGGCCCATCGGTAGCCCTGCCGCATCAGGAACAGGAAGGTGACCACGACCGCCGACAGCGCGAACACGAACACCCCCGAGATGGCAAGGATGATCAGCGCTGGGCGCGGCTCTTGCGTGGTCACCAGGTCGATCAGATAGCCGCAGACCATGATCGGCACCGCCGCCAGCCACAACCAGAAGCCGGTGTCGACGTCGGTTGGCCGCGGTTCGGTCACGCCAGCCAGCGGGCGGCGTCGGCCGCCCAATAGGTCAGCACGATGTCGGCACCGGCCCGCCGGATGCTGGTCAGCGATTCCAGCGCGGCGGCCCGGCCGTCCAGCCAGCCGTTGGCGGCCGCGGCGCTGATCATCGCGTACTCGCCGGAGACCTGGTAAGCGGCCACCGGTACCGGCGAGATGTCCGCCGCCGCCCGAACCACGTCGAGGTAACCCATCGCGGGTTTGATCATCACGATGTCGGCGCCCTCGGCGATATCGAGTTCCACCTCGTGGCGCGCCTCGCGGGCGTTGCCCGGATCCTGTTGGTAGGTGCGGCGATCGCCGCGCAGGCTGGAGGCCACCGCCTCGCGGAACGGGCCGTAGAACGCGGATGCGAACTTGGCCGCATACGCCAGGATCACCACGTCGGTGTGCCCGGCCGCGTCCAGGCCGTCCCGGATCGCGCCGACCTGGCCGTCCATCATGCCGCTGGGACCGACGACGTGGGCGCCGGAATTCGCTTGCGCCACCGCCAGTTCCACGTAACGGATGTTCGTTGCGTCATTGTCGACCTGGCCCGCCGCGTCCAGCACCCCGCAGTGGCCGTGATCGGTGAACTCGTCGAGGCAAGTGTCGGCCATCAGCACGGTCTCGTCACCGAGATCCTTGGCCAAGTCGCGCAGCGCGACGTTGAGGATGCCGTCCTCGGCCACGCCGACGGATCCGCTGGCGTCCTTGTCCTCCTCGCGGGGAACCCCGAACAGCATCAGCCCGCCCACGCCCGCGGCCACCGCGTCGGCGGCCGCCTGCCGCAGCGAATCCCGGGTGTGCTGCACCACCCCGGGCATGGATGCGATCGGCCTCGGCTCGGCGATGCCGCCGGCGACGAACATCGGCAGCACCAAATGCCTTGGCTCCAACGAGGTCTGCGCCACCAATCGGCGCAGGGCCGGGGTCGACCGCAGCCGACGGGGACGGTGACGGGGATAAGCCACTCTCGGCTCCTCAGGACGGACTAGCGGCGACGGCTCTTCTTGCGCGGCGGCGGCAGCGCACCCTCGGCCCGTAGCCGGGCGGCGTGTTCGGCCAGCGCCTCGACCAGGGGACCGACCGCCGCGGTTTCCGGCTGCACATCGACCCGCAGGCCGAATTCCGCTGCGGTTTCAGCGGTCTTGGGCCCGATGCAGGCGACGATGGTCCGGGCGTGCGGCTTGCCGGCGATGCCGACCAGGTTGCGCACCGTCGAGCTGGACGTGAAGCACACCGCGTCGAAACCACCCGTCTTGATCATCTCGCGGGTTTGCGCCGGCGGCGGTGCCGCCCGCACGGTGCGGTATGCGGTGACGTCCTCGATCTCCCAGCCGCGTTCCCGCAGCCCTTCGGCCAGCGTTTCGGTGGCGATGTCGGCGCGCGGCAGCAGCACCCGGTTGACCGGGTCGAAAACGTCGTCGTAGGGCGGGAATTCGTCGAGCAGGCCCAGTGAGGACTGCTCACCGGACGGCACCAGCTCGGGGTTGATGCCGAAGGCCCGCACCCGGTCGGCGGTGGACTCCCCGACGCAGGCGATCTTCACGCCGGAGAACGCGCGGGCGTCCAGGCCGAACTCGTTGAACTTCTCCCAGACCGCACGCACCGCGTTGGTGGAGGTGAACACCACCCACTGGAACCGTCCGTCGACCAGACCCTTGACCGCCCGCTCCATTTGCGCGGGGCTGCGCGGTGGCTCGACGGCGATGGTCGGCACCTCGATCGGCAGCGCGCCGTGCGACACCAGCCGCTCGCTCATCTCGCCGGCCTGATCCTTGGTCCGCGGCACCAGCACGGTCCAGCCGTACAACGCGCGGCTCTCCCACCAGTTCAGCTTCGCGCGGTTGGCAACGGTCTTACCGATCGTCACGACCAGGGCCCCCGCGTCAGCTGGGGACGGTCCGGTCAACGGGCCTGCGGGTTCCGCCGCGCCGATCGCCGCCTTGTCGTTGAGCCCGCCCAGCGTGGTCTCGACCGAGCGCTGCTGACACGTGGTGCCCTGCGCGGTGACCACACACGGTGTGGTGTCGGCCAATCCGTACTCGATCAGGGTGCGGGCCGCCTCGGGCAGATGCGACGCGGTCGCGTGCAGGATCAGCGGACCCGGCGCCGCGGCCAGCGCGGCCCAGTCCACGTCCCCACGGACATCGGCCACGGTGTGGGCCGACCCCAGCGGCAGCCCCGCATAGCTGGGCACCGCGGTGGTGTCGGGCAGCCCGGGCACGATCTCGAAATTCAGGTGGGTGCGCGCCAGCGCGGTCACCTCGGTGATCACCGCATCGACCGACAGCGGGTCGCCGGCGACCAGCCGCACCACGTCCACTCCGGTGCGTGCCTCGGCGGCCAGGATCTTGGCGACCTCGGCCGGATCGCCCAGCGCCGGCCGGATATCGGGACCGCCGGGGAGGGCCGGCGCGGCGGCATCGGCGTCCGTCGCGGGCGCGGCCTCCGCTGGCTCGGGCCCCGAC
>NZ_JBOGDB010000005.1:0-32211 GCF_050701515.1 Mycobacterium sp. | reverse complement strand
GGGCGTCGAGTTCGGCCTCGGCGTGGCCCACCGGATCCCAGCGGATCAGCGCCTGCACGGTCGGGATCGTCGATTCGGCGACCACGGCCACCTCGCCGCCGTCGCCGCGGCTGCGGACCAGGGTGGTGGCGGCCATCCAGCGGCGCAGCGTGTCCTCGCCCGCACGCAGGTCCTGACGACCCAGCAATGCCCACGCATCCAGCAGCAGCGCGGCACCGTAACCGCCCGCGGCCACCGGTTCGGCGCCCGGCGTGGCGACCACCAGAGCCGGGTCTCCCGGCACCGCGGGCACGACGGTGTCCCCACCCGATGTGACGACGGTGGTTCCCGGGAATGCCCGGCCGAGCTCTTCGGCCGTTCGGCGCGCGCCGACAACGACCGCGCGGACCGTGTCGGAGCCGCACCGCGTACAGCGCAGCGCGGGTTCCTCACGGCCACACCACCGGCACATCGCGCCCGCGGCATCCCGTTCCGGCAGCGAGAGCGGGCCGGTGCAGTGCCGGCAGCGGGCAATGGCGCGGCAGCGGCCGCATGCGAGCGCGGGCACGTAGCCCCTGCGCGGCACCTGCACCAGGACCGGGTGCCCGGCCTCCAGCGCCGTCCGCGCCGCGCGCAGCGCCATCGACGGCAGCCTTGCGGTGTGCGCGGCGGGATCGCGCTCCTCGGCGTATCCGCTGTCCTCGAGCGCGATCACCCGCGGGGCCCTGGTCCGCACCACCGGCCGGGTCGCAACCAGGTCGTGTGCCCAACGGCTGCGCACCAGCGCCTGCGCCTCGGCGGTGCGTGCGTAGCCACCGATCAACGCGGCGCAGCGCAACTGGTGTGCACGCAGCATTCCCACCTCGCGGGCGTGCGGATAGGGGGCGCGCGGCTCGGCCAGCGAGTCGTCGCCGTCGTCCCAGACCAGCACCAGCCCGAGGTCGGCGACCGGCGCGAAAGCCGCACTGCGCGTGCCGATCACCAGCCGCGCCGAACCCCGCAGCGCGGCCAGCCAGCGGCGGTAGCGCTGCGCGGGGCCGAGCCCGGCCGACAGCGCCACCACCTGTCCGCTGTCGACGTACCGGACGCTGGCCTCGGCCAGCGCATCCACGTCGCGCTGGTCGGGCACGATCGCCAGCACGCCGCGGCCGGCGTCGACCGCGACCGCGGCGAGCTCGGCCAGCCGGTCGGCCCATCGCTCACCGGGCAACGCCTGCCATACCGCGCGGGCGGCGCGACCGTCACGCAGCGCGGCGAGAAACTGTTCACCCCTGCCGTATTCGGCCCATCCCGCGGTGTCGACCGGTGCGACGGTGACCGGCGCGGGCTCGGCGGCGGCTTCTTTCTCGACGCTGGCGTGCCGAGGCGGGATGGCCAGCCGCAGCACGTCGGCACGGGTGCCCGCGTAGCGCGCGGCGACCGCGTCGACAAGCCGGCGCACTTCCGGGGTGAGCACCCGCTCGGACGAGACCACCCGGTCCAGCCAGCCGAGCTTTCCGACATGGTTCGTCTCCGAACGCCTTTCGAGGACGAACGCGTCGACCAGGCGGCCGTGGAATCGCACCCGGATCCGAACTCCAGGCTGCGCGTCATCGGACTGTTCGACGGTGACGAGGTAGTCGAAATCGCGATCCAGATGCGGCACCGACAGCATGGGCAGCACGCGCGCGATAGGTTCGTACGCGGCCGCGGTCTTGGTCACACCTACCGTCTAACAGACGGGTCGGACGTCCGGCCGAAGAAGAAGCCGGCGGTGATCAGCAGCAGCGAGGTGGCGTAGGCCCACCAGATCGGCACCGCGAGCGCCTCGGACTCCAGCACGAATTTGCCGATACCGATCATCGCGTCCGACCCCGCGAAACACACCGCGCCGAGCGCGGTCCACGGCGTGGGCAGCCGGGCCAGCAGCGCCGCGCACACCATGGCGGCGAGCACCGCGATGTAGACCGTCACCGGCACCGCCATCCCCTCGTCGAGCAGTTTCGGCCAGAACCACATCAACAGCGCGACGCAGGCCAGCACCACCACCGCCGCCGACGCCAGCCGCGGTGCCGACGGGGCGATCAGCGGGACCAGCGCGGTCAAAAAGCACAGGTGCGCGACCAGGAATGCGGCCAGGCCGAGCACGAACGAGGGCTCCCACCACGGCATCGCCAGCAGGAAGTCGCCCGCGGCGGAGAACACCAGCGCCCCGATCAGCCAACGTCGTTCCCGCGCGATCGGGTGGGTCAGCGCGGCGACCGCCAGCAGCACGGCGGTGGCCGCCTTGACCGCAGGCTGCAGCCAGAACTGTCCGGTCAGCTCGGCGCCCGCGGGCAGCCGCGACGCCGTGACGACCAGGAAAACGCCATAACCGACGGCGACCAGCGCTGCCGCCAGCCACAGAACTCCTCTCCGCCGCGGTGGGTACGGTGTCCCCATGTCCGCTGCCGAGGGAAAGCCGGCCGTCGACGCCATCCTGCAGAAGGTACTGGAAACGCAGGAGTTTGCGCTGCTGGGTGACGACGATGTGGAAACCGCGCGCCAACGACTGCACGACCTGCACACCCTGATGCCCGCCGAGCGGCTGCCCGACCTGCGGATCGAGAACCGCCATCTGAACATCGCGTCGCCCGACGGCGTCGGGGTTCGCATCTACTGGCCGCCGGAAGATCCCGAACGGAGCGGCCCGCCACCGGTTTTGATGTTCTTCCACGGTGGCCGTTTCGTGGTTGGCGACCTGGACACCCACGACGCGGCGGCGCGTCGCCACGCGGTCGGCGCGGGAGCGGTGGTGGTGTCCGTCGACTACCGGTTGGCGCCGGAACACCCCTATCCCGCCGCCATCGACGACGCCTGGGCGGCAACCTGTTGGACGGTCGACAACGCATGGGGTCTGGGCGCCGATCCCGCGCGGTTGGCGGTCGCCGGTGATTCGGCCGGCGGCACGATCGCCGCGGTGGTGACGCAACTCGCCCGCGACGCCGACGGCCCGCCGATGATGTTTCAACTGCTGTGGTATCCGGCGCCGATGCGCGACCACAGTCTGCCGTCCTACACCGAGAATGCCGACGCGCCGGTGCTCGACCGCGCGACGCTGGAGCTGTTTGGGCTCTGGTATGCCGGCGACATCGACCCGGATCATCAGCCGCCGAAGCTGGCGCCCGGGCGCAACCCGAATCTGGCCGGCCTGCCACCTGCCTACATCGCGGTGGCCGGGCACGACCCGGTGCGCGACGAGGGCGTCCAGTATGCCGAATTGCTCGCCGCCGCAGGCGTTCCGGTCGAATTCGACAGGGCGGTGACACTGGTGCACGGCTTCGTCAGCTTCGCGAGCATCGTGCCGGCCGCCAGCGAAGCCGTCGACCGCGGACTATCTGCGGTGCGCAACGCGTTGCATCCCGCATGAGCACTGCGGGTAGGCGCTCGGCGGCACGCCGTGCCAGCGTTTGAACGCATGGCAGAAGGTAGAGGTGTCGGTGTAGCCCAACCGGTTGGACACCTCCTCCACCGTCAGACCGACGTTGCACAGCAGATCCACCGCCAGCGTGGAGCGAGCCTCGTTCAGCAGCGCCCGAAACGAGGTGCCTTCCTCGGTGAGTTGGCGGCGCAGCGTGCGCGGATGCACGTCGAGTTCGGCGGCGACCTCCGGCAGCGTCGGGAACCGGCCGGGTTCCCCGAACAGCTTGGAGCGCACCACGGCGGTGATGCCGCGGCGTTGTTCGTTGCGCTGCATCAGCACGTCGCACTGCGCGATGCACAGTTCCAACGTGTGGCTGTCGGCCTGCGGCAGCGGCTCGTCGAGCATCGCCCGCGGGATGTGTAGCCGGTTGTGCGCGCGCTCAAATGCGATGTTGTCCAACGGAACATGCATCAGCACGGGATCCAGCACGGCTTTCTGAATGGACAGCTCGGCGAACACCCGGTCGGCGTAGCGCTGCACTACGGGGTAGGCGAAGCCGTTGATCGTCGCGTTGATGCCGGCCAGGTCGCGCTCGATGAAGAACCGCCGCACGTCGGCGGGCAGGTGGTCGACGTTGATTTCCAGCACGCAGTCGTCGGCGCCCTCGAACAGCTTGACGTCGATCTGCAGCATGGTCAGCGAGAAGTAGCGCATCGCGATGGAGAAGAGCTCGCGCAGCGTCGCGCAGGCCATCGCGGCGAAGCCCATCAACCCCGCGTGGGTAAGGGTGAACCGGCTGCCCACATCGACGCCCACGCCGACGTCGTCGGGCAACCGGGCCAGCAGCCTGCGCACGGCGACAATCTCGTCCCACGCGGTCACCACCGCCTCGGGGTCGGCCAGGTCGGCAGCACCGATCCCAGTGCCGACGAGAATCTCGGCGGTCGGCACCCCGCGTTCGTTCGCGACCTCGCACAACACCCGGGTGGTGTACACCGGATGCCGCAGGTCGGCCGACCACGTGGTTGCTGGCACCTTTGTCCTAAACTCCCAACTCCTTGTCCGATACTCCCATTCCGGATGCGGGTTGTCATCCATACGCTGGAGTCATGTCTGCACCGGCGCAGCGGCTGCGCACGTGGACCATGACGCGCGAGGCGATCACCATCGGATTCGACGCCGGCGACGGCTTCCTGGGCCGGGCACGCGGCCACGACATCGCCCGATTTCGTTGCGGTGGAAGGCGTTTCGTAACGCTGGGTCATCCCGACTACGTCGACCACGTGCTGCATGGCGCCCGGCCGAAATACATCAAGTCCAACGACTACGAGCCCATCCGAGCCGCCGCCGGTATCAACCTGCTCACCGACGAGGGCGACTCGTGGGCCGCGCACCGCGGGACGCTCAATCCCACCTTCGCCCGGCGCCACCTCAACGAGATGATCGACCTGATGATCGACCCGATCGAACGCGTCACCGCCGATCTCGAGGCACGGGGTGACGGGATCGAGTTCGACATGCACGCGACGATGGTGGAAGCCACCCTGCGCGTCGTCGCCAACGCGTTGTTCAGCCAGGACTTCGGGCCACTGGTGGGAAGCATGAACGACCTGGCCACCCGGGGGCTGCGGCGCACCGAGAGAATCGGCAGGCTCGGACTGTGGGGCCTGATGCCGCGACCCGTCTACGACGCGATCGCGTGGTCCACGTTCTCCGGTGTGCCGCTGCCGCCGCCGCTGCGGGAAGGCCAGAAGATCGCGCTCGAGCTTGATGCGGCGGTCAACGCCGTGCTGGAGCACCGGCTCGCGCACCCGACCAACTCCCCCGACCTGCTCAACGTGCTGTTCCAGGCCGACAACGGCACATGGCCGCGCAAACGGGTGCGCGACGAGGCGCTGACATTCATGCTCGCCGGCCACGAGACCACCGCCAACGCGATGTCGTGGCTGTGGTACCTGTTGGCGCGCAACCCAGATGCCCGTAACCGGATGCACGCCGAGATCGACGACGTCCTCGCCGGTCGCCGCCCGACCGCCGACGATCTGGTCAAGCTGCCGTGGACCACCGCCTGCATTCAGGAGTCACAGCGCTACTACTCGGCGGTGTGGATCATTGCCCGTGAGGCCATCGAGGACGATCTCATCGACGGCCACCACATCCGCCCGGGTACCACGGTGATCGTCCCCATTCACCACATCCATCACGACGCGCGCTGGTGGCCCGACCCCGAGAAGTTCGACCCGTCGCGCTTCTTGGGCGATGCCGCCAAGGCCCGGCCCCGCTCGGCGTACCTGCCGTTCGGCGGCGGACGCCGGGTGTGCATCGGGCAGAGCTTCGCGCTGATGGAGATGGTGTTGATGGCGGGGATCATGAGTCAGCGGTTCACATTCGACTTGTGCCCCGACCATCCGGTAGAACTCGAAGCGACACTGACGTTGCGGCCCAAGCACGGGCCGCAGGTGGTGGCAAACCGGCGGGAGGCCCAATGACTGCGCCCGATTATTACACCGTCATTGTTGGTGGCGGCTTCTCCGGCATCGGTGCCGCGGTCAAGCTCGACAAGTCGGGCATGGGCAACTACCTAGTGGTCGAAGCCGGCGACGGCCCCGGCGGCACCTGGCACTGGAACTCCTATCCCGGTGTTGCCGTGGACATTCCGTCGTTCTCCTACCAGTTCTCCTTCGAGCAGAGTCCGGACTGGACACGCACCTACGCGCCCGGTCACGAGCTGAAGGCCTACGCCGAACACTGCGTCGACAAGTACGGGCTGGGGCCCAAGATCCGGTTCAACACCAAGGTGCTCGACGCCGCGTTCGACGACGAAGCCGACGTGTGGCACATCGAGACCGACTCCGGTGACCGCATCACCGCGCGCTTCCTCATCAACGCCGGCGGCGTGCTGACCACTCCGAAACTGCCCGACATCGACGGCGTCGACTCGTTCGCCGGGCTGACCATGCACACCGCTCGCTGGGACCACAGTCAGGACCTCACGGACAAGCGCGTCGCGGTCATCGGAACCGGCGCTTCGGCCGTACAGGTGATCCCCGAAATCGCGCCGATCGTCAAACACCTCACCGTCTTTCAGCGCACGCCGATATGGTGCTTCCCGAAGGCAGACGTGCCGCTGTCGCCGGCTGCGCGCCGCGCAATGCGCATTCCTGGAGGAAAGTCCGTTCAGCGCCTGATGAGTCAGGCATTCGTCGAACTGACGTTCCCGCTGGCGGCGCAGTACTTCACGATGAACCCGATGGCCAGGCGCATGGACGAGGTCGGCAAGGCCTATCTCCGCAGAGAGGTCAAGGACACCGTGGTGCGCGACAAGCTCACACCGCGTTATGCGGTGGGGTGCAAGCGACCCGGCTTCCACAACACGTATCTGGCGACGTTCAACCGCGACAACGTCAGCCTGGTCACCGAGCCGATCGAGAAGATCACCGGCTCGGGGGTGGCCACCGTGGAGGGCGACCTGCACGAGGTCGACGTCCTGATCCTGGCGACGGGATTCAAGGTGATGGACATCGACAGCCTCACCTATGAGATCACCGGGCGTGACGGGATGACGCTGAGCCGGTTCTGGGAGGAGAACCGGTTGCAGGCCTACGAGGGGGTGAGCCTGCCGGGCTTCCCGAACTTCTTCACCGTGTGCGGGCCGTACGGGTACGTCGGGTCATCGTTCTTCGCACTGATCGAGACGCAGACCCATCACATCCTGCGGTGCCTGAAACGTGCTGAGCGGCAAGGCGCGAAGAGAGTCGAGGTTACCGAAGAGGCCAACGCGCGGTACTTCGCCGAGTGCATGCGCAAGCGGCATACGCAGATTTTCTGGCAGGACACTTGCAGCCTGGCCAACAGCTACTACTTCGACTCACACGGCGACGTCCCGCTGCGGCGGGCCACCACGCTCGGGGCGATCTGGCGCAGCCGCCGGTCCCCGCTCGACGACTACGCGTTCACGGCCTAGCTACTTCGACCTGAAAAACCCTGGGCGTGGCTCGGCGTTGGATGGGTGTTGAGCTGGGACAATGACCTCGAACCCTTGGCGAGAAGGGAACGAGGTCATTGTGTTTCGTACTGTAAGCGATCAGGTGTCGCTGTGGGAGGCTGTGTTGCCTCCGGAATTGTTGAGGTTGCCCGACGAGCTGGCCCGGATCGATGGGTTGCTGGATGATCCGGTGTTCTTCGCGCCGTTCGAACCGTTCTTCGATCCGCGGGTCGGTCGCCCGTCGACGCCGATGGAAACCTATCTGCGGTTGATGTTTTTGAAGTTCCGCTACCGGCTGGGCTATGAGTCGTTGTGCCGGGAGGTCGGCGATTCGATCACCTGGCGGCGGTTCTGCCGGATCGCGTTGGACGGAGCAGTACCGCATCCGACGACGCTGATGAAGTTGACGACCCGCTGCGGCAGCACCGCTGTCGAGGGACTTAACGAGGCCTTGCTCGCCAAGGCCGCCGAGGCCAAGATGCTGCGCACCAGCCGGGTTCGCGCCGACACCACGGTGATCCCGGCGAACGTGTGCTATCCGACGGATTCGGGGCTGCTGGCCAAGGCGATTCGCCGGATCGGTCACACTGGGCGACGGATCCGCGCTGCGGGTGGGGCGGTGCGCACGAGGGTGCGGGATCGGTCGCGGGCGGCCGGGAAACGAGCACACGGGGTCGCGGCGAAATTGCGTTCCCGCAGCCAGTTGGGTCGCGACCAGGTCAAAGACGGTGTGCTGGTGATGACCGGTGAGCTCGCCGACCTGGCCCAGGCCGCGGTTGGTGACGCGCACCGGCTGCTGAACAACGCCCGACGGGCGCTGCGCCGCGCCCAGCTCAAGGCCGCCGAGCGGGCCGAAGCGGGCGTGCGTGATCCCGCCGCGGGGCGGCGGCGGGGCCGGCTGGCCCGTGCCGTGGGCGACCTGTCGAAGCTGTTGGAGGCGACCACGCGGATCATCGGTCAGACTCGGCAACGGATCGCCGGGACCACCCCGGAGGGGGCCAGCCGGGTGGTGAGTCTGCACGACCAGCAGGCCCGCCCGATCGCCAAGGGCCGGCTCGGTAAGCCGGTCGAGTTCGGTTATAAGGCGCAGTTCGTCGACAACGACGACGGTGTCGTCCTCGATCACGATGTGAACGCCGGAAACCCGCCTGACGCACCGCAACTGGCCCCCGCGGTGGAACGGATCAAAGACCGCAACGGTCGTCCCCCGCGGACGGTGACCGCTGACCGCGGCTACGGCGAGGCCGCCGTCGACACCGAGTTGACCAACCTCGGTGTCCGAAATGTTGTCATCCCGCGCAAGGGCAGACCCGGTGCCGCCCGCCGCCGCGTCGAGCACAGCCCAGCATTCCGCCGAACCATCAAATGGCGAACCGGATGCGAAGGACGGATCAGCACCCTCAAACGCGGATACGGATGTGACCGAACCCGCCTGGACAACCTCGAAGGAGCGAAAACCTGGACCGGACAAGGGATCTTCACCCACAACCTGACCAAGATCGCCGCCCTGACCGCATGACATCGACATCAGGGCAACATCAAACGCCCCAGATTTTGACATCTACGCCTACCCTCACCCCCGATCACGGCAATCAGGGTTTTTCAGGTCGAAGTAGCTAGACGGCGGCCTTCAGGTCGTCGACCTTGTTGAGCTGCTCCCACGGCAGCTCGACATCGGTGCGGCCGAAATGCCCGTAGGCGGCCGTCTGCGCGTAGATCGGACGCAGCAGGTCCAGATCGCGGATGATCGCGCCGGGCCGCAGATCGAAGACGGACGTGATGGCCTTCTCGATCCGGTCCGGGTCCACGGTCTCGGTGCCGAACGTCTCGACGAACAGCCCCACCGGGGCAGCCTTGCCGATTGCATAGGCCACCTGGACCTCAATGCGCTCGGCCAGCCCCGCTGCGACCACGTTCTTTGCCACCCAGCGCATCGCGTAAGCGGCCGAACGGTCCACCTTGGACGGATCCTTGCCGGAGAACGCCCCGCCGCCGTGACGCGCCCAGCCGCCGTAGGTGTCGACGATGATCTTTCGGCCGGTCAGCCCGGCGTCGCCCATCGGGCCGCCCAGCACGAACTTGCCGGTCGGGTTCACCAGCAGCCGGTAGTCGGAGGTGTCCATGGTGTCGTGCGCGAGGTCGTCGAGCACGGTGTTGACGACCTTCTCCTTGATGTCCGGTGACAGCATTTTGTCCAGGTCGATGTCGGCGGCGTGCTGGGTGGACAGCACGACGGTGTCCAGCCGGACCGGGGTGGTCCCGTCGTACTGCACGGTGACCTGAGTCTTGCCGTCCGGCCGCAGGTAGGGCAGCACGCCGTTCTTGCGGACCTCGGTCAGGCGTCGGGCCAGCCGATGCGCCAGCGCGATGGGCAGCGGCATCAGCTCGGGGGTGTCCTTGATGGCATAGCCGAACATCAGGCCCTGGTCGCCGGCGCCCTGCGCGTCCAGCGGGTCACCCGCGCCCTCGACCCGGGCCTCGTGCGCGGTGTCGACGCCCTGGGCGATGTCGGGCGACTGCGCGCCGATCGCGATGTTGACGCCGCACGACGCCCCGTCGAAGCCCTTGGCGGACGAGTCGTAGCCGATGGCGAGGATGCGATCGCGGATGAGCTTCGGGATGTCGGCGAGGGCAGCAGCCTTCGTGGTGACCTCACCGGCGACATGCACCTGGCCCGTCGTCACCATGGTCTCCACCGCGACCCGCGACCGCGGATCCTCGTTTAGCAGCGCGTCGAGCACAGAGTCGCTGATCGCGTCACAGATCTTGTCGGGATGCCCTTCGGTCACCGACTCACTGGTAAACAGCCGACCTTTGCTCACGTTCATCCTCCAAAACTTAGTTGGTCAAATTATATCGGTGCCCTGTCGCACCCCCGAGCGTGCGCCCGGGTCACTCGCCGCTGTTGTGCAGGAAGGCCACGATCGCGTCAACAATACGGCTGGCCATCAGAGTTTTCGAACCGTGCTCCAGCGCGGCCTCGGCGCCATCGGAGGCCAGCAACCACCCTTGGTTGCTGTCCACCTCGAAAGCGCGGTTCTCGCCGACGGCGTTGACCACCAGCAGGTCGCAGCCCTTGCGCGCCAGCTTGGAGCGGGCGTGGAACAGCACGTCGCCGTTGGCGTCGCCGGTCTCGGCGGCGAACCCGACGATCGCGCGCATATTGGGCAGCTGGCCGTCCGCGCGGGCCCGGACCGCGCCGGCCAGCACGTCGTCGGTGCGGGTCAGTTCGATCGCCGTCGGCTCAGCGGCGCCCTTCTTGATCTTGTTGGTCTCGACCTGCGCGGGCCGGAAGTCGGCGACCGCGGCGGCCATCACCAGCACGTGCGCATCGGGTGCGTGCTTGGACACCGCGTCGCGCAGCTGGGCGGCCGAACCGATGTGGACGACGTCGACACCCGCCGGATCGACCAGTCCGGCGGTGTTGCCGGCGATCAGCGTGACGTCGGCGCCGCGCTGGACGGCCACCCGGGCCATCGCGTAGCCCTGCTTGCCCGAGGAACGGTTGCCGATGAAGCGCACCGGGTCGATCGGCTCGCGGGTGCCGCCGGCGGTGACGAGCACCTTGACGCCGGCCAGGTCGTAGGGCAGCGCATCGGAACGCTCCAGCAGCAGGCCGGCCAGCGTGGTGATTTCCTCGGCCTCGGGCAGCCGTCCGGCGCCGCTGTCCGCACCGGTCAGCCTCCCGGACGCCGGCTCGAGGACGACAACCCCCCGGCGCCGCAGCGTGGCCACGTTGTCGACGGTGGCCGGGTGGAACCACATCTCGGTATGCATCGCGGGTGCGAACAGCACCGGACATCGGGCCGTCAACAGCGTGGCGGTCAGCAGGTCGTCTGCGCGGCCCGCGACCGCACGGGCCAACAGGTCCGCGGTGGCGGGGGCGACGACGACGAGGTCGGCGTCCTGTCCGATCCGGACATGCGGCACCTCGTGCACGTCGTCCCAAACCCCGGTGTGGACGGGGTTACCGGAGAGCGCCTCGAAGGTGGCGGCACCGATGAAGCGCAGCGCTGACTCGGTGGGGACGACGCGGACGTTGTGGCCGGCCTCGGTGAGCTGGCGGACAACGGTTGCCGCCTTGTAGGCGGCGATGCCCCCGGACACGCCGACGATGATCCGCTTGCCGTCCATGCTCAGGTGCTTTGCTCTTCGCCCAAGAGGCTCATCGCCGGAGTCCTTGGCTACTCGCCCTCGGTGTGCTTGAGCAGGTCTTCGTGGATCTCCCGGAGCGCGATCGACAGCGGCTTCTCCTGTAGACCGGGCTCGACCAGCGGGCCGACGTACTCGAGGATGCCGTCGCCGAGCTGGTTGTAGTAATCGTTGATCTGCCGCGCGCGCTTGGCGGCATAGATCACCAGGGCGTACTTGCTCGACGCCCGGTCCAGCAGCTCGTCGATGGGCGGGTTGGTGATGCCCACCGGTGTGTCGTATCCGGTGTGGGGGGACGTCGCGAGGTCGATGCCGTCAACGGCGGTCAGCGACGCATCGGCGTGCGGGGTGCTCACGAAAAGGGTCTCCTGGCGGTTTGGCGGGACTGCTCAAGTAGCTTTGCGGGCCGTATCACGCCGTGCCCGGCGCTTGGTTATCGGGGCCACCAGCAAGGATACCAATTCGGCGCACGCTGACTCCAATCGACTGTTCACGACCACCGCGTCGAAGTCCTTCTTTGCGGCCAGCTCAGCGCGGGCGGCGGCCAGCCTGCGCCGCCTCACCTCGGGTGTCTCGGTGCCGCGGTCGGTAAGGCGGCTCTCCAGCACGTCCCAGCTGGGTGGAGCGAGGAAAACGGTGATGGCCTCGGGCATCGCCTTCTTGACCGCACGCGCGCCGGCCAGATCAACCTCGATCAGAACGGGATGACCCGCCGCGGCAGCGGCGCGGATCGGCTGGGCGGGGGTTCCGGACCGGTGCAGCCCACCGTAGATTTCCGCCCATTCCAGCAGTGCGCCGTCGTCGATCAACTGCTGAAACCGCTCGGCGGAGACAAACGAGTAGTCCACGCCGTCGATCTCACCCGGGCGCGGCGACCTGGTGGTCACCGAGACGCTGAAGTGCAGATCGGGAACCCGGTCACGCAGGCAGCGGACAACCGTCGATTTCCCGACGGCAGACGGACCGGACAGCACCAAGACCGGTGCCTTGAGGAGCTTAGTTCCGCCCGGTCCTCCGCCTTCGTTCATTGACCTCCCTTACGAGAAGTCGAACTTTTCCAGCAGCGCCTTCCGCTGACGATCACCCAGGCCGCGCAGCCGGCGGGTCGGGGCGATCTCGAGCTCGGTCATGATTTCCTGCGCTTTGACCTTGCCGACCTTGGGCAATGCCTCAAGGAGCGCGGAAACCTTCATCTTGCCGTAGACCTCGTTGGTCTCGGCATCCTTGAGCACCTGCTTGAGGTTGGTGCCGCCGCGCTTGAGCCGATCCTTGAGTTCGGCTCGTGCTCGACGTGCGGCAGCAGCCTTCTCCAACGCTGCCGCGCGCTGTTCGTCGGTCAACTGGGGAAGGGCCACGGGTTCCTCCGTATCGTCACCATCATTTTTATCTTGGCTGGTAAAACCTGCCAGCGACGACGACCGTACCCACGCAGCCTGACGAAAGCGAACCCCACCCCCTGGTTAGGGCCTCAAAAGCCCAGCGTGTCAGGCGCCCGCGGATTGGCGTCCGGCCGCGAGTGGGTCGCCCGTCGCGCCGCGAGAATGCCCCGAACTACCTGCATATCAAGGGTTTTCGGAGGTCGCGCCGATCCCCCTGGTGCAGCGCAGGCGCCGAACCGGGCGTCGAGACCCCGGGGGCTAACCCGGTTAGAAGAAAATTTGCCTGGTCACCGCGTGTCGGGCGTGTCACGGCGGTGCGCCGACGTCGGTTGACGTATCAACTACAGTGCGTAGTAGACCTATCCGCTGTACCGAGAGGTGGTATCTATGCGACGGATGTTCCAAATGTTTCTGGTGTTGTTCGGTGTCATCGTGATCGCTATCTCGCTGGCTCATTTGGCGATCGGACCCGAGGCCATCATCGGCGGCTCGGACGTCAATCCGACATCGGACGGCGAGGACCGGTTCTTCGCCGGGTTCTTCCTGGGCTACGGCGTCGCACTGCTCTGGTGCGCCCGCGACGTGGAACACAAGCGGATGTTCGTAAACTTTTTGGCCGCAGTGGTTTTCGTCGGCGGTATCGGACGACTGCTGTCGGTGATCCTCGTCGGCCCGCCGCATCCGTTCTACCTGGCGATGCTGGCGATCGAGTTGGGGTTGCCGCCGCTGATGGTGCTGGTGGCCAATCGAGTCACCGATCCGGTGTCCGGTCAGGCCAGGTAGGCGACGGCGTCGCGGAATCGTTCTGCCGCAGCGCGCAACTCGGCGATGTTGGGTCCCGCGCGCAGCAGCTCGCGCGACACCGCGGGCAACAGCTGCCCGGGCCGGGCGCCGCCGAAGCCCCGCAGTTCATCGGGCCGACCACCCTGGGCGCCCACGCCGGGCACCAGGACCGGCCCGCCCAGCGCGCTGACATCGGGGGGCTCCGACAACGTGGCGCCCACGACGACTCCGACCGAACCCGGCTCGGGTGCCGCAGCGCGGTTGACCGCGGCGGCGTCGTCCACGATCGACTGCGCCACCGTCCGTCCGCCGGTCTGTGCGCACTGCACTGCCGCGCCCTCGGGGTTGGAGGTTGCGGCGACGACGAACACGCCGCGGCCGTGCGCAGCGGCGGTGTCCAGCAGCGGCTGCAGCGAGCCGAATCCGAGGTAGGGCGATGCGGTCACGGCGTCGGCGGTCAGCGGGGAGTTGCCGGCCCACGCGGCGGCGTAGGCGGCCATCGTGGACCCGATGTCACCGCGCTTGGCGTCGGCCAGCACCAGCACCCCGGCGCCGCGCAGCGCGTCGATGGTGCGTTCCAGCACGGCATAGCCCGCGGCGCCGTACGCCTCGAAGAACGCCACCTGCGGTTTGACCACCGCGAAGCCGGCGAACGCCGCCACACAGATGTCACAGAACTTGCCGAGCCCGTCGGCGTCGGTCGACAGGCCCCATGCCCGCAGCAGCTCCGGATGGGGATCGATGCCCGGACATAGCGGACCGCACTCCGACACCGCGTCGGCCAGCCGGCGACCGAATCCGCCCACCGTTACGGCCCCAGCACGCTGTGCAGTTCCTGCAGTGACATCACGCCGATGTCACCGCGGATGCCTGCCTCGATGCCCTGCACCGCGGCCGAGGCGCCCTGCACCGTGGTTACACACGGAATGTTCATTGCGACTGCGGCCGAACGGATCTCGTAGCCGTCGATGCGCGGACCGGAGTTGCCGTACGGGGTGTTGATCACCATGTTCACATCGCCGGCGCGGATGGCGTCGACCGCGGATGTGGTCGGCCGCCCGTCGCCCGGCGGCTCAAAGTGTTTCCGTACTTCGTCGCAAGGAATCCCGTTGCGCCGCAGCATTTCCGCGGTACCCGCAGTAGCCAGCACCCGGAAACCCAAATCGGCGAGCCGTTTCACCGGGAACACCAGCGACCGTTTGTCCCGATTGGCCACCGATACGAACACTGTGCCGTCGGTCGGTAACGAACCGTAGGCGGCGGTCTGGCTCTTGGCGAAGGCGCTACCGAAGTCACGGTCGATGCCCATCACTTCGCCGGTCGACTTCATCTCCGGGCCCAGCAGCGAGTCGATGTTGGCGCCGTCGGCCCTGCGGAAGCGGTGGAAGGGCAAAACCGCCTCCTTCACGGCGACCGGCGCGTTCCTTGCCGTGGTAGCCCCATCACCAGTGCGCGCCAGCCCGCCTTCCTCTCGCAGCTGGGCAATGGTGGCGCCCAGCATGATTCGCGCGCATGCCTTGGCAAGCGGCACAGCGGTGGCCTTGGACACGAACGGGACGGTTCGGCTGGCTCGCGGGTTGGCCTCCAGCACGTAGAGCACGTCCTCCTTCAGCGCATACTGCACGTTGAGCAGTCCGACCACGCCGATACCGTGGGCAATGGCCTCGGTGGCGCGGCGCACCGACTCGATGTCGCTGCGGCCCAACGTCACCGGCGGCAGCGCGCATGCCGAGTCGCCGGAATGGATGCCGGCCTCCTCGATGTGCTCCATGATCCCGCCGATGTACACCTCGGCGCCGTCGCACAGCGCGTCGACATCGATCTCGATGGCGTCCTCCAAGAACCGGTCGACCAGCACCGGGTGTTCGGGCGACAGTTCGGTGGCCCTGGTGATGTAGCCCTGCAGGGTCTCCTCGTCGTACACGATCTCCATACCGCGCCCGCCCAGCACGTAGGACGGCCGCACCAGTACCGGATAGCCGATGTCGGCGGCGATGCGGCGAGCCTGCTCGAAGCTGGTGGCGGTGCCGAACCGCGGCGCCGGTAACCCCGCGGTGTTCAGCACTTCGCCGAATGCACCGCGGTCCTCGGCCAGGTCGATGGCCTTCGGGCTGGTGCCGACGATCGGTACGCCTGCATCGGCCAGCCGCTGCGCCAGGCCGAGCGGCGTCTGGCCACCGAGCTGCACGATGACACCGACGACACCGGGACCGCCTGCGCCCGAGGCAGATTCAGCGTAGTAGACCTCGAGGACGTCTTCAAAGGTCAGCGGTTCGAAGTAGAGCCGGTCGGCGGTGTCGTAGTCGGTGGACACCGTCTCGGGGTTGCAGTTGACCATCACGGTTTCGAAGTCGGCGTCCGACAGTGTGGTCGCGGCGTGCACGCAGCTGTAGTCGAACTCGATGCCCTGGCCGATCCGGTTCGGTCCGGAGCCCAGGATGAGCACCTTGGGTCTGTCGGTCTGCGGGGCGACCTCGGTCTCGGCGGCTGGGTCGAGTTCGTAACTGCTGTAGTGGTACGGCGTCTTGGCCTCGAACTCCGCCGCGCAGGTGTCGACGGTCTTGAACACCGGGTGGATGCCGAGTCGCTGCCGCAGCGCCCGCACGCCGGCCTCGCCGGCCAGTTCCGGTCGCAGCGCGGCGATCTGGCGGTCCGAGAGCCCGCTGTGCTTGCTGCGCCGCAGCAGCTCGGCGTCGAGCACCGGCGCGTCGATGAGCTCCGAGCGCAGGGCCACCAGCCCGCCGATCTGCTCGATGAACCACGGGTCGACACTGGAGGCCGCCGCGACCTGGTCAACGGTTGCGCCGCGCCGCAGCGCCAGCTCGATGTCGTAGAGCCGCCCGTCGGTCGCGGTCCTCAGCCGGTCCAGCAGCTCCGGCAGCGAAATGTCGGGATCCGGCGCCGTCCAGAAGCCGGCACGACCCGTCTCCAACGATCGCATCACCTTGCCCAGCGCCTCGATGAAGTTGCGGCCCAACGACATCGCCTCGCCGACGGACTTCATCGTGGTGGTCAGCGTGGCGTCGGCGCCCGGGAACTTCTCGAACGCGAACCGCGGCGCCTTGACGACGACGTAGTCCAGGGTGGGTTCGAAGCAGGCGGGCGTTTCCTTGGTGATGTCGTTGAGGATCTCGTCGAGGGTGTAGCCGATCGCCAGCTTGGCGGCGATCTTGGCGATCGGGAAGCCGGTGGCCTTGGAGGCCAGCGCCGAGGACCGCGACACCCGGGGGTTCATCTCGATCACGATGAGCCGGCCGTCGGTGGGGTTGATCGCGAACTGGATGTTGCAGCCACCGGTGTCGACGCCGACCTCACGCAGAATGGCGATGCCGAGGTCACGCATGCGCTGGTATTCCCGGTCGGTCAGCGTCATCGCCGGCGCGACGGTCACCGAGTCACCGGTGTGCACGCCCATCGGGTCGACGTTTTCGATCGAGCACACCACCACCACGTTGTCGTGGCCGTCGCGCATCAGCTCGAGCTCGAATTCCTTCCAGCCGTAGACGGATTCCTCGATCAGCACGTTGGCCGACGGGGATGCGACCAGGCCGTCTCCCGCCATCCGCTCGACGTCTTCGGCGGAGTAGGCCATGCCCGAGCCCAGCCCGCCCATCGTGAACGACGGCCGAACCACGACCGGCAGCCCAAGCTCGGCGACCGTCTCCCGAACCTCGTCCATGGTGAAGCACACCCGGGAGCGGGCGGATTCGCCGCCGGCCTTGGCGACGATGTCCTTGAATCGCTGCCGGTCCTCACCGCGCTGGATGGCTTCGAAATCCGCGCCGATCAGTTCGACGCCGTAGCGGTCGAGGGCCCCGCTTTCGTACAGCGCGACGGCGGTGTTCAGTGCGGTCTGCCCGCCGAGAGTGGCCAGCAGTGCGTCAATCTTGTTGCCGCGCTCCGCCTGCTGGGCAATCACCCGTTCGACGAATGCCGGCGTGATCGGCTCGATATAGGTGTGGTCGGCGAACTCCGGGTCGGTCATGATCGTAGCCGGGTTGGAGTTGACCAGGCTCACCTGCAGGCCGTCGGCGCGCAGCACCCGGCAGGCCTGGGTGCCGGAGTAGTCGAATTCGCAGGCCTGCCCGATGACGATCGGCCCGGATCCGATCACCAGCACGTGTTTCAGGTCTGTCCGCCGCGGCATTATCCGCTCCGCTCTTTTCGGCGAGCGTGCGTGTCTGCGGCCGACACGCCGGTGTTTTCCGCGAGTTTGCGCACTCTCGCGCGGGGACGAGCGTGCGCGTTTGCAGAGATTTTGCGTGTCGGCGTGCAGACAGGCACGTTCGCGGAAATGGACACCTAGCTCACTCCCCTGCCATCAGGTCGACGAACTGGTCGAAGAGGTACTCGGCGTCGTGCGGCCCGGCCGCGGCCTCGGGATGGTACTGCACCGAGAAGGCCCTTCCATCAACGAGTTTGATCCCTTCCACCACCCCGTCGTTGGCGCAGGTGTGACTCACCTCCGCGGTGCCGAACGGGGTGTCGAACTGCTCCCCCGCCTCGCCTTCCAGCGCGAAGCCGTGATTCTGGGCGGTGACGGCGACCCGGCCGGTGGAATGGTCGATGACCGGCACATTGATGCCGCGGTGGCCGAATACCATCTTGTAGGTCGAGCGGCCCAGCGCACGGCCGAGGATCTGGTTGCCGAAACATATGCCGAACAGCGGGATTCCGGCGCTCAGCACCTCGCGGGTGACGCCGACGACGTGGTCCGCGGTGGCCGGGTCACCCGGTCCGTTGGACAGAAACACGCCGTCCGGTTTCAGATCGGCGATCGCCTCGAAGGTCACCGAGGACGGCAGCACATGGCTGCGGATGCCGCGGCGGGCGAAGTTGCGCGGCGTGTTGGTTTTGATGCCCAGATCGATCGCCGCCACGGTGAACCGTTGCGGCGCATCCGGTTCAACGTCGTAGCCATCGCCGGTGCTCACTTGGCCGGCCAAATCCGCGCCCAGCATCGACGGCTGGCTGCGCACCCGCGTCAGCAGCTCGTCGGGGTCACCGAGGGCGTCACCGGAGAACACACCGGCCTTCATCGAGCCGAGGCTGCGCAGATGACGCACCACCGCGCGGGTGTCGATGCCGGCGATGCCGACGACACCCTGCCGGACAAGCTCGTCCTCCAGCGTTCCGGTGGCCCGCCAACTCGACGCGCGCGGCGACGGGTCGCGGACGGCATAACCGGCCACCCAGATCTTGTCGCCGCGGCTTTCCGCGTCCTCGTGGTTCCACCCGGTGTTGCCGATCTGCGGGGCGGTGGCGATGACGATCTGGCGGTGATAACTGGGATCGGTCAGCGTCTCCTGGTAGCCCGACATGCCGGTGGAGAACACCGCCTCACCGAGCGTCTCGCCGATGGCGCCGAACGGGGTGCCGGTGAAAATGCGGCCGTCGTCGAGGACCAGCAGTGCCCTACTCACTGTCCGCCTCCAACCAGTCCGGGTATTCTCCGCGGTCGTCACCACGAAAACCGGTGTCGATCTCCATGCCCGACGGAAGTCGCCATCGGATCGCCAGAATTCCGTCCCGAGCAGCCACCCTGCCGGCGACGAAACGCTCGGTGCGAATCGACGTGATCGACTCGTCGGGTATCCACAGCGACCGGACACCTCTCCGTGTGAGCATGATGCCCTGGGAATGACGCGTCAGCACCGCTTTTGCGCCGTCGCCGAGGTCGCTGCCGGCGATTCGCTCGAGTCGATCTGGCGCGAATGCACTGCCCACGTAGAGGCCGGTCATCTCGGGAATGACGGCCGGCCCCACATCGTCCGGCAGCGGCGGAAGGGCGCCGATCACCGGGCCCTGCTCCAGGGCGCGCCGCTTCCAGCCGCGCATCATCGCACGGAACATCAGAATTATGAGCACCAGCAGCAGGGCCGCCATGATCAGCGACGCGACCAATGTCCCCGTGTTCATGCAGACGATTTTCCGTCCCGCGCGGTCACTTTGCCACGCAATAACGTCATGGTGACCGCGGCCGGCAGTGTCATCGACTCGTACGGGGTGTTGTCCGACCGGCTGGCCAGCTCCGCCCCGGCCACCGTCCACGTCGCGTCGGGATCGACAACGGTAAGGTTCGCCGGCTCGCCGACGTCGAGCGGCCGGCCCTGGTCGGGCAGCCCGACGATGCGCGCGGGGTTCTCGCTCATTACCCGCGCGACGTCGCGCCAGCTCAGCAGCCCCGGTCGCACCATCGACTCGACCACCACCGACAGCGCAGTCTGCAGACCCAGCATGCCGGGCCGGGCCACGGCGAACTCGCACATTTTCTCGTGTTCGGCATGCGGTGCGTGATCGGTCGCCACGCAGTCCACCACGCCGTCGGCCAGCGCCTGTCGCAGCGCCTCGGCGTCGGCGGCTTCGCGCAGCGGCGGGTTGACGCGGTTGCGCCCGTCGTAGGTGGCCAACCGGGCGTCATCGAGCATCAGATGGTGCGGTGTCACCTCGGCGGTTATCGAAATCCCCTGTGCCTTGGCCCATCTGAGAATCTCGATGGTGCCTGCGGTGGAGGCGTGGCAGATGTGCACCCGGGCTCCGGCGTCGCGGGCCAGCAGCGCGTCGCGGGCCACAATGGCCTCCTCGGCGGAGCGCGGCCAGCCGGACAGGCCCAGCCGGGCGGCGTTGGGACCCTCGTGCGCAACGGCGTTGACGGTCAGCCGCGGCTCCTCGGCGTGCTGCGCGATCAGGACGCCGAGTCCGGTGGCGTACTCCAATGCACGACGCATCACCAACGGGTCGTGCACGCACACACCGTCGTCGGAAAACATGCGGACCTGGCCCGCGCCCGCGGCCATCATTCCCATCTCGGTGAGCTGGCTTCCGGCCAGTCCCATGGTGACCGCCCCGACTGGGTGCACGTCGACCAGCCCAACCTGCTGGCCGCGATGCCACACATGGTCGGTGACCACCGGGTTGTCCGCCACCGGCGTGGTGTTGGCCATCGCGAACACCGCTGTGTAACCGCCCAACGCCGCTGCGGCAGAGCCGGTTTCGATGTCCTCGGCGTATTCGCGGCCGGGCTCACGCAGATGGCTGTGCAGGTCGACGAAACCCGGCAGCAGGATCTGGTCGGTGGCGTCGATGACATCGGCGTCTTCGGGGATGGACAGGTCCGCGCCGATGTCGGTGATCTGGCCGTCATCGACCAGTACGTCGACCCGGTCACCCTCGCCGTAGGGACGTACGCCCCGAAGCAACACGCTCATGCGCTGATCGCCTCCTGATCGGCGCCCACCAGTAGATGGAACAGCACCGCCATCCGGACATGCACACCGTTGGAAACCTGTTGCAGCACAGCCGATTGCGTCGAGTCGGCAACCGAAGAGGAGATCTCCATGCCGCGCAGCATGGGACCGGGGTGCAGCACCACCGCGTTCCCGGGCAGCATGGCCTGCCGCTTCTCCGACAACCCGTATAGCACCGAGTACTCCCGGGCCGACGGGAAGAAACCGCCGGTCATCCGCTCGGCCTGCACCCGCAGCATCAGCACCGCGTCGGCGACGGGCAGCTCGGCATCCAGGTCGTGCGACACCGTCACCGGCCACTCGGCCACCCCGACCGGGAGCAGCGTCGGCGGCGCCACCAGCACCACCTCGGCGCCCAGCGTGTCCAGCAGCACGACGTTGGACCGGGCCACCCGGCTGTGCAGGATGTCGCCGACGATCACTACCCGCTTGCCCTCGATGCCGCCCAGCCGCTGGCGGATGGTCAGCGCGTCGAGCAGCGCCTGGGTCGGGTGTTCGTGGGTGCCGTCGCCGGCGTTGATCACCGACGGACCGCCGTCCGCGGTGGCCGTCCACTCGGCGAGCTGTTGAGCCGCCCCGGAGGCGGAATGGCGGATGATCAACGCGTCCGCCCCCGCCGCGCGCAGCGTCAGCGCGGTGTCGCGCAACGACTCACCCTTGACCACCGACGAGCCGGACGCGCTGACATTGATGACGTCGGCGCTCATCCACTTGCCCGCCACCTCGAACGACACCCGGGTACGGGTGGAGTTCTCATAGAACATGGTGATGACGGTCCGGCCGCGTAGCGTGGGCAGCTTCTTGACCTCGCGGCCCAACAGCGCCTCACTGAACCGGTCGGCGTCGTCGAGGATGGCCGTGGCGTCCTCGCGGGACAGATCGGATGCCGCCAGCAGATGCCTGGGACTCATCGGGAGATCACCACCCCGTCGCGGTCGTCGTCCTCGGCGAGCAGCACGTGCACGCTCTCGCTTTGCGAGGTCGGGACGTTCTTGCCGACGTAGTCGGCCCGAAGCGGCAGCTCGCGGTGGCCGCGGTCGACCAGCACGGCCAACTGCACGGCGCGGGGGCGGCCGATGTCGCGCAGGGCGTCCAGCGCCGAGCGCACCGAGCGGCCCGAATACAGCACGTCGTCGACGAGGACGACCAGCGCGTCGTCGATGCCGCCCGCGGGTATCGACGTCTCCTCCAGCGGCCGTGGCGGCTTGATGTTGAGGTCGTCGCGGTACAGCGTGATGTCCAGCGCACCATGGGGGAGCGCCACCCCGGCGAACTCGCTGATCCTGTCCGCCAACCGGGCGGCAAGCGTCACGCCCCGGGTCGGGATGCCGAGCAGAACGACGCGCGGCGCGTCGGGACCGTCCAGAGCGGTCTTTTCGATGATCTGATGCGCGATGCGGGAAATGGTCCGGCCGACATCCGCCGCGGACATCAACTCCCGGTCGGTGCCTGACGAGTCGGTGGCGCCCAAGCGACCCTGACCTCCTTCTCCGCCTCTCTGGACGGATCGTTAAAGGACGTCGAACTGCGGGGAGCTTAGCACCCGCGATCCGGTCGGCCGTCAGCGACACCAGCGCGCTGACTACGCTGGGCGCGGTGAATCTCGACGGCAACCAGGCATCCATTCAGCAGGCCATCGACGCGGGCCTGCTCGCGGGGGCGGTCACGCTGGTGTGGCAGACCGGCGACGTGCTACAGGTCAACGAGCTGGGCCACCGCGACGTCGACGCCCGACTGCCGATGCAGCGCGACACCCTGTTTCGCATCGCGTCCATGACCAAGCCGGTCACCGTCGCGGCGGCACTGGCCTTGCTCGAAGAAGGCAAGCTGGCGCTGGCCGATCCGGTCGCGAAGTGGTTGCCGGAGCTGTCCGACCTGCGGGTGCTGGCCGAGCCGCGCGGCGCGCTGGACAAGACCGTCGCCGCCCAGCGGCCGATCACCATCGACGATCTGATGACCCACCGCAGCGGACTGGCTTACGCGTTCTCGGTGCTGGGCCCGCTGGCGCGCGCATACGACAAGCTGTCGCTGCGTCAGGACCAGGATCACTGGCTGGCCGACCTGGCCGAGCTTCCGCTGGCCCATCAGCCCGGCGAGCGGTTGACCTACAGCTACGCCACCGACGCGCTCGGCGTCGCGCTGTCGCGGATCGAGGACAAGCCGCTGGCCGACGTGTTGTCCGAGCGCATCTTCGGACCGCTGGCCATGTCCGACACGGGCTTCAGCGTCGGCCCGACCGGACGCCGGCGGGCGGCGACCATGTACAAGCTCGACGAGGATAACGTGCTGCGCCACGACGTGATGGGTCCGGCGCCGATCACGCCGCCGCCGTTCTGCTCGGGTGGAGCGGGCTTGTGGTCGACGGTCGACGACTATCTGCGGTTCGCCCGGATGCTGCTGGCGGGCGGGACGCTGGACGGGGTGCGGGTGCTGTCCGAGGAATCCGTCCGGCTGATGCGCACCGACCGGCTGACCGACGAGCAGAAGCGGTATCCCTTTCTGGGAATGCCGTACTGGGTGGGCCGCGGGTTCGGGCTGAACCTGTCGGTGGTGACCGACCCGGCGAAGTCGCGGCAGTTGTTCGGGCCGGGCGGCGTCGGGACGTTCAGTTGGCCGGGCGCCTTCGGGACGTGGTGGCAGGCCGACCCGTCGGCCGATCTCATTGTGCTGTATCTGATTCAGAACCTTCCGGACCTGTCGTCGGATGCCGCCGCGGTCGGCGGCAACACGTCGCTGGCCAAACTGCAAAGCGCGCAACCGAAGTTCCTTCGCCGCACATACCGGGCTTTGGAGATGTAGTAGGCCGCAACACCAATGGGCCCCTCTGTGGCGAGAGGCCCATTGGCGGGTGTTGCGGCTACTTCGGCGGTGCCGGATCCGGGCTGCCGCTCTGCCCAGGATCGTCGGCCTTATTGCCGCCGAGGCCGGTCACCTTCTTCACGACGTCTCCGAAACCTGAGTCCTTCAATCGGCTGGAAGTTCCACAATGTGATCATCACTTCGCGGTGCAGCGAAGGGGTGAGTAGCCGGCTACTCCAGTTTCGGCTGGATCGCGCTCATCGATGGGCTCTCTAGTTCGGCAACCAGCGCACCGGAGGCGGCATCCTCACGAATGATTCGCCCCAGCCGCGCTGCGGCTTCCCGGTACCCAGCATCGCCAAGGATCTGGCGAACGGCCCCGGCGATCTCTTCTGGGTGAGCGCCGCTCTTGACGGTGATGCCCGCGCCTCGTGCGGCGACACGGGCGGCGTTGTCGGCCTGATCCCGTCCCTGCGGTATCACGACGAGCGGCACGCCCGCGGCCAGTGCGCGCACGACCGTGCCGTGTCCGCCGTGCGTGACCACGGCGCTTGCGTGCTTGAGCACCTCGGAATGCGGTGCCGCCGCGAGGACTTGGACGTTACTTGTTGGCCGCAGCGCCGTGGGGTCGACGGACTGTCCGGTGGTGACGATGCCGCTCACGGGCAGCGATGCCAGACTCTCGATGACCCGCTGAAGGCAGTCGACTTGGTCCTGGAACGTCGAAGACATCGCCACCAGGACAAGCGGGTTCTCACCGGGCGGCGGGTTCCACACTTGATCCACGGCCCAGGCGGGGTCGTCGAGCACCGGGCCGACGTAGTAAACATTGCCCGGCAATTCGGCCGGAAAGTCAAAGCTTGACGAGCTCAGCACGAGCAACTTGCTAGCCCTGCGCGCCTGGTCCCAGAAGTCGGCAATCTGCCCTAGTCCGTATGACTCTCGCAGCGCGTTGACCCGGCCAAGACCCTTGTTCCACTGCCGGGTGACGAGAAGGCGAATCGCCCAATTCCGTACTCGGCTCAGCGGGTTGGTGGACGGCTGCAAGCCAAGACCGAACGGGGGCAGTCCACGGGCAGGCAACCCGTAGATGTTCGCCATCAGAACGTGGTACGGCACACCGGCGCCTTCGGCGGCGACCATCGCGCCGATCGCGAAGAATGAGCACACCACCAGATCGGGACGCCTGTCCTTGATTGCGGCGGTCAAATCGGCCGCGTAGGCCGGCGCCGGAGTCGCGAGCAACCCGTCCAGCATCCGGGTGAACAGTTGAAACGGCGTACGAATTTCCCAGTCTTGGAAAGGATCGTTCTCGGGGCGGCGATCGGGCCGATTGATCGCTGTAGTCCACGGCCGGAAGATGGCGCCCGTCGCCTGGACCTCTTGGATCATCGAGTCCTCGGCGAGGACCTCGACGCGGTGCCCGCGTTCCACCAACCGCCGGGCGGCGCCGAGCTCGGGTGGGACCGTTCCGCCGCCGTCAACAAGGGCGAAAAGATACGAACTCACGGTCGTCTCGCATTGATCACCCCGAGTACCAAATCGGTCATGACTCGCTGTGTCTCGTCTCGACTCAGCCCGAGGTCGCGTCGCAACAGTTTCCAGACATAGACATCGGTCGCGGCGTAGATACTGTTGATCGCCCGTTCCCTCGCCTTCTTGGGACTCGGCAGCGAGTTCGCGAAGACCGTCTCGATCCACAGTCGATGACTGCGTCGGGCCATGCCGAGTATCTCTGCAAGGCGTTCGACATCCAGAGCGCTCGTCAGCATACGAATGTTGAGGTCGCCCATGCGTTCATACTCATCGACGAGCGCCTTGAGCGCTCCTCTGGCGTCTCCGGGCCGGACGTCGAACCGCACAGACGCCGTCTCGTCACGAACCAACTCGGCCATGGCGAATGCGACACCCTCCTTGGATTCGAAGTGGTTCAGCACGGTTTGGTGCGATACGCCTGCCGCCGCGGCGATCTCGTTCAGAGTGACATCTTCATACCGCCGGTCGAAGAAAAGGCGGCGCGCACCGCGAACAATCCGCTCACCCGTGGCCGCCGTCGCCTCAGCCCGTGTCAGTGTGCGATTCGGTACTTTTTTCATTTGAGTACCACTCAAACATATCGCTTGACCCCCAGTCAAGTGAAACTTTCCCGGTTGCGGCGATGGCTACCTGGGTGCGGCCATCATGAATTGTCGGATGTGCCCCGCGCGGCGCCTCGGACGGCTTCTGAGGCCGCCCGGATCTGCGGCGTCAACAGCATCACCTGGCCGAGCACTCCGTTGACGAAGCCCGGCGAATCATCGGTGGACAGCTGCTTGGCAAGTTCGACCGCCTCGTCGACGGCGACCGGCTCCGGGACATCGTTGGCGTGCAACAGTTCCCACACCGCGACCCGCAGGATAGCCCGGTCGACGGCGGGCAGCCGGTCCAGCGTCCAGCCCTGCAGATGCGCCGAGATCAGGTCGTCGATGTGCGCGGCGTGCTGCGTGACACCCTGCGCCACCGTCACGGTGTAGGGGTTCAGCGCGGGTACCTCGGATTGGGCGTGCGCCAGCTCATTTCGCGCATCGGCGACCTCCGCCGGGGTGATGCCGCGGGCCTCCGCCTCGAACAGCAGATCGACAGCCCGTTTACGGGCCCGATGCCGGCCCCGGTCGGGCTTGGGCATGGTCAGTTGACTCGCCCCAGGTAGCTGCCGTCGCGGGAATCCACCTTGAGCTTGTCGCCGGTGTTGATGAACAGCGGCACGTTGATCTGCGCGCCGGTCTCCACGGTGGCCGGCTTGGTGCCGGCGCTGGACCGGTCGCCCTGCAGCCCCGGCTCGGTGTGAGTGACCTCGAGTTCGACGGTGACCGGCAGTTCGATATACAGCGGCGTGCCGTTGTGGAAGGCAACCTGCACCGGCAGGCTCTCCAGCAAGAAGCGGGCGGCATCACCGACCAACGACTCCGGCAGGTGGTGCTGCTCGTAGTCCTCGCTGTCCATGAACACGAAGTCGGAGCCGTCGCGGTATAGGTAGGTGGTGTCGCGGCGGTCGACGGTGGCGGTGTCGACCTTGACCCCGGCGTTGAACGTCTTGTCGACCACCTTGCCCGACAGCACGTTCTTCAGTTTGGTCCGCACGAAGGCCGGCCCCTTGCCCGGCTTAACGTGCTGGAACTCGACGATGGTCCAGAGCTGGCCGTCGATCTGCAGGACGAGCCCATTCTTGAAGTCGGCGGTCGATGCCACGGTCGGTACTACTCCTAGTCTCTCAAGAGAGAATCGCCAGCTCCTTGGGGAACCGGGTAAGCAGGTCTGGCGCAGACTCGCCGACGACCAGGGTGTCCTCGATGCGGACACCGCCGCGATCGGGCAAGTAGACACCGGGCTCCACGGTCACCACGGAGCCAGCAAGGAGTGTACCGGCGGCAGTCGCGCTGATCCCCGGTGCTTCGTGGATCTGCAGCCCGACGCCGTGACCCAGCCCGTGCGTGAAGTTATCGCCGTAGCCGGCATCGGTGATCACCTGTCGCGCCGCGGCATCCAGGTCGCGCAGGGAAACCCCGGGCGCCAGCGCCTCCCGGCCGGCCCGCTGGGCCCTCTCCACCAGCTGGTAGAGGTCGAGCTGCCACTCGGCCGCCGGTGCCAGCACGAACGTCCGCGTCATGTCGGAGTGATAGCCGCAGACCAGGGCGCCGAAATCGATCTTGACGAAGTCGCCCGACGCGAGCACGGCGTCAGTTGGCCGGTGGTGCGGGATCGCCGAGTTGGCCCCGGTCGCCACGATGGTTTCGAACGAAACCCCGTCCGCCCCGTGATCCAGCATCAGCGACTCCAGCTCGCGGCCCACCTCCCGCTCGGTCCGCCCCGGCCGCAGCCCGCCGGCCGCTACCAGTTCGGCCAGCGCCGCGTCGGCCGCCTCGCAGGCCAGCAGCAACAGCGCCACCTCGCCGGCATCCTTGACCTCGCGCAACTCTTCGACCGTCCCCGCCGCGCGGACCAGTTCGGTCTCGCCGGCCTCCTTCGCGAGCGCGTCAAACCCTTCCACCGTGACCACGTGGCTCTCGAAGCCGACCCGCCGCAAGCCATCCGCGGCCGCCCGCCCGGCCAGGTAGGTCGCGCACGCGCGTTCGATGACCAGTTCGGCGTCCGGCGCCTGCTGGCCGGCCTGGGTGCGGTAGCGCCCGTCGGTGACCAGCACCGGCGTGTCATCGTCCGCGCGGATCAGCAGGGCGGCGTTGGAACCGGTGAAACCGGACAGATAACGCACGTTGACCAGGTGTGTTACCAGCATGGCATCCAGTCCGGTGGCGCTCAGCCGGTGCCGCAGACGGTCCCGACGCTGAGATATCGTCACAGGCCTTGACGCTACTCGCTACGCTGTGTGCCCATGACTAACTGGTTGCTGCGCGGACTCGTATTCGCGGCCCTGATGGTGTTCATCCGATTGGTGCAGGGCGCTGCGATCAACGCGTGGGAGACCAGGGCGGGATTGATCAGCATCGTGCTGGTCGTGCTGTATGCGATCGCGGCGTTTGTCTGGGGGCTGCTCGACGGCCGCGGGGACGCCGAATCCAACCCCGATCCCGACCGGCGGGCCGACCTGGCGATGATGTGGCTGCTGGCCGGCCTGTTCGCCGGAATCGTCAGCGGCGCCGTCGCGTGGTTGATCTCGCTGTTCTACCAGGACCTCTATGTCGGTGGGCTGATCAACGAGCTCACCACGTTCGCGGCGTTCACCGCGCTGCTGACCTTCCTTGCCGCGCTCGCCGGTGTCGCGCTCGGTCACTGGCTCATCGACCGCCATGAAGACAAAGTGCCGCGCAAACACCACGGCCTGGCCGCCACCGACGAGGACCGGGCGGACACCGATGTGTTCGCCGCCGTGCGACAGGACGACCAGCAGACCGCCCCGGTAACGACCGACGAAGCCGCCACCCAAGCGCGTCGCGAGGAGCAGCGCTAACCCGTCGACGCCAGGTAGCGCAGCGCCAGCACGTAACCCTGCACGCCAAGGCCGACGATGACGCCGGTGGCCAGCGCGCTCAGGTAGGAGTGGTGCCGGAACTCTTCGCGCGCATGCACATTCGAGATGTGCACCTCGATCAGGGGGGCGCGCAGCTCGGCGCAGGCATCCCGTAGGGCGATCGACGTGTGGGTCAGCGCGCCCGCGTTGAGTATCACCGGTTCGCCTGCGTCGGCGGCGCGGTGGATCCACTCCAGCAGCTCAGCTTCGCTGTCACTCTGCCGCACAACGGCTTTCAGCCCCAGCTCGGTGGCTTCACGTTCGATCAGCGCTACCAGATCATCGTGGGTGGTGTCGCCGTACACCTGCGTTTCACGGGTGCCGAGGCGACCCAGATTCGGGCCGTTGATCACGTTCACCGTCGAGAACCCGGTCATGACTGTGCCACCTCCGCGTACGCCGCCGCCAACAGCGACGGATCCGGGCCTTCCAGCCGTCCCGGTTTGGCCAGCCCGTCGAGGACGACGAACCGCAGCACGCCCGAGCGGGTCTTCTTATCCCCGGCCATGTATTCCAGCAGCTGCGGCAACGCGTCGGCGTCATAGCTCACCGGAAGACCGAGCGACGTCAGGATCGAGCGGTGCCGGTCGGCGGTTCCATCGTCGAGTCGTCCGGCCAGCCGGCCCAATTCGGCCGCGAACACCAGGCCAACCGACACCGCGGCACCGTGTCGCCACTGGTACCGCTCCCGCCGTTCGATGGCATGCGCCAACGTGTGGCCGTAGTTGAGGATTTCGCGCAGCTGCGATTCCTTCTCGTCGGCGGCGACGACCTCCGCCTTGACGGTGACGGCGCGCCGGATCAGTTCGGGCAGCACCCGCCCGGCTGGGTCCAGCGCCGCATCGGGATTCTCCTCGATGAGGTCGAGGATGACCGGGTCAGCGATGAACCCGGCCTTCACGATCTCGGTCATGCCTGCCACGATTTCGTTGTGCGGCAACGTCTCCAGCGTGGCGAGGTCGACGAGCACGGCGGCCGGCTGGTGGAATGCGCCGACCAGGTTCTTGCCGGCGTCGGTGTTGATACCGGTCTTTCCGCCGACGGCAGCGTCCACCATGCCGAGCAAGGTCGTGGGCACGTGCACGATGTCAACGCCGCGCAGCCAGGTAGCGGCGACGAATCCCGCCACGTCGGTGGCCGCTCCCCCGCCCAGGCTGACGATGGCATCCTTTCGTCCGACGCCGATGCGACCCAGCACCTCCCATATGAACCCGACGACGGGCAGCTCCTTACCGCCTTCGGCATCCGGGATTTCGATGCGGTGCGTGTCGATTCCCTTGTCGGACAGGTGGTTACGGATGGCTTCGGCCGTCTGCGCCAGCACCGGCTGGTGCAGGATCGCGACCTTGTGTCGGCCGTCGAGGAAACGGCCCAACTCGCCCAGCAGTCCGGCGCCGATGATCACCGGGTAGGGCGGGTCGACGGCCACCTCGACCGTGACCGGTGCGGTGAGGTCAGTCATGGCGGGCCTCAGCGCGGCGAGCCAACTCCGCAGGGCTGGCGGGCGTGGTCGGCTCGGACGGGTCCGGTGTCAGCGACACCGGCGTACGGCGCCACGACGGGCGGCGCGGCCTCCGCTGTGGCTTCGGCGGTGCGTCATCGGAGCCGGGATTCTCCAGCCGCGACACGATGTAACGCACCACCGCACCGGGGTTTCGGCGGTTGGTGTTGACGCGGATGGTTGCCGCCCGCCGGTACAGCGGCACCCGCTCGGCCATCAGCGCCCGGAACTTTTTGGCCCGATCGTCGCCCGCCAACAGCGGCCGCACGGCGCTGCCGCCGGTGCGGCGCACCCCCTCGGTGGCGCTGATTTCCAGGTAGACGACGGTGTGTCCGGAAAGTGCCTCGCGCACACCGGGGCTGGTGATGGCGCCGCCGCCCAGCGACAGCACCCCGTCGTGTGATGCCAGCGCATCCCGAACGACTTCCTCCTCGATGCGGCGGAACTCCTTCTCGCCGTCGTCGGCGAAGATGTCGGCGATGGACCGGCCGGTGGTCTCCTCGATCGCGGCGTCGGTGTCCAACAGTGTGACGCCCATGGACTTGGACAGTCGCCGACCGATCGTGGATTTACCCGAGCCGGGCAACCCGATCAACACCGCCGTGGGCGCCATCAGCCCGACGCCTGCGCCGGTTGAGCCGGCTCGCGGGCGGCTTCCTGCTGTTGTGCTCCTCGGGTGCGCACCGCGCGCAGATAGGTGTCGAGGTTGGCGCGGCTCTCGGTCAGCGAGTCGCCGCCGAACTTCTCCAGCGCAGCGCGGGCCAGCACCAGCGCCACCATGGTCTCGACCACGACACCGGCGGCCGGCACCGCGCACACGTCGGAGCGCTGGTGAATCGCCACCGCCTCGTCGCCGGTGGCCATGTCCACCGTGGCCAGCGCCCGCGGGACGGTAGAGATGGGTTTCATGGCGGCGCGCACCCGCAGCGGCTGGCCGTTGGTCATGCCGCCCTCCAGCCCGCCGGCCCGGTTGGTCGATCGCATCACGCCGCCGGGCCCCGGGTGCATCTCGTCGTGGGCGACGCTGCCGCGACGCCGTGCGGTTTCGAAGCCGTCACCGATCTCGACACCCTTGATCGCCTGGATGCCCATCACCGCGCCGGCCAGCTGGCTGTCGAGACGGTTGTCACCACTGGTGAACGAGCCGAGCCCGATCGGCAGTCCGCTCGCGACCACCTCGACGACGCCCCCGAGGGTATCGCCGTCTTTCTTGGCGGCCTCGATCTCGGCGATCATCCTGGCCTCGGCGTCCTTGTCGAACGCGCGGACCGGACTGGCGTCGATGCCGGCCAGGTCGGCCGGCTGCGGCGGCGGCCCGTCGTAGGGATCCGACGCACCGATGGAGATGACGTGCGAGAGCACCTCGACGCCCAGCGCCTCCCGCAGGAAGGCCCGGGCGACGGTGCCGGCGGCGACGCGGGCGGCGGTTTCGCGGGCACTTGCCCGTTCGAGCACCGGACGGGCGTCATCGAAGCCGTACTTGAGCATGCCGGCGTAATCGGCGTGACCGGGCCGCGGGCGGGTCAACGGCGCATTGCGGGCGCTCTCTTCCAACTCGGTTGGGTCGACGGGGTCGGGCGCCATCACGGTTTCCCACTTGGGCCACTCGGTGTTGCCCACCTCGATGGCGATCGGGCCGCCCAGGGTGACGCCGTGCCTGACGCCGGCCAGCATGGTGACCTGGTCGGCTTCGAACTTCATCCGCGCGCCGCGGCCATAGCCGAGCCGACGACGGGCGAGCTGGGCGGCGATGTCGTCGGAGGTGAGGTGGACTCCGGCGACCATGCCCTCGACCACGGCAACCAGGGCGCGGCCGTGGGATTCACCAGCAGTAGTCCAACGCAACACGCGTCCCATCTTTCCACGGCGCGCTTTGCCTGCAGAAATCCGTGAGTTGTCCACAGTTGCGTGTTCATCCACAGATCGGGTCGGCAGTGCGGTCCATCGCACGCATGTTCGATAGCGTGGAAGCATGAGTTCGGTCATCGGCCCCGAGGCG
>NZ_JBOGDB010000004.1:0-24852 GCF_050701515.1 Mycobacterium sp. | reverse complement strand
GGCGCGAGCGCGGCTCAAACGCCGCTGCCCCCTCGGCCTCATAGCGTCTGCACAGTTGCTGTACCCAGGTGCGTGAGACGTCGTAGTCGCGGGCGACTTCGCTTTTGCTGCGTCCTTCCAACACGACAGCGGTGATGACGAGCTGCGCCTTCGACATGGCCGGCCTCCCACGACAGCTGAGGTGCCAACTATGTCGCGAGACAGCTGCCAACTATGTCGTGGAACCAGACACTGTCCCCGCTACGATTGTGATGTCCCCGCTACGACGGAAACGGCCCTTGGAGCTAGCTGCCCCGGGGGCCGTTTTCCCGCCGACGACCGACTACACCGTGGCCCGTGACGTCGCCGTGCCGATGCGCGACGGCACCCTGTTGCTGGCCGACCATTACGCGCCGACAACGGCAGCCGCCGGCACGATCCTGGTGCGCGGACCGTACGGCCGGAGCGGTGCGGCCGCGATATTCACGGCCAGAACCTACGCCCAGCGCGGCTATCACGTCGTTGTGCAAAGCGCCCGTGGAACTTTCGGCTCCGGGGGGACCTTCGAACCCGGACGCAACGAGGTCGACGACGGCGCCGACACCGTCGCATGGCTGCGGCGCCAGCCCTGGTTCACCGGCCGCTTCGCCACCATGGGTGGCTCCTACCTCGGATTCACGCAGTGGGCGCTGCTCGTCGATCCGCCACCGGAGATGGCGGCGATCATCACCGTCGGGCCGCACGACTTCAGGGCGGCGGTCTGGGGGACCGGGGTGATCGGCGGCTGGCAGGACCTCTTCCTGCCCCAGACGCTCGAGCAGTACCGGCACCTGCGGGCCCGCGGGGTGAACGCGGCGCTCACCGTGGGTCCGTGGACGCACATGCATATCGGCACGCGGGGGGCCGGGCGGGCGGCGCGGGAATCCCTCGACTGGCTCGCCGAGCACATGGCCGGCACGCCGGGGCACGGCCGCAGGAGCCCGGTCCGGATCTTCGTCACCGGCGGACGGGGATGGCGTGGCCTTGCCGACTGGCCACCGGCGTCCGACGACAAGGTGCTCTACCTGCAGCCGACGGGACGGCTGGCCGACGACCCGCCATCGGCGGATGCCGGGCCGTCACGGTTTCGCCTACGACCCCGCGGACCCGACGCCGACGATCGGCGGCCGGCTACCGCAACGACACCCGACTGGCCGAGCGGACCGACGTCATCAGCTTCACGGGTCCGGTGCTGGCCGAGGACGTCGAAGTCATCGGCACCCCTTACGTCGAGCTCGCGCATTCGGTCGACACTCCATCGGCCGACCTGTTCGTGCGGATCAGCGAGGTCGATCGCAAGGGCCGGTCACGCAATGTCAGCGACGGCTATCTGCGGCTGAACCACCACTCGTCATCGCCGCTGCGACTGAAGCTGGACGCCGTCGCTCACCGCTTCCACGCCGGCACCCGGATCCGGCTGATGCTGGCCGGCGGGTCGCACCCGCGGTTCGCGCGCAACCTGGCCGGTCCACCCACAGAGTGGCGCACGGAGTTGGCGGCCTCTCCCGCCTGATCCTTCCGGCGCCAAGAGGTGACGTATATCGCATTGCATCTATATAGAACTAGAGTAGATATGAGAAACATGCTCGGATCCACCTGGAACGTGACGCCAGACGAGCGGGCCGCGAGCCTGCCGTGCGACGACCTGATGCCGGGCGCGGTGCGTTTCGACCGCGCCATTTCCATCGACGCGCCGCCGTCGATTGTGTTCGCGTGGCTGTGCCAGCTGCGGATTGCGCCCTACAGTTACGACTGGCTCGACAACCTTGGCCGGCGCAGTCCGCGCACCCGGTCTCCGGAGCTTGCCGACCTGGCAGTCGGGCAGCCGTTTGTCCGGATCTTTGGCCGGACATATGTTTTCGAGCTGGCCTCGTTCAAGGCCGACGAGCACATCACCTTGCGGTTGCCCGACGGAAGTGCGATGTCGCGCTTCGGGGCAGTGAGCGCCACGTACTCGGTGCGGGTCGAAGGCAACGGCACCCGGCTGCATGGCCGTGAGCTGTACGACGGGCCGTGGCTACTCGGCCAGTCCCTGGCGTTGGTGAATCTGGTGATGATGCGCAAGCAGCTGCGCGTGCTGAAAAAGCTCGCCGAGCGCGACGCCGTCACCGCAGTTTGACGACGACCTTTCCCTTCGCGGTCCGGTCCTCCAGCGAGGCGATGGCCTCGGCGGCGCGCTCGAGCGGATAGACCACCGGCTCCGGCGCCGACACCTTGCCCGACGCCAACAGCGGCTCCAGCTCCGCCCACTGCTCAGCCAGGTAGCCCGGATGCACCAGCGCCCATGCGCCCCAACCGACGCCGACCGCGTCGACGTTGTTCAGCAACAGCCGGTTGACCTTGACCGTAGGGATCTCGCCGCCGGTGAACCCGATCACCAGCAGCCGGCCGCCCGGCGCCAGGGAGCGCAACGAGTCGGTGAACCGGTCGCCACCCACCGGGTCGACGACGATGTCCACGCCGCGGCCGTCCGTCAGCCCCTTGACGGCGCCCTTGAAACCGTCGGCCAGCACGACATCGGATGCGCCGGCGGCCTTGGCGACCGCGATCTTGTCCTCGGTGCTCACCACCGCGATGGTGCGCGCGGCCCCCCAGACCGGGGCGAGCCGCAGCGTCGACGTGCCGATGCCGCCCGCTGCGCCGTGCACCAGGACGGTCTCACCGTCTGCGAGCCGGCCCCGCGTGCGTAGTGCGTGATGCATCGTGAGGTCGTTGAACAGTAGTCCGGCGCCGGCTTCGAACGACACCTTATGCGGCAGTTTGAATACCCGATCCGGTTGCAGGGCAACGACTTCCGCCATGGCTCCGCAGATCATCGTCAGTCCCGCAACGCGATCACCTGCGGAGACGTGCGCGTCGGCGGGTGCGCTGCGCACCACGCCGGCGATCTCGCCGCCCGGCGAATACGGCAGTTCCGGCTTGTACTGATAGAGCCCGCGGGACTGCAGCGCATCGGGAAACGCGACGCCTGCCGCGTGAACATCGACGACGACCGCGCCATCGCCATCCGGCTCGTCGATCTCGACGAGTTCCGCCGCGTGTGGACCATCGAGCCGGGCTATCTGTATCGCGCGCATCGCAACCTCTCTCGTCGACGAGCACCATTTAACATGGCTACGGCACAACCGATCGGAGTGGCTATGGCACGGGGTCAGCGGGTCAACGGCAAGGCGAGGCGATTCGCTCCGGCCGAGGCGTTGCCGCCCGGGCGCGCAATCGCCGTTCGCTCCAAAGACGGCACCCGGCTGCACGCCGAAGTGTTCGGTCCCGAAGATGGCTATCCGATCGTGCTGGCGCACGGCATCACCTGCGCCATCCGGGTATGGGCCTACCAGATCGCGGACCTCGCCAAGGACCACCGGGTGATCGCGTTCGATCACCGCGGCCACGGCCGCAGCGCCGTACCGCGACGGCGTCGCTCCTATACCCTCGAACACCTCGCCGCTGATCTCGACTCGGTGCTGGAGGCGACGTTGGAGTCCGGCGAACGGGCCGTCATCGCCGGACATTCGATGGGCGGCATCGCGATAACTTCTTGGGCGGACCGGTATCCCGAGCGGGTTTCGCAGCGCGCCGACGGCGTCGCGCTGATCAACACCACCACCGGTGATCTGTTACGCAATGTCAAGCTGCTGCCGGTGCCGGCGCGGTTCGCCGACGCCCGGGTACGCGCTGCGGGGTCTGTGCTCAAAACCTTCGGCGCGGCGCCCTTGCTGCGGGCCGTCGACCGGCCCAGTCGACGCTTCGTCTCGATGGTCGCAGTCGGTCGCGACGCCGACCCCGCCGTGCACGAATTCATCTACCAGCTGTTCGTCTCCAGTCCTGCCGCCGGCCGTGGCGGTTGGGCCCGCACGTTGGTCGATGCCCTCGGGCCAGAGCACATCGGCCTGCAGAATCTCACGGTGCCGACGCTGGTGATCGGCAGTGAGAAGGATCGGCTACTGCCCATGGTGTCGTCGCGTCGAATCGCGCGGACGGCGCCGAACCTGGCGCAGTTCGTCGAGCTGTCCGCTGGTCATTGCGCGATCGTGGAGCGCCCGCGCGAGGTGAACAATCACCTGCGGCTGCTGATCGAGTCCGTGAGGCAGGAAAGACGCGCAACGTCCTAACCGGACAACGCGCGGTGTACTTCGGCGGCCGCCCGCTGGCCGGACCGCACCGCACCGTCCAGAAACCCGGTCCACTCGTCGGCGGTTTCCGTTCCGGCCCAATAGATTCCGTTGACCGGCTTGCGCAGCCACGGCCCGTAGCTGGTCCACGAACCCGGCGGTACCGCGGCGGTAGGGCCGCCCGGTGCGAATTCGTCTGTCCCCCAACAGTGATCGACGTAGTCGATGGGTTGCAACGCCTCATCACCGAATAGCGCGGCGAAGCCGGCCAGCGCGCGCTCGCGGCGCTCCGCCGGCGGCAACGTATCGAAGGTCCGCGCATCGGTGAAGCCCAGCAGGATGCCGGGGCCCTTCTCGTCGGGGCTGAGGTCGAAGGTGATGAAGACCGGTCCCTCGTCGGAAAGCGCTTCGCCGGAGCACCCGTTCGCGCGCCAGAACGGCCGTTCGTAGGCGGCGTAGGCCTTGCTCAGGTTTCCCTGCGGCCAGTGCTGCGCAAGCTTCTCGTACTCGGCGGGCAGCGCGGGGGAGAAGTCGATGGCTGCGCGGTGTGCCGGCGCAGTCGCCACAATGACCGCCTTGGCCGTGACGTCGCCCCGGTCGGAGCTGACGGTGACGGTGCCGTCCGCGTGTCGCTCGATGCGCCGCACCGGTGCGTTCAGCAGGATGCGCTCGCCGAGCTCGTCGGCCATCCGGAGCGCGATCTGCTGGGTCCCGCCGGGGAAGAGGTCCTGCTGCGCGCCGCCTTCGACGTCGAGCATCCGGCCCAGCCCGCCCGCGGCCTTCACGTAGCGCACGGCGTGCAGCATCGACACCTGGTCGGGCTCGCAACCCCAGGTCACCCTGGCCATGATCGCCATCAGATCGCGCGTCGACGCGCTGGCCCGTAGCGAGCGCAACCATCCATCCAGCGTCTGCTCATCGAGGCTTTCGGCGTTGCTGGCCGTCCACGGTTCGGCCACCGGAACGCGCCGGCACACCCGCTCGAACCGCCACTGGATCCGGGACACGTCGAACAACTCGAGCATGGACAGCCGGGGGATGGTGCTGCGATACGAGCGGACCTTCCCGCGCCACTTGATCAGATTCTTGCCGCGGATGTGGGTCGGCACCGTCTCACAGCCCAGCTCGGCCGCCAGCGAGACCACGGCGTCCTGGGTCGGGCCGACGAATGTGCCGCCGAGGTCGACCGGGGTGCCGGCGATCGTCGTGGTCGACGACCGGCCACCGACCCGGTCCCGGCCCTCCAGCACGACGATGTGGTAGCCAAGCCGCACCAGATCCCGGGCCGCGGACAGCCCCGCGAACCCTGCGCCGACGACGACGACATCGGCCTCGGTTGGGATCCCCACGCGACTAGGCTCTCACGCCGTGGTGGAGGGCGTTGACGCGTTCGCCTGCGGACCACATATCGTGGTACCCAGCCGAACCAAGGGGGTACGGGTGACCGAGCAGGCCGAATACTCCGACGTGCTGATCATCGGCGCGGGCATCTCCGGGATCGGCGCCGCCTACCGCATCCATGCGAAGAACCCGAAGCTGACCTACACGGTGCTGGAGCGTCGGGCCCGGATCGGCGGCACCTGGGACCTCTTCCGGTATCCGGGAATCCGCTCGGACAGCGACATCTTCACATTGAGCTATCCCTTCGAGCCGTGGACCCGGCCGGAGAACGTGGCGGACGGGCCCGACATCCGCAATTACCTGACCCACACCGCCCGCAAGCACGGCATCGACGAGCACATCCGGTTCAACACCAAGGTGGTGTCGGCCGACTGGGATTCCACCACCGACACCTGGACGGTCCAGACCGAGCAGGATGGCAAGCCCAAGAGCTATCGCGGCCGGTTCCTGTTCTTCGGCACCGGGTACTACAACTACGACGAGCCCTACCGGCCGGAGTTTCCCGGCATCGAGCAGTTCACCGGCGAAGTCGTGCATCCCCAGCACTGGCCCGAGTCGCTGGATTACACCGGTAAGAGGGTCGTGGTGATCGGCAGCGGCGCGACCGCGGTCAGCATGATCCCGTCGCTGACCGAGAAGGCCGGCCATGTGACCATGCTGCAGCGCTCTCCCACTTACATGCTGTCCTCGTCGCGGATCAATCCGGCCGTGCAGGCGATCCGAAAAGTGTTGCCGTTCCGTGCCGCTTATCGGGCCGCGCGGTGGTACAACACCGTGTTCACGGTGCTCACCTATGTGATCGCCCGCAAGGCGCCCAGGTTCAGTAAGTGGCTGATCCGGAACGGAGCCAAACGCAATCTGCCCGAGGGTTATCCGGTAGACGTCCATTTCAAGCCCCGGTACGACCCGTGGGACCAGCGGTTGTGCCTGATCCTCGACAATGATCTCTACACCGCGGTCGGTGATGGCCGTGCGGATGTGGTGACCGACCACATCGACCACGTCGACGGCACCGGCATCGTGCTGGGCTCCGGTGAGCGAATCGATGCCGACGTCATCATCACCGCCACCGGCCTGCAACTGCAGGCACTCGGTGGTGTCGCGTTGAGCGTCGACGGCGCTGAGGTCAAGCCGCAGGACCGGTTCGTCTACAAGGAGCACATGCTTGAAGACATCCCGAACATGGCGTGGTGCGTCGGCTACATCAATGCATCGTGGACACTGCGGGCTGATCTGACCGCCCGATCGGTGGCAAAGCTGCTGGCGTACATGGATTCCCACGGGTACACACACGCCTACCCCCACCTCGGCGACGTGCCGATGCCGGAGAAACCGGCGTGGAACATCAATGCCGGCTATGTGCAGCGCGCCGCGCACGTGCTGCCGAAGTCGGGTACCCACCGGCCCTGGAATGTGCGGCACAACTATGTGCTGGATGCGATCGATCACCGCTTCGATCGGATCGAGGAGTCGATGGTGTTCGGCCGCGTGCCGGAAGAGACGGCCAAGTCCGCATGACGACACACGAACCCGAGTACAGCGACGTCCTGATCATCGGTGCGGGGTTCTCCGGTATCGGCGCGGCCTATCGCATCCGCGAAAAGAATCCGCAGCTGCGTTACACGATTCTGGAACGGCGCGAGCGACTGGGCGGCACGTGGGACCTGTTCCGCTATCCGGGAATCCGCTCGGACAGCGACATCTTCACACTGTGCTTTCCCTGGGAGCCGTGGACACGGCCCGAGATGATCGCCGACGGCGACCACATCTGGGAATACATCGCCGACACCGCGCGAAAGCACGGCATCGATCGACACATCCGGTTCAACACTCATGTCCGTTCGGCGGACTGGGACTCGACCACCGACGCCTGGACGGTGCAGACCGAAGTCGACGGCGAGCCGCACACCTACCGGGCTCGGTTCTTGTTCTTCGGCACCGGCTACTACAACTACGATGAGCCTCACACCCCGACATTTCCCGGCATCGAAGACTTCAAGGGTGAGGTGGTGCATCCGCAGCATTGGCCGGAATCGTTCGAATACAGCGGCAAGCGGCTGGTGGTGATCGGCAGCGGTGCGACCGCGGTCAGCATGATCCCGACGCTGACCGACAAGGCGGCGCACGTGACGATGCTGCAACGAACCCCGTCGTACATGATCTCTGCAGTGAAGGTGGAGCCGACTGCCAACCTGATTCGAAAGGTTTTCCCGCGCAAGGTTGCCCATTGGATTGTCCGGTGGCGCAACGCGCTGATCGGGGCCCTGCTATGGGAGATCGCCCGCAAGGCGCCGGAGTTCAGCAAGCGTTTTCTGCGGCGTATCGCGGAACGCAATCTGCCCGCGGGCTACGACATCGATACCCATTTCAAGCCGCCGTACAACCCCTGGGATCAGCGGCTGTGCTTCATTCTCGGCGCGGACCTCTATAAAGCCATCAGCGACGGCGACGTGGAAATGGTTACCGACCACGTCGATCGCATAGACGAGAAGGGCATTGCCCTGAGGTCCGGGCGGCATCTGGACACCGATGTGATCATCACCGCGACCGGCTTACAGATTCAGGCGCTCGGCGGCATCACGGTCAGCATCGACGGGGAGAAGGTCACGCCACACGAGCGGTTCGTGTACCGGCGCCACCTGATCGAGGACGTGCCCAACGCGGCGTGGTGTGTGGGCTACACGAACGCTTCGTGGACGTTGGGCGCTGACATGACAGCACGATCGGTTGCGAACCTGTTGGCCTACATGGGTTCTCACGGCTACACACATGCGTATCCGCACCTCGGCGACGCCGACATGCCTGAACAACCCGCGTTCAACCTGCAGTCGGGCTACGTGCTTCGCTCGCTGGACGTGCTGCCGAAATCCGGCACTCGCAGGCCGTGGGCCCTCACGCACCACTATGTGCGCGACGTGTTCGGCCGTCCCTTCGAGTCCATCGAGGAGTCGATGGTGTTCGGCCGCGTCCAGACGCTGGACGAGGCTCAGCCCGCTTAGGAGGCCATCGTGACCGTTGCGGTCATCATCGTTGTCGCTGTGTTCTTTCTCGGCATGGGTGTCTACGCGTTGGCCGCCCCCGCCGCGATGATTCGACCATTCGGCACCACCCTGGGAACAGGCGCGTCGCGTTCCGAAGTGCGAGCCGTATACGGCGGCTTCGGCCTTGCCATCGCCGCGGTGCTGGCGTATGCGGCCGTTCGCGGGGGAGACGTGCAGAAGGGCATCCTGATCACCATCGCCGCGGCCTTGGCCGGAATGGCGTTCGGCCGCCTCTTTTCGGCGGTTGTCGACGACCGAACCGCGTTCTACCCGAACTGGTTCTACTGCATCGTCGAGGCCGTGGCTGCGGCCGCACTGTTCGCGGCCGCCAGCTAGTTATCCACAGTCGTAATTTCATCCACAGGCGGGGCTGTAGCTGGTGGTTTGCGTCGGCGGCCGCGGGTAGATTCGAATGCATGTTCGATGGTTCGCTTCCGGAGGTCGGTGACCTGGCCGCGCTCGGTGATACCGCGCTGGTGGATGCGGTGGGTGGCTGGGCGCGCGCGGAGAACGCGGCGTGTGCGCGCAAGCTGTCCGCGATGGCCGAGCTGTTCTGCCGGCGCACCGGACTCGACGATGCCAAGGAGCGTGACGGCTGGTGGGTGGATCCGGATGCGGCGGTGGCCGCCGAGTCAGCCGCCGCGGTGGGCATCAGCCAGGGGCTGGCGTTGTCCCAAACCCATCGCGGGGTGGCCCTGCGCGATCGGCTGCCCACGGTGGCGGCGCTGTTTGAGGCGGGTCTGATCAGCGATCTGCTGGTGCGCACGATTGTGTGGCGCACCGCGTTGATCCTTGCCCCCTTCACAATGAAGATGGTGGATCGCGCGCTGGCCGCCCGGGTCACCCGCTGGGGTGCGTTGTCGGCGAAGAAGACTGAGCAGGCCATCGATGCCCTGGTCGAACAGGTCGATCCCGGGGCGCTGCGCCGCAGCCGCGAGGGCAGCACCGGCCGCGATGTGGCGTTCGGCTCGCCCTCGGATGAACCGGGCTTCACCCGCATGTGGGCCCGGTTGTATGCCTCCGACGCCGTGGTGGTCGAACGCCGGGTCGAGGAGATCGCGCGCAGCGTGTGCGACGCCGATCCGCGCAGCCTCGCCGAGCGGCGTGCCGATGCGCTGACCGCCTTGGCCGCCGGACACACCGCGCTGGCCTGCGAGTGTGGTGAGTCTGACTGCCCGGCCGGGCAGCGTGACAGCACCCCACCGGTCACCGCGATCGTTCAAGTGATCGCCGACGAAGCGACCGTTCGCGCCGCCACCGCAACCGCCAAACACGCCGAGCCGCAACAGTGCACGGCGCCGCCGGCGTTCGTGATCGGCGGCGGGGTGATGCCGGCACCGCTGCTGGCCGCGACCCTGAAGCATGCGACGGTACGCGAGGTCCGCCACCCGGGCGAGGCGCCGCCCGAGCCGCGGTATACACCGTCGCGGAAATTGGCCGATTTCATCCGCTGCCGCGACCTGACGTGCCGCTTCCCCGGATGTGACCGACCCGCCACCCACTGCGACATCGATCACACCGTGCCCTACCCGGTCGGACCCACCCACCCGTCGAACCTCAAGTGTCTGTGCCGGTTTCATCATCTGCTCAAAACCTTCTGGAACGGCATAGGTGGATGGCGCGATCGACAACTGCCCGACGGCACCGTCATCTGGACATCGCCGACCGGGCACACGTACACCACCTACCCCGGCAGCAGACATCTCTTTCCCAAGTTATGTAAGCCCACCGCCACACTGTGGTCCCGCGATCCACCCGCTCTCGACACCACACCAGACCGCGGCGTGATGATGCCCAGACGCCGACACACCCGCGCCCACACCACCGCCCGAGCCATCGCGGCCGAACGCCGACTCAACGACGACCTCGTCGCCGAACGCAATAGACCGCCACCGTTCTAAGGCGCGACGGTCAGCCAGTCGGCGAAGCCGGATGGATCGTGGCGTCCGAGTGCGCCGTGCTCGAACAGACCCCAGCCCTCGACCGGCTTGCCGCCGCCTTCCTGACAAGTGGCGCGCCCGACGTGGTCGATCACGCCGAACCCGGATCGGCCGATGATCGCGGGATCGGTCATGTCGTAGGTGAGTCGCTCGGTGAACTTCTCGCCCTTCCACATGCCATGAGTCCAGTCCGGGTCACCGCCGTAACCGCCGCCGACGTGAATCGGTACCGGCAGCTTCGACTCCACCTCGAACACCACCGGCGACCCATCGGGCGTCGTGGCCTCGATCGTCGCGCCGTAAGGGATTCGGGTGCCGGAGGTGTAGTGGATCTTGACTCGCGGCCAGCCCAGCTGCTCGACGCGGCCATCCCTCCAGACCCGGGTGCAGTCGTTCAGCGAGCGGAATCCGCTGGGCTCCTCCTGGATGATCAGCACGATCGAGAAGTCGTCGAACGCCATCGGCACGTAGAGCCACCACATCCCCTCGAACGGCGGATCGGCCGGTCGCCCAGCGGGTTCGGCCTCGCCGATGGGCCGGACGCCCCACGACCGGTCCCGCGACCCGATCCACACCGACGGGTCGACGGTGATTTCCTCGTCGTCCATCGCGATATGCCCACTCCACGAACCCAATTGGGCGAACCGCTGGGCGTCCAACGTGATCCGCGTACCGGAGCGCAGCACGTGCCGTTGTTCCTGTACCACGTCGAACAGCCCGTTCCAGGTGAGATCGACGGCCATGCCCTCGGCTTCGTCCATAACGATGCGCAGCTTGTGCAGCGGTTGTTCGACCTCGATGCGGTAGCTCACCACGTTCTGGTTGAGCCGATCCTGGTCGATCGCGTCGGACAGATGCACCGCCGTCTGCGTGTCACCACGGCGGACGAGGACAAACGCGTCCTTCACCCCCAGATTGGGGTAGTAGCCGATGCCGGTGATCAGGAAGATATCGCCGGTGCGGTCGTGCGCGTTGAGGTAGGACCGGTCATAGAAGTTGCGGTCCGACGAGCCCGGCCAGGCGATCGGCTGTGGGATCTGGTGGACCGGGAACTCGTCCATCGGGCCGAGCATCAGGTTTCCTCTCCGATGAGGCGCCGCAGTACGGCGCCGTGATAGAACAGCGATTCGACGTCGTCGGGTTGTTCGATCTCGCCGAAGCGCACCCGCCGGGCGCTGGTCCGCATGAACACGCAGGCCCAGATCACACCGGAGTACACGTAGAACCAGTGCAGGTCGCCCAACTCGACGCCGGTCTTCTCGGCGTACGTCGCCTTCACGTCGGATTCCCGCATGAAGTCCGGTAGGCCGGGCATGCCGGCCAGGCCGGCGAGCTCCTGGAAAACCATGTGCGCGAAGATCATCCACGCCACGTCCATCTCGCGCGGTCCCAGCGTCGCCATCTCCCAATCGAGCACGGCGATCGGCTTGAAGTCTTCGTACAGCACGTTTCCGATCCGGGAGTCTCCCCACACCAGGACCGGCTCGGTGGCGGCGACGTCCTCGGGCCAGTTCGCTTCCAACCAGTCGAAGGCTCGCTCCAGCAGTGGGGCTCTGCCGATGTCGGGGACCGCGAACTCATACCACGACCTCAGCCAATCAAGGTTGCGCCGCAATGCGTTGCCGTCGGCTCCCTCGGCCAGGAAACCGAACGTGGTCTCGGCGTCGGGGATGGAGTGCAGTTTCGCCAGCACGTCGACGGTGCTGTCCTGCAGTGTGCGCTGCGCATCGGCGGGCGCGTCGAAGAACCAGTTGCCGCCAAACGTGTACGGCATGACGTCAGGCGGGACCACCCCGGACACGTAGTCCATCAGGAAGAACGGCGTGCCCAGCACGGTGCCGGTGGGCTCCAGCCAGCGCACCCGCGGCACCGGGACGTCGGTTTTCTCGGCCACCAGCCGGATCACGTCGAACTGGTGGTCCATCCGATACGACCTGAACACCGGCACGTCCTGCTGGGTGGGAGCGACCCGGGCCACCCACTTCTGTTCCCGCTCCTTGCCGTCCTCCTTCCAGCGGCCGGTCAAGATGATGGTCTCCGAGGACATTCCGTTCGCATCGACCCCGCTTTCCACGGTCACCTGCGGTGTCACGCCGCCGGGCATGACCGTCGAAAGCCACTGCGACATCACATCGGGCAGCGCGCTGACATCCCGACTGGAGTGTTGGAGTCGGCTGACATCCTCCAGAGCCGGTTCACTGGCCAAGGTTCTTCCTCCGGCATAATTACGATACGGTGGGTAGCGTTATGAAACCAGACCCGCATTCGGTTGACAAGGCCCCGGCAGCCGGGCGGCCCCGGGATCCGCGTATCGACGCTGCCATACTGCGCGCCACGGCGGATCTGCTCGTGCAAATCGGATATCCGAACCTGACCATGGCCGCGGTCGCCGACCGGGCCGGCACCACCAAGACCGCGCTGTATCGCCGGTGGTCGAGCAAGGCGGAGCTGGTGCACGAGGCGGCTTTCCCGGTGACGCCCACCGCCATCGCAACACCCCCCGGCGACATCACCGCCGACATCCGCGCGATGATCGCCGCCGCCCGGGACGTGTTCACCAGTCCATTGGTGCGCGCGGCGCTGCCCGGGCTGATCGCCGACATGGCGGCCGACGACGAACTCAACGCCCGGGTGATGGACCGGTTCACCGGGTTGTTCGACGCGGTGCGGACCCGGCTGGCCGACGCGCTGGACCGCGGCGAGGTACATGTCGACGCCGACCCGGACCGGCTCATCGAGGTCATCGGCGGCGCGACAATGCTGCGGCTGCTGCTCTGGCCGGACCAGGATCTCGACGACAAGTGGGTCGACCAGACCACCGCCATCGTGGTGCACGGTGTGGTGGCATAGCGGTGTGCCCGAGATTCAACCGTTCCCGACGGACTGGCGCACAGCGCTGGTGCTGGTGCCCCACCCCGACGACCCGGAGTACGGGTGCGCCGCGGCCGTTGCCAAGTGGACCGCCGCGGGCAAGACCGTGCACTACGCGCTGGCGTCCCGCGGCGAGGCCGGCATCGCGGGCATGGCGCCGGAAGAGGCCGGCCCGCTGCGCGAAACCGAACAGCGGCGCTCCGCGGCCATCGTCGGGGTAAACGACGTGCAGTTCTGGGATTTTCCGGATGGCCGCATCCGTGACACACCAGAACTGCGAGCCAAGATCGCCGACACCATCACCGCGCTGGCGCCCGACGTCGTGATCACGCTCTACAGCGGCCCCGAGTGGGCACCAGGCGCGCCGAACCAGCGCGACCACATCGAGTTCTCCAACGCCGTTGCCGCCGCGTATGACTCGCTGGAAGACCCACCGCGGTGGCTGTTCGAGAACGGTCCGGAGATGACGCACGGCGAGGTGGTGGACGGGTTCGTCGACATCGCGGTCGCCTCGTTGGCCGCGCATGACGTCTACTTGTCCGTACTCGATCCCGACACGCCGGTCCAGGAACAGGCCCGAAAGCAGGTCGAGGCGACGATACGACCGCTGGCCGAGTTCGGCGGCGGCCACGCCGTCGAGTTCATCCTGCGCAGGAGCCGCGGGCGGTGACCGTCGTCGCGACGCGATCCGGAAAGATCTGCGGCGCAGCGGAAAACGGCCTGCACGTCTTTCGTGGCATTCCCTACGCTGCGCCGCCGGTTGGTGTGCTGCGGTTCCGCGCGCCGGTTGGCCACGACGCGTGGTCCGGCGTGCGCGACGCGACCGAGTTCGGCCCGGCGCCGCCGCAACCGATGCGCGTGACTTCGTCGGACGAACCCGAATACGACGGCTCCAGCCTCGCCGCGCTGCAGTGGATCCGCGACAACATCGCCGGTTTCGGCGGCGATCCGCAAAAAGTCACCCTGTTCGGCGCCGACCTGGCGGGCGACATCGCCGCCGTGATCGCGCGGAAAGTCCGAGCGGCACCCGTCCGCGACGCGCTCGCCGCGACATCCGCGCAGGGATTGGCCGACGCCGTCGCCGACACCACGATCCCCGACCACCAAGACCGTTGGGGATTCCCGCTTCTCATCCGCGGAGCGCTGTTCGGACCGGTGATCGACGGGGCCGTGGTGCCAGCCACCCCGTGGCGGGCTATGGCAGCCGGAGCGGGTCGCGACATCGATCTCGTCGCTGGGCACAACCGCGACGAGTACAACTACGCGATCGCCGCGGCCGGTGGGGCGGAAACCATCACCGAAGCCGACACGGATCGGGCATTGCGGTTGTTGCCGCCGACACCCGACGGCGCGCAGGCCTACCGGGCGGCCCATCCGCACGCCGGCCATCGTCACCGAAATCCCGTTGGTCTTCGGGACGTTGGATTCGCCGGTCGGCTTGGCGCTGTGCGGCCAGTCACCGGTTGCCAAGGCGGTATCGGCCGAAATGAGCAGCGCATGGCGGTCTTTCGCAACCGACGGCGATCCCGGCTGGCCCAACTACGATCCCGTCGAGCAACTCACCCGGGTCTTCGATGCGGAGCCGGGTGTCGAGCGGTATCCCGAGCAGGCTTCGCAACAGATCTGGGCGAATCATCAGTTCGACCCCTTCCCGCTGCAGCATTAGGGGCTCTCGATCTGCCGCTTGTTGCGAGCCGACACCGCGCGGAATTGATCGGCGAGGCCCTCGAGGTCGTGCTCCTGCGCACCGGCAATTTCGTCTTCGGCCGCCAACGCGGGATCGATGACCGGCGCCGCACCCCTGGTGTAGATCTCCTTGAGGCCCAGCATCACCGGACCCGGCACCTCGGCGATCTGGGTGGCCAATTCGACGGCGCGGTCGATGAGCCGGTCGTGCGGCACCACCTCGGTCACCAACCCGATCCGCTCGGCGCGCGCGGCGTCGACGACCTCACCGGTCATCGACAATCGGCGGGCGGTCGCCGCACCGACGAGCTGGGGGAGCCGTGCGGTCATCCCGCCCCCGGGGAGGATGCCGACGCGGGCGTGGGTGTCGGCGAACACCGCCCGCTCCGACGCGACGAGGAAGTCGCAACCGAGGGCGATTTCCATGCCGCCGGTGAAGGTCGCACCGTTGACCGCGCCGACGATGGGTGTGCGCATCGCGGCCACCGCCGTGATGCAGCTTTGCGTTTTGAATTCGTCGAAATACTTCAGCCCGTCCCGAGCGGCCTCCTTTAGGTCCACCCCGGCGCAGAATGCCGGATCCACCCCGGTAAGCACCACCGCACGCACCGACTCGTCGGCGTCGGCCTCCGTCAGCGCGGCATACAGCGACCTGATCAGCGCTCTACTCAGCGCGTTCCTGGCTGCGGGCCGGTTCATTGTGAGTACCCGAACCGGGCCGTGCTCGCCGATCAGAACAAGCGGTTCCGTCGTCATGGGATGAATCTAGCGGGCGGCCTCGATCGAGCGTATATTCCGTTACGGAACCGTTTCGTTATTCAAAGGAGGTCTTCAGTGCGAGACACCGCTGTACTCGTCGTTGGCGCCGGGCCGGCCGGGCTCGGCCTCGCGTGCGGCCTGCTTGAACAGGGCGTGCGGGTCCGCGTGGTTGACAAGGCGCCTGCACCCGCCACCACATCGAGGGCGAACTTCTTGCACGCTCGCGGAAGTGAGGTGCTCGACCGTCTCGGTGCCCTCGGTGACCTGCCGGAACGTTCCGTGCGAGCGATGAAGATCACCACCTACCTCGGCGACAAGCCGCTGATGCGGATCCGCTTCGGCGACCCGGGCCTGCACACCGCCGCGCCGCCGATGGTGATCTCCCAGGCTACTGTCGAGGCCGCGCTGCGGGATCGACTGAACGAGCTCGGCGGCGAGATCGAATGGGCGACACCGCTTGTCGACCTCCGGCAGGACGACGCCGGTGTGGTCTCGACGCTCGGCACGGGGGAGGAGGTGCGCGCCGCGTGGCTCATTGGCTGCGACGGCGCGGGCAGCACAACCCGCCGTCTCGTCGGCATCGACTTTCCGGGCGTGAAGCTCACCGAGCGATTCCTCCTTGCCGACGTGCGTCTGGACTGGGACCTCGACCGGTCGGGAACCACCGGTTGGATCCATCCCACGGGGATGATCGGCGTCATGCCGATGCCGGGCGGACTATGGCGGATCATCGCATACGACCCGGGCCAGCGAGGCGAAAAGCCCAGTGAGGACGAGATTCTCGCCCGGCTGGAACAGATCCTTCCCGAACGCAGCGGCCGCGACGTCGGCATCCTCGGCGCGGAGTGGTTGTCGATGTTCAGCGTGCACCGCAGACTTGCCGCCACCTACCGATGTGGTCGGGTCCTGATCGCCGGCGACGCCGGTCATACCCACGCGCCGTTCGGCGGCCAGGGCATGCTCACCGGGCTGGGCGACGTGGAGAACCTTGCGTGGAAGCTCGCCCTCGTCGTCGACGGGCAGGCCAACGTCGCATTGCTGGACACCTACGAAGCCGAACGCCGACCGCTGGCCACCGAGGTGCTGCGTAGCACCAGCGCTGTGACCAAGCTGAACGTTGCCAGCAGCTCGATCGGCCGGTTCATCCGCGATCAGCTCGTCGCCCCGATATTCAACCTGGCAGCCGTACAGCGGTGGGTGACGAATCAGACGTCCCAGTTGTGGGTGAGCTACCGGCGCGGTCCGCTCGCCGAAAGATCTTTTCCGACAAGGAAACCCCGACCCGGCGACCGAGTCGGCGACCAACCGTGCATCCGGCCGGACCGCGACTCCACCCGTCTCCATGCCGAGCTACGCGGACATTGGGCGCTGCTGGTATCCGGCGCTGATGCGGCGCTCGCTGACACCGCGCGGCTCCATCTTGGCGATCGCGTAACGGTCCTGCGCCGCACCGATGGCAGAGCGTCAGACGCGTTTCTCGTCCGTCCGGATGCGCACCTTGCCTGGCGTGGCGGCCAACCGGAGCAGCTCGACCGCTGGCTACGACGGGCGCTCGGCGGTGGGCGGGTGCGATGACCGCCGCCCGCGGCCGCCCACGTGATCCCGCCCTCGACTCGGCGATCCTCACCGCGGCGATCGGGCTGTTCGTCGCCCACGGCATCGCCGCCATGAGCATCGAGCAAGTCGCCAAGCGCGCCGGTGTCGGCAAGCCGACCGTCTACCGGCGCTGGAAGACGAAGGAGCGCCTGGTTGCCGATGCGATCGAAGCGCACGTCGGCACCGATTTGCACTGGCCCACCCGCGACGAAATCGCTGCCATCTCACCGCAGGTGTTGGTGCGCCGTAACATCGCGGCGGCTGCCCGTACCGCCGCCGAACCGCAGTTCCGCGCACTCGTCGCACAGATCTACGGCTCGGCCGTCACGCACCCGTTGCTGATGCAGACGTACTGGGATCACTACATCCGGCCGCGCCGCGCGCTCGTCATCGCCATGCTGGAACGCGCGCGGGCCGATGGTGACGTCGCATCCGACGCCGATCTTGACGTGCTGGTCGACATGCTGGCGGGCGCGGTGACTTACCGTGTTCTGCAACCCGATCCGCCGACCGTCCGGCAGATGAAGCGCTATCTGGAGTCGGCGTACCGGCAGGTGGGCTTGCTGCCTTAGCGCAGGAACTGGTCGGCGATGTTCGCCAGGTCCAGCAGCGGCTGCGGCAGCGCACCGAGCGCGAACGTGACGGCGGCGGTTATCGTGACCACGGCAGTGCTCAAGATGGAAGGCACCACGACGTCGGGCGCATCGTCGGGTGGGTCGGTGAAAAACATCAGCACGATGACCCGCACGTAGAAGTATGCGGCGATGGCACTGGCGATTACGCCGACGATCACCAGTGGGATCGCGCCGCCCTCACCCGCGGCCTTGAACACCGCGAACTTACTGACGAAGCCACTGGTCAGCGGGATGCCGGCAAAGGCAAGGAGAAACAGCGAAAACACAATGCCGACAACGGGATAACGTCGGCCCAGCCCCGCCCAGCGTGCCATCGCGGTGGCTTCCTCACCCGCCTTGTCACGGACCAAGCCGACGACGGCGAAGGCACCCAGTGTGCTGAATCCATAGGCGAACAGGTAGAACAGCGTCGAGGACAGCCCGGCCTCGTTCCCGGCGATCACGCCGGTCAGGATGAACCCGGTGTGCGCCACCGCGGAGTAGGCGAGCATCCGCTTGACATCGGTCTGGGTGACCGCGGTGACCGTGCCGACCACCATGGTCAGGATCGCGATCGCCCACAACACCGGGCGCCATTCGGTGTGCAGTTCGGGCACCGCGACGTAGAAGACGCGCAGCGTGGCGCCGAACGCGGCGATCTTGGTGGCCGCGGCCATGAACGCGGTGATCGGAGTCGGGGCGCCCTGGTAGACGTCGGGAATCCAGGAGTGGAACGGCACCGCTCCGATCTTGAACAGCACACCCACCAGCAGCAGACCGACACCGATCAGCGCCAGCGACATCTTGCCGGATCCCGCTGCGATCGCGTCGGCGATCCCGACCAGGCTGAGCGTGCCCGCGTAGCCGTACAGCAGGGCCGCGCCGTAGAGGAAGAACGCCGATGAAAACGCGCCGAGCAGAAAGTATTTCAGCGCCGCTTCCTGGGACAGCAGCCGGCGGCGACGGGCCAGCCCGCACATCAGATACAGCGGAAGGGACAGCACCTCGAGCGCGATGAACATGGTCAGCAGGTCGTCGGCCGCAGGGAACAGCAGCATCCCGCCGACGGCGAACAGCGTCAGCGGGAACACTTCGGTCTGCATCGCCCCGGCCTTAGCGGCCAGCTTCTCGGCGACACTGCCGACCACCGCGGATGCCTGCGGGGTGAATGCATCCAGTCCGCCCGCATTGCTCTCGGAGTCGGACTCGGCGGGGATGCGTCGTTCGGCGATCAGCAGGATTCCGAGAATGCCGACCAGCAGGATCGTGCCCTGCAGGAACAGCGCCGGCGCATCGACCGCGACGGCACCCAGCACCGCCGTGTCTCCGAGGGCGCCGTGCAGGTCGCGGGCCAGCATCACCACCGCGACCAACGCGGCCGCCAGGCCGGCCAGGCTGAGCAGCACCTGCGCGCCATAGCGGCGGTGGCGCGGCAGGAACGCTTCCACCAGCACGCCGGCGATCGCGGCACCGAACACGATCAGCATCGGCGACAGCAGCCCGTATTCGACGCTGGGCGTTGGCAGATTCATCGCGCCGGGCCTTCCGCCAGTTTGGGAGCAGGATCGGATTCGTTGATCGTGGTCAGCGTGTGGCTGACCGCCGGATTGATCACGTCGAGCGCGGGTTTCGGATACACGCCGAGCACCACCAGCAGCGCGATCAGCGGCGTCACGACGACTAGCTCGCGGGGCAGCAGGTCGCGCAGCCGGTCGTTATCTTCGGCGACGGGTCCGGTCATCATTCGCTGATACATCCACAGGATGTAGATCGCCGAGAGCACCAGCGCGCTGGCCGCACACACCGCGAACACCGGGTAACGCGTGAATGTGCCGATCAGGACCAGGAATTCGCTGATGAACGGCGCCAGCCCCGGGAGCGACACTGTCGCCAACCCGGCCACCAGGAAGGTGCCCGCCAGCACCGGTGCGACGTACTGGACGCCGCCGTACGCGTTAATCGCGCGAGTTCCCCTGCGGGACACCAGGAATCCAGCGATCAGGAACAATGCGGCGGTGGATATGCCGTGGTTGACCATGTACAGCGTGGAGCCGGACTGGCCCTGAGTCGTCATCACGAAGATGCCCAGGATGATGAAGCCGAAGTGGGATATCGATGTGTAGGCGATCAGCCGCATCACGTCGGTCTGACCGATCGCCACGATCGCGCCGTAGACGATGCCGACAACCGCCAGTGTGATGATCAGCGGCCGGAAATACGTTGACGAGTCGGGGAACAACTGCAGGCAGTAGCGCAGCATGCCGAAGGTGCCGACCTTGTCCATGATCGCCATCATCAGCACCGCGCTGGCCGGGGTTGCCTCGACGGCGGCGTCGGGCAGCCAACGGTGGAACGGCCACAGCGGCGCCTTGACGGCGAAGGCGAACATGAACCCGAGGAACAACGCGTTCATGATCGCCGGGTTGATCGCCAACTGACCGCTGGACACCGCGTCGACGATCGCCCGGAAGTCGAACGTGCCGGACTCGAAGGCGTCGCTCTGGGCGGTCACCACGTACAGGCCGATCACCGCGGCTAGCATGATCAGGCCGCCGAACAGGTTGTACAGCAAGAACTTCACCGCCGCTTTCGAACGGTGTTCACCGCCGAAGCCGCCGATCAGGAAGTACATCGGAATGAGCATGGCCTCGAAGAAGACATAGAACAGCAGCACGTCCAGCGAGATCAGCGACATGATGACCATGCCCTCGACGGCCAGGGTCAGCGCCAGATAGGTGTGGGTGGAGCGGCCCCGCAAACCGGCCTGATCGTCGGCGTCGTTCCAGCCGGCCACGATCAGCAGCGGCACCAGCACCGCGGTGAGGACGACCAGCGCCAAGGCGATGCCGTCGATGCCGAGAATGTAGCCGGTGCCGAAAGACGGTATCCAGGTGTGGGATTCGACGAACTGGTACGGGGGACCGCCGGGCTGGAAGCCCACGGCCAGGATGATGGTCAGTGCGAGGACGGCCAGCGAGACCAGCAGCGCAAACCACTTGACCAGCACCCGCTGCGCGGCGGGCAGGAGCATCAGCAGCGCGGCGCCCCCCGTCGGAACCGCCCACAGGATGGTCAGCCACGGGAGGGAGGGCAACGAGCTCACCACAGTTGCACCGCCAGGATCGCCGCGACGACCAGTACCGTGCCGACGAGCATCGACAGCGCGTACGAGCGGGCGAAGCCGGTCTGCAACTGCCGCAAGCCATCCGAGGTGCGTCCGACCAGCGCGGCCAGCCCGCTTGCGGCACCGTCCACACCCTTGTCGTCGACCTCGATCAGACCCTTGGTCAGCACTTGGCCGGGCCGCATCAGCAGCTCCTCGTTGAACACATCGCCGTAGAGGTCCTTGCGGGCGGCCACGGTCAGCGCCGACACCTCCTCGGGCGCGGTGTCCGGGACGGGTTGCTGGGCATACATGCGGTAGGCGACCGCGATCCCGACCGCGACCACCGACAGCGCGAGGGTGGTGACAACCCAGGCAGGCAACACGTGGTGGGCTTCGTGCGCGCCGACGACCGGTTCGAGCCAGTGCTGCAGGGTGCCGCCGATGGCGAGCAGCCCGCCCGCCGCAACCGAGCCGACGGCCAGCGCGATCATCGGCCAGGTCATCACACGCGGCGCCTCATGCGGATGGAGGTCGGGTTGCCATCTCACTTCGCCGAAGAAGGTCATCAGCATGACCCGGGTCATGTAGAAGGCGGTGATGCCCGCCCCCAGCAGCGCGGCGCCGCCCAGCACTGCGCCCTTGACTCCGCCCGCGTTCAAAGCGGTTTCGATAATCGCGTCCTTGGAGAAGAAGCCGGCGAACGGAGGCACGCCGATGATCGCGAGGTAGCCAAGACCGAAGGTGGCGAACGTGATCGGCAGCAGTCGGCGCAGGCCGCCGTAGCGGCGCATGTCCACCTCGTCGTCCATGGCGTGCATCACCGAACCGGCGCCGAGGAACAGGCCCGCCTTGAAGAACCCGTGGGTCAGCAGGTGCATGATCGCGATGGCGTAGCCGGCCGGCCCCAGACCGGCGGCCAGCACCATGTAGCCGATCTGGCTCATGGTGGATGCCGCCAGCGCCTTCTTGATGTCGTCCTTGGCGCAGCCGACGATCGCGCCGAACAACAAGGTCACCGCGCCGACGATGACGACCCCCAGCTGCGCGGTGGGCGCGAGGTCGAACACCGGGCCGGAGCGGACGATCAGGTACACCCCGGCGGTCACCATGGTCGCGGCGTGGATCAACGCGGACACCGGGGTCGGGCCTTCCATCGCGTCGCCGAGCCAGGACTGCAGCGGGACCTGCGCCGACTTGCCGCACGCAGCGAGCAGCAGCAGCAGACCGATCGCGGTCAACGCCCCATCGGTCAGCTGAGGTGCGGCGGCGAAGACGCCGGCGAACGAAATCGAGCCGACGTAGGCGAACATCACCATCATCGCGATGGCCAGGCCGACGTCACCGACGCGGTTGACCACGAACGCCTTCTTGGCCGCCGTGGCCGCCGACGGCTTGTAGGACCAGAACCCGATCAGCAGATAGGACGCCAGGCCGACGCCCTCCCAACCGACGTAGAGACCCAGGTAGTTGTCGGCGAGCACGAGCAGCAACATCGCGGCGAGGAACAAGTTCATGTACGCGAAGAACTTCCGGCGTTCGGGGTCATTGGCCATGTAGCCGACGGAGTAGATGTGGATCAGCGACCCGACGCCGGTGATCAGCAGCACGAAGCACATCGACAGCTGGTCCAGCTGCAAGCCGAAATCCACCTGCAGGCCGCCGACCGGCACCCAGGAGAACAGCCGCTCGTGGACGACACGCTCCTCGCCCGCCCGGCCCAGCATGTCGGCGAACAACACCACCCCGACGGCGAACGACGTCACCGCGGTCGCACAACCCAGCAAGTGGCCCCAGCGGTTGGACCGCCTACCGGCCAGCAGCAGAATTGCCGCGCCCGCCGATGGGAGAGCGATCAGCAGCCACACCGGAATCGTCATCGCGCCCTTAGTGCTTCAACAGGCTCGCATCGTCGACCGAGGCCGAGCGGCGGGTTCGGAAGATGGTCATGATGATCGCCAGGCCGACCACCACCTCGCAGGCCGCGACCACCATGGTGAAGAACGCCACCACCTGGCCATCCAGGTGCCCGTGCATGCGGGAGAAAGCCACGAAGGCCAGGTTCGCCGCGTTCAGCATCAGCTCCACGCACATGAACATGACGATGGCGTTGCGGCGCAACAGAACTCCGGCCGCACCGATCGTGAACAACAGTGCGGACAGATAGAGGTAGTTATCGGGATTCATCCCGCACCTCCCTGCCTTCCAGGATCGCGCTCACCGACAGCTCAGAGCCCGAGCCGTCGGGTAGTCGCGCCTGCATGTCCACGGCGTTGTGCCTGGCGTAGACACCGGGTCCCGGCAGCGGAGTCGGATGGCCGCCGGGCTGGAACCGCTCTTCAGCCAGCTCGCGCTGGGTCTTGGCGCGCTCGAACCGTTCCCGGTGCGCCAGCACCATCGCGGCCAGGGCGGCGGTGATCAACAGCGCGCCGGTCAGCTCGAACGCCCACAGGTAGCGGGTGAAGATCAGCGCCGCCAAACCTTCCACGTTGTAGTTGGTGTTGGCCTCCGGAAGACCGGTGAAGCCGGCCACCGACACATTGCCGATACCCGCAACGAGCAGAACTCCGAAGCCGACGCCCGCGACGATCGCCGCAACGCGTTGGCCGCGAATGGTTTCCACCAGTGATTCCGACAGGTCCACACCAATGAGCATCAAGACGAACAGGAACAGCATCATCACCGCGCCGGTGTAGACGACCACCTGGACCACACCGAGGAACAACGCCTCCTGCGCGATGTAGAGCACCGCCAGGCTGATCATCGTCGATGCGAGGAACATCGCCGAGTACACCGCCTTGCGTGCGGCCACCACCCCGATCCCCCCGAGCAACGCCACGCCGCCGAGCACCCAGAACACCACCGCTTCGGCCGTCGATGTCACTTCGCGTCCTTGGTAATGGGTTTGATGTTGCCCAGGTAGTAGTCCTCGTCGGTGCTGCCCGATTGCATCGGATGCGGCGGTGGTTCCATCCCGGGTTGCATCGGCGCGAGCAGCTTGTCCTTGCCCCAGATCAGGTCGGCGCGGTTGTCGTCGGCCATCTCGTAGTCGTTGGTCATCGTCAGCGCGCGCGTCGGACAGGCTTCGATACACAAGCCGCAACCGATGCACCGCAGGTAATTGATCTGATAGACCCGGCCGTAGCGCTCGCCGGGCGAATAGCGCTCTTCTTCGGTGTTGTCGTCGCCCTCGACAAAGATCGCGTCGGCGGGGCAGGCCCAGGCGCACAACTCGCAGCCGATGCACTTCTCCAGACCGTCGGGATAACGGTTCAGCTGATGGCGGCCGTGGTAGCGCGGCGTGACCGGACCGGGCTTCTCTGGATACTCCTCGGTGACCGGCTTTCTGAACATGTTCCCGAGGGTGACCGCGAAACCGGCTAGGGCATCGAAAAACTTAGGCATCAGTTCTCTCCCTGGCTTTCTCCTTGCTGGCCGAGGGTAGCGGTGGCACCGGGAAGGACCTCGCCTCGATGGCCTGCTGTGGGATCTTCCGGATGTTCCTGGCCCGCAATGCCCGCCACAGTGCTACGGCCAGAAGGATGGCCAGCACCGCGCCGATGGTGATGAGCCCGCTGGCCCATGCGGTGTAGCCCTGCGTCCGCAGGCTGTGCGTGGTGGCGACGATCGCGATCCAGACCAGTGAAACCGGAATGAGGATCTTCCAGCCCAGCGCCATGAATTGGTCGTAGCGCAGCCGCGGCAGGGTGGCGC
>NZ_JBOGDB010000003.1:0-15327 GCF_050701515.1 Mycobacterium sp. | reverse complement strand
CGATTACGGTGCAACGCTGGTCACCGGTTTCGCCCGTATCCATGGCCACCCGGTGGGGATCGTCGCCAACAACGGCGTGCTGTTCTCCGAATCTGCTCTCAAGGGTGCGCATTTCATCGAGCTGTGCGACAAGCGGATGGTGCCGCTGCTGTTCCTGCAGAACATCTCCGGCTTCATGGTCGGCCGCGATTATGAGGCCGGTGGCATCGCCAAACACGGCGCCAAGATGGTTACCGCGGTCGCATGCGCGCGGGTGCCCAAGCTGACCGTCGTGATCGGCGGCTCGTACGGGGCCGGCAACTATTCGATGTGCGGCCGGGCGTATTCGCCACGGTTTCTGTGGATGTGGCCGAACGCTCGGATCTCGGTGATGGGCGGCGAGCAGGCCGCCTCGGTGCTGGCCACCGTGCGGGGCGAGATGACCGCCGAGCAGGAAGAAGAATTCAAGGCGCCGATCCGTGAACAGTACGAAAGCCAGGGCAATCCGTACTACTCCACCGCCCGGCTCTGGGACGACGGCGTGATCGACCCCGCCGACACCAGAACCGTTCTCGGCCTGGCGCTCTCGGTCGTCGGGCAGGCACCCGTAGAGTCGGTCTCCTACGGCGTATTCCGGATGTGATGGCACAAATGAGTTTCGAAACGATTCTGGTCGCCAACCGTGGCGAGATCGCCGTGCGGGTCATCCGCACGCTGCGTGCGATGGGTATCCGCTCGGTCGCGGTGTTCAGCGATGCCGATGCCGGGGCCCGTCACGTGGCCGACGCGGACGTCGCGGTCGGAATAGGGCCCGCGCCCGCCCGCCAGAGCTATCTGAACATCGATGCCGTCATCGCGGCGGCCCGCCGCACCGGGGCGGGGGCGATCCATCCCGGTTACGGATTCCTTTCGGAGAATGCCGAATTCGCCGCCGCGCTGGAAGCGGCGGGCATCGTGTTCATCGGGCCTCCGGTGAAGGCGATCCAGACCATGGGCGACAAGATCGCCGCCAAGACCACGGTGTCGGCCTTCGGCGTGCCCGTCGTGCCGGGTATCGCCCGCCGGGGCCTGACCGACGACGATCTGATCGCCGCAGCCGAGGACATCGGGTATCCGGTGCTGGTCAAGCCGTCGGCCGGTGGCGGCGGCAAGGGCATGAGGGTGGTCCAGCGTCCGGCCGATCTGCCCGACGCGTTGGCCGGTGCCCGCCGGGAATCCGCGGCGGCCTTCGGCGACGACACGCTGTTCCTCGAGCGCTATGTGCTCAATCCGCGGCACATCGAGGTCCAGGTGCTGGCCGACCGCTACGGCAACGTGATCCATCTCGGCGAACGCGAATGCAGCCTGCAGCGCCGCCACCAGAAGGTGATCGAGGAGGCGCCGTCACCGCTGCTGGACGAGGCGACCCGGGTCCGCATCGGCGCCGCGGCATGTGACACCGCACGTAGTGTCGACTACACCGGTGCGGGCACCGTCGAATTCATCGTGTCGGCCGACCGCCCCGACGAGTTCTTCTTCATGGAGATGAACACCCGGCTGCAGGTGGAGCACCCGGTCACCGAGATGGTCACCGGCATCGATCTCGTCGAACAACAGGTGCGCATGGCGGCCGGCGACAAGCTGCCCGTGGTACAAAACGACATCACACTGCGCGGTCACGCGATCGAGGCGCGCATCTACGCCGAGGACCCGGAGCGCGGCTTTCTGCCAACCGGCGGCGAGGTGCTCGGCGTCGTCGAGCCGACCGGGGACGGCGTTCGCGTCGATTCCGGCCTGATGGCCGGCACCGTCGTCGGCAGCGAGTACGACCCGATGCTGGCCAAGGTGATCGCGCACGCCGGCGACCGAGCGGCGGCGCTGCGTGCTCTCGACCGCGCGCTCGCCGACACAGCGGTGCTGGGCGTGACGACAAACATCGAGTTTCTGCGCTTCCTGCTGGCCGACCCGGACGTCGTCGCCGGCCGTCTTGACACCGGACTATTGGACCGCCGGACAACCGATTTCATTGCCGCGCAACCGGGTAGCGAGGAGCTGATCGCCGCCGCGGCGTACAAATGGCTGCGCAGCTGGCCGATGCCCGCCGGTGACCTGTGGGAGGTGCCGTCGGGCTGGCGGATGGGCGAGCACGCGCCGACCACCATCCGACTGCATGCCGGCGAACGCACCGACCACGTGTACCTCACCGGCACCCCGCAGGCCGCGGGGGCGTCGGTGGAAGACGGCGAATCACGTGCGCTGCGTGCGACTCTCGACGGCGACCGGCTCGCGGTGACCCTGGACGGGCTGCGCACCTCGTACGTCGTCGCGGCGACTGACGGCCAGATCTGGCTGTCGGGAGCCGGCCGCACCACGGTGGTGGAAGAGGTGCGCGAAGCGCCGGTTCGCCCGGACGACGAGCACAGCGGGGACGCCGAACTCGTCAGCCCGATGCCGGGTTCGGTGGTGGCCGTCGGCGTTGAGGATGGCGCATCCGTCGACGCGGGTGCGATGGTCGTCGCGGTGGAGGCGATGAAGATGGAACACGCGCTGGCCGCGCCGGTCGACGGTGTGGTCGAACTACTCGTCGCCGTCGGCGACCAGGTCAAGGTGGGCCAGCCGCTGGCCCGAATCACGGCCGGCCGAGCCGGCAATCCAACAGAAGCAAGTGAGAAAGCAGAATAACCATGAGCGACTTTCTGGCCACCGGCATGCTGCCCGATCATTACGAGCAGCTCGCCAAGACGGTGCGCGACTTCGCCCAGAGGGTGGTGGCGCCCGTCGCCGCCAAGCATGACGAGGAGCATTCGTTCCCGTACGAAGTGGTGTCGGGGATGGCCGACATGGGACTGTTCGGGCTGCCCTTCCCCGAGGAGTACGGCGGCATGGGCGGCGACTACTTCGCGCTCTGCCTGGCCCTGGAGGAACTCGGCAAGGTCGACCAGAGCGTGGCGATCACCCTGGAGGCCGGCGTAGGGCTTGGCGCAATGCCGGTGTACCGCTTCGGCAATGAGGATCAGAAGCAGGAATGGTTGCCGCAGTTGACCAGTGGCCGCGCGCTGGCGGCGTTCGGCCTGACCGAGCCGGGTGGCGGCACCGACGCCGGAGCCACCAAGACCACGGCCCGGCTCGACGACGGGCACTGGATCATTAACGGCAGCAAGCAGTTCATCACCAACTCCGGAACCGACATCACCAAGCTGGTGACCGTCACCGCCGTCACCGGCAACCGGCAGGACGGCAAAGAGATCTCGACGATCCTGGTGCCCGTTCCCACACCGGGGTTCACCGCCGAACCCGCTTACAACAAGGTCGGCTGGAACGCGTCGGACACCCACCCGCTCAGCCTCGACGACGTGCGGGTCCCGGAGGGGAACCTGCTCGGTGAACGCGGCCGCGGCTACGCCAATTTCCTGCGCATCCTCGACGAGGGACGGATCGCAATCGCCGCGCTGTCGGTTGGCGCCGCGCAAGGCTGTGTCGACGAGAGCGTGCAGTACGCCAAGCAGCGAGAGGCGTTCGGCCAGGCCATCGGCGCCAACCAGGCCATCGCGTTCAAGATCGCGCGGATGGAAGCCCGGGCGCATACCGCCCGCACCGCGTACTACGACGCCGCCGCGCTGATGCTGTCCGGCAAGCCGTTCAAGAAGCAGGCCGCCATCGCCAAGCTGGTCGCCAGTGAGGCCGCGATGGACAACGCCCGCGACGCCACGCAGATCTTCGGCGGGTATGGATTCATGAACGAGTACCCCGTCGCGCGCCACTACCGCGACAGCAAAGTCCTCGAAATCGGCGAGGGGACAACGGAAGTGCAGCTGATGCTGATCGCGCGGGAGGCGGGACTGTGAGCGCGGGCGAAGGGCGCGTCGTCGAGCAGCGGGGCTTGTGGTACGAGGAGTTCGAGCCCGGTGTCACATACCTGCACCGGCCGGGGCGGACCCTCACCGAGGCCGACAACGTGCTGTTCACCACGCTGACCATGAACACTCAGGCGCTGCACCTGGACGCCGCGTTCGCCGACGCGCTGCCGCCGTTCAACCAGCGACTGGTCAACTCGATGTTCACCTTGTCGACCATGGTTGGCCTGTCCGTGGCACAGCTCACCCAGGGCACGATCGTCGCGAACCTCGGCTTTTCCGAGATCGCCTTTCCCAAACCGCTTTTCCACGGTGACACCCTGTACGCCGAGACGCTGGTCACCGAGAAGCGGGAATCCAAAAGCCGGCCCGGCGAAGGCGTTGTCACGCTCGCCCACACCGGCCGCAACCAGCACGGCGACATCGTGGCCACGGCGGTCCGCAAGACCATGGTGCGCAAACGGCCCGAGGGGGAGAAGTAGTGGCGCACCGCGCACGCGAGGAGCGAAACAGCCTGACCCAGACCGGCCCGGCCTGGCTGTTCTGCCCCGCCGATCGCCCGGAGCGGTTCGAAAAGGCCGCGGCGGCAGCCGATGTGGTGATTCTGGACCTGGAAGACGGTGTCGCCGCGAAAGATCGGGAAGCGGCCCGCAAGGCACTGGTCGACACCCCGCTGGACCCCGACCGAACCGTCGTCAGGATCAATCCCAGCACGACCGCCGACCACGAGCCCGACCTGAAGGCGGTCGCCCGCACCAAATACACGACGGTAATGCTGGCCAAGACCGAATCCGCGCAGCAGGTGAGCGCGCTGGCGCCGTTGGACGTGGTGGTGCTGATCGAAACGCCCTTGGGCGCGTTGGCGGTCACCGAGTCGGTGCGCGTGGACAACGCCATCGCCGTCATGTGGGGCGCCGAGGATCTGTTCGCGGCGACGGGCGGCACCGCCAACCGCAACGCCGACGGCGGCTACCGTGACGTCGCCAAGCATGTCCGCTCGCAGACATTGCTGGCCGCCAAGGCGTACGGACGCATGGCGCTGGATTCGGTGTACCTCGACATCAAGGACCTCGACGGCCTGCGCGCCGAGGTCGACGACGCGGTGGCGGTCGGGTTCGACGCCAAGGTTGGGATTCACCCGTCGCAGGTCGCGGTCATCCGGGCCGGATACGCGCCGACCGACGAGCAGGTCGAGTGGGCGCGACACGTGCTGGCGGCGGCCCGCGATGAGAGAGGCGTCTTCCAATTCGAGGGCATAATGGTAGATGCCCCAGTGCTGCGGCGAGCAGAGCGCATCGTCCAGCTAGCGCCTCACCCTGGCAACTAGCCGGCGGGCCTCTCACCAGGGGTTTTGCTCTGATCGCCTCCGTGCTGAGCACCTCACGGTCTGACGGCGAAACATGCCGTCACCGACAAGGAGGCGAGATGGCCGAGGTATGCGCGCCGGCTCCTATGCCGCTGACCGTCGACCTGGAGCCGGTAGAACTTGTAGCCCCCGACGGGACCCCAACCGCTGAGTCCCGGTATCCCCGCGATCTTCCCCCCGAGACGCTGGGCTGGCTGTACGAGATGATGGTCGTCACCCGAGCGCTCGACGGGGAATTCGTCAACCTGCAACGGCAAGGCGAGCTGGCGCTGTTCGCGTCATGCCGCGGACAGGAAGCCGCACAGATCGGCGCGACGGCCTGCCTTCGCAAGACCGACTGGTTGTTCCCGCAGTATCGGGAGATCGGCGCATTCCTGCTGCGCGGCATCACGCCGGGCCAGATGGGCGCCGTCTGGCGCGGCAAGTGGCACGGCGGGTTGGAGTTCACCAAGAAGTGCTGCGCGCCGATAGCCATCCCGATCGGCACCCAGGGGCTGCACGCGGTCGGTGCGGCGATGGCCGCGCAGCGCCTGGGCGAAGATTCGGTGACGGTGGCCTTCCTCGGCGACGGTGCGACCAGCGAGGGCGATGCGCACGAGGCGCTTAACCTGGCCGCGGTCTACAAGGCGCAGTGTGTGTTCTTCGTGCAGAACAACCAGTGGGCGATCTCGGTGCCGGTCAGCAGGCAACACGCCGCGCCGTCGATCGCGCATCGGGCTGTTGGCTACGGGATGCCGGGCATCCGGGTCGACGGCAACGACGTGCTGGCCTGTTACGCGGTGATGGCCGAGGCCGCGAAACGCGCCCGCGAGGGCGGCGGTCCGACGCTGATCGAAGCGGTCACCTACCGACTGGGCCCGCACACCACCTCTGACGACCCGACGCGTTACCGGTCGCAGGAAGAGCTGGACCACTGGACCGCTCTCGATCCGATTCCGCGCTACCGCACCTACTTGCAAAGTGTCGGCGTGTGGACCGAGCGGCTGGAGCGGCGCGTCACGGCGCGGTCCAAGCGGTTGTGCACCGAACTGCGCGAGGCGACCGTCGGCGCGCTCGACGTCGACGTCACCGAGTTGTTCGACACGGTGTACGCGGACATCACTCCGAACCTGGAATCCCAGCGCGACCAGCTGCTGGCCGAGCTGTCGAAGGAGTGCCTGGGCGAGCGAAGCGACGGGAGGGCAGGAGTATGACGCAGATCATCGAGCGGCCACCCAGTTTCGGGGATGACTCGCAAGAGCCCTCCATGTTCACGCCGGTTCCGACCGCCACGAATCTCACGATGGTGCAGGCGATCAACCGCGCATTGCACGACGCGATGGCAGCCGACGACCGGGTACTGGTGTTTGGCGAGGACGTCGCAAAGCTCGGCGGGGTATTCCGGGTTACCGAGGGCCTCACCGAAACCTTTGGCGACGGACGGTGTTTCGACACGCCGCTGGCCGAATCCGCCATCATCGGCGTTGCGATCGGGTTCGCCATTCGCGGCTTCGTGCCGGTTCCCGAGATCCAGTTCGACGGCTTCTCCTACCCGGCGTTCGACCAAATGGTCAGCCACTTGGCGAAGTATCGGATGCGCACCCACGGCGACATCGACATGCCGGTCACCGTGCGGATTCCGTCGTTCGGCGGAATCGGTGCGGTGGAACATCATTCGGAATCCACCGAAAGCTATTGGGTGCATACCGCCGGCCTGAAGGTCGTGGTTCCGTCGACGCCATCGGATGCGTACTGGCTGCTGCGGCACGCGATCGCTGGCCGCGATCCGGTGATCTACCTGGAACCCAAGCGGCGGTACTGGGCGCGTGAAGACGTCGACACCAGTTCCCCGGGGTTGCCGATCGGCCGGGCGGCCGTACGCCGCACCGGCGAAGACGTCACGGTGCTGACCTATGGCGGCCTGGTCCAAACCGCGTTGGCAGCAGCCGATTTGGCAGCGGACCAACACGGCTGGAATCTGGAGGTCGTCGACCTGCGCTCGCTGAACCCGCTCGACTTCGACACCGTCGCGGTATCGGTGCGCAAGACCGGACGCGCGGTGGTGGTCCATGAGGGTGCACGCACCCTGGGGTTCGGCGCCGAGCTGGCCGCCCGCATCCAGGAGGAGCTCTTCTACGACCTGGAGTCGCCGGTAATGCGTGCCACCGGTTTTGACACGCCTTACCCGCCAGCAAGGCTGGAGAAGCTGTGGCTGCCCGGCGTCGACCGGCTGATCGACTGCGTCGAGAAAGCCATGCGCCAGCCATGACCGGCCAGGATGTCAAGGACTTCCTGGTCCCCGACCTCGGCGAGGGCCTCGAGGACGCCACGATCACCGGCTGGAGTGTCGCGGTCGGCGATGACGTCGAACTCAACCAGACGCTGTGCACCGTGGAAACCAACAAGGCCGAGGTGGAGATACCGAGCCCCCACGCGGGCCGGATCGTCGAACTTGGTGGCGCCGAAGGGGACACGCTCGCCGTCGGCTCGGTTCTGGTTCGCATCGCCACCGAATCGCCGGTCGTCGCACAGAACGGCGCCGCGCCGGCACGCAAGCCCGTGCTGGTTGGCTACGGCGCCGACGACGAGATGGACACCAGCAGGCGGGCACCCGCGGAGGCTGGTGTCCGCGCCCGCGCCAAGCCGCCGGTGCGCAAGCTGGCCGCCGAGTTGCAGGTGGACCTGGCCGCGCTGTCGCCGGGCTCCGGCCCGGACGGAATCATCACCCGTGAGGACGTGCTGGCGGCGGCCGGAGAGTCCGGCGACGCCTTGGGCACGGTGGCGGTTGGCGGTGTGCAGGCCCGGATGGCTCACCGGATGGCCTTGTCGCGCAGCCAGATTCCCGACGCGCACGCCAGTGTTCAGGTCGACTGCTCGGCGCTGGTGCGGCTGCGCGACCATCTGCGTGCCGCCGCGGGGGAGGACGGTGTTCAGATCACGCCGTTCGTGCTGACGCTGCGACTGCTGACCATCGCGCTGACGCACCACCCGATCCTCAACTCGACCTGGGTGGACACCGCGGGTGGGGCGCACATCCACGTCCACTCCGCGGTGCACTTGGGATTCGGCGTCGCGGCACCCCGCGGACTGCTGGTGGCCGTGGTCAAGGACGCGCATAACAAGACGACGCGCGAGCTGGCCGCGACGGTGTCCCGGCTCGTCGATGAGGCACGCGCCGGGACGCTGAAACCGACCGAGATGCAGGGCTCTACGTTCACGGTGTCCAACTTCGGTGCGCTCGGGTTGGACGAGGGTGTGCCCATCATCAACTATCCGGAGGCCGCCATCCTCGGGATGGGGTCGCTGAAACCACGCCCGGTGGTCGTCGACGACGTCGTGGTGTCGAAGCCGACGATGACGCTGACGTGCGCGTTCGACCATCGTATCGCCGACGGCGCGCAGGTCGCGGGTTTCCTCGGCGAGCTTCGCGGGCTGATCGAAGCGCCGGAGCTGGCGCTGCTGGACCGGTAGGACTACTTGCGCCTGGCCGCGGCGAGCCGTTCGGCGAACTCCGGCGACTCGATCGACACCGCCTGCGGTCCCAGCTCGGTGTCCACCGCGATTGCGTGTTGGTCGGTATCCAGGGATCCCGGGTTGGCGGTGGCCCGCATCGACGCCTTGGTGGCGATGACGACATCCCGCGGCGCCGCCGCGGGCCCGGCGGCAAGCTCCCGGGCGGCCGCCACCGGGTCGTCGGCGACCTCGAGCGCCAACCCGTAACGTACCGCCGCGTCGGCGTCGAACCGCATGCCGAATAGCAGCGCCGCCCGGGCCGCCTGCACACCGACGGCGCGCTGAAGCATCCACGTCGCACCGCCGCCGGGGTGGATACCCAGCTTCTGGAACCGCGCATCGAACAGCGCCGCCGGTCCCGCGATGCGGACGTCCGCCGCCAGCGCCAGGTTCAATCCGGCGCCGACGGCCGCCCCATTGACCGCCGCGATCGTCGGCAATGCGCAGTTGGCCACCGCGAGGAAGCCGTCGTAGATGGACCGCAGACCGACTTCAGTTGCGTCGCCAAGCGCGGTCAGATCCGCGCCCGCGCAGAACGCCTTGCCCGCGCCGGTGACGATGAGTGCGTGCACATCGGTGTTCGACTCGGCCGCGTCGACCGCGGCGCGCAGCCCCGCCGAGATCTCGGCGGTGACGGCATTGCGGCGGTCGGGGTCGTTGACGGTAATGAGAGCGACGTGGTTCTCGACATGCACGAGGACGCGATCGGACATCGCTTCAGGCTAGTGACCGCCTACAGGGTTGCGGTGAGGGGTCCGAGGAGCTGGCAGTTCGGGGCGGGCAGGGTCGGGACGATGATGCCGCAGCCCCGTCCCGTCGAGACGTAGGTTGCGCCCGGGCGGTATGGCTCGTAGTAGATCTGTGCGACGTCCCGGCCCCTGGCTTGCATGCATCGAGTGCCCTCGTCGCCCTGAAGCGACAGGCACGCCACGCTCTGGTGGGGGTTGGCGGCGATCCCGCATGGACCCGACGTCACCGTGGCGGTGACCTTGGTGACGCCGCCGACGTTCACCACCTGCGGGGGCGACAGCGTGAATCCGCACGGTGAAGGAGGCCACGGCTCGGCGCGTGCGACGCCCACACCCGCGACGCCACTCAGCGCGACGGTCAACGCCACCCAGATAGTCATGACGACCCGGATCATGTCTGGATGCTAACCGCCCAGCAGCTGCAAACCGAACAGGTTGACGCACGCCGAGGTGTTGCAGTTACCGACACCGTTCGCAAATAACGACAGCGGCATGATGGCGATGTTGATACCGCCACCGGTGTTGTTGCCCGAATTCTGACTGAAGAACGGAACCCAGGCGATGTTGACGCCGCCGCCGGTGTTATTGCCCGAATCCTGGACAAAGGGATCCACATACGCGAGATTCAGACCGCCGTTGGTGTTGTTGCCGTTTCTGGTGCCGAAGCCTCCCACGAACGCCAGGTTGGTACCGGAGCTGTTGTCACCGATGACGGTGTTGTTGCCCGAATCCGTAGTGAAGGGTCCCACGACCGCCAGGTTGGCGCCGGTCTTGTCGCTGCCGTTGACGACGTTTGTGCCGGAATTGTCGTTGCCGATGCTCAGGATGGCCAGGTTGAGGCCCGAGCTATTGATGCCAACGACTGTGTTGTTGCCGGCGTTGTCGGTGTTGGCACCGCCAAGGATGCCGATCGCCAGGTTGCTGCCGAGGCTGTTGGCGCCTTGGACCGAGTTGTTGCCGGAGCCGTCGCTGTCGTTGCCCAGGAAGGCCAGGTTGGTGCCGAACACCCCGTCCACGACGGTGTTGTTGGCGACGTTGTTGTTGTTGTCGCCGAAACGGAAGATGTTAATGCCCGGTCCGGTGTTGGTGCCGCAGGGCTCGGTGGTGCAGCTGCCTCCGGTGCCGAAGTTGATCCCCTCGTCGGTCAGGGTGGGCGCCAGCGCCGCGGTGGGGGCGCTGGTCTGTGCGCTGGTGGTGTCGGAGCCGCGAATGATCACCGGACGGTTGGCGACCGTGGTGTCGGGTCTGACCAGTGTGAAGGGGCTCGAACCGCGCCCGGCCCGCGGATTGGTGGCGGTGCCGGACGACGATCCCGAGGTGATCCTGCCGATGACCGACCTGGCGGTGTCCGCGGCCGAGGAGATGGCGTCGCGGACGGGATTTCGATCACCGCCCGAATCGGCCTCATCGGCGCTGGCAATGCCGGCCGGTCCGAAGGTGGCCAGTGCCGTGGCCGCCGCCGCCACCACGATCCGCCGCTGGGCCTTTCGGCCGCCGATTTTGTGTTTGCCCATGGCCGAACCCCTTATGTTGTCCCGACTCGCGATCGGGATCGAGTGACCGTTCGTCGCCGTGGTCAGTATCGCACCGCGCCACCCTTGACACGATTTGATCCAGCGGAAGGTTCAACCAGGATCGTCTTCGCTGTCGTCGTCGACGAGGTAGTTCTCGGGGTGGTGGTAGTCGTTGACCCGGGTTTGGCCGGTGTCGAGGTGCGGCGGGGGAATCCATTCGGTGCGGCCGTCGTGGCGTTTTCGGATTGTCCAGCCACCCTCTTCGACGAGCCGGTTGTCGGGTCCGCAGGCGAGCGAGAGTTTGTCGATGTCGGTGGGTGCATCGCCGGCAGCCCAGCCGTCGTCGTGGTGGGCTTGGCACCAGTAGCCCGGACAGGTGCAGCCGGGGCGGGTGCAGCCTCGGTCCCTGGCGTGTAGCACGATGCGCTGGCCGGGTGAGGCCAGCCGCTTGGACCGCCCGAGATACAGCGGGGTTTGGGTGTGGTTGTCGAAGACGACCAGATAGTGGTGTGCGTGTGAGGCCAGCCGGATCAGATCGGGCATCGGCAGCAGTGAGCCGCCGGCGGTTACGGCTTGCCCGGCAGCGGATTCCAATTCCTTCAGTGTCGTGGAGACGATGATGGTGGCCGGTAGTCCGTTGTGCTGGGCCAACTGTCCGGAGGCCAACACTGAGCGGCCCATGGCTTTCAGCCCGTCGTGATTGCGCTGGCCCTGCGACCGCAAATCGTTTTGCGTCGCGGATTCCGCCGGTTCTCCGTCGACACACGGGGTTTCGTCATCAGGGTTGCACATTCCGGGCGCCGCCCACTTCGCCAACACCGCATCCAGCGTCGCCCGCGCCTCCGGGTCCAGCAGGCCGCGCAGCTCGCTCATCCCGTCGATACCCTGCCTGCCCAGCGTCAGGTAGCGGCGCCGGGCCCGATCGGTATCCGTGGGGGCGCTGCCGTCCTGGTTGAGCAGATAGGCCAACCGATCGGCGGCCTGGCGTAGCTGTGTTGGCCCCAATCCTGTTGCGATGCGCGCAAGGTGGGCCTCGGCTTTCGAGCGGGTTTCGATATCGACAGCGTCGGGCAGGTCTGAAAAGAACGAGCGGATGACCTTCACGTGCTCGGTATTGATGCTGCCCGCGGCGTGCGCTGCGGCGGTATTCGGAAGCCGCGGTTCGAGCAGCTCACCGGTCAGTGTGGTGCGTTCGCCCAAATCCTCGGCTTCGGCGATGCGTCGGCGGGCCTCGGCCGGGCTGATCCGCAACCGGGTCGCCAATACATTGGCCCACGACGATCCGCCCAACTCGCTCGGCGACGCCTCGGCCATCAGCCGGCAGATCAACTTGCGCGAAATCGCAGGAAGCTTCGACGCCAGCGTCTCCAACCGGCTTTGCACATTCAGTAGCTCGCTGTGGGTGAGCTGGCCCCAGGACAACGAGGCCAGGCGGTCGAAGTCGCCTTCTAAGGCGTCGAGGGTCGCCGTGACGGCCTCCCGATCATCACCCGAACGCATGTTCGAATACTATCGCCGCCCACCGACAAACCCGGGCACAGAAATCAAGGTGAAACCAAAGTGACGCAAGTGATTTGATCTAACCGGATGCTCAGTCGTTGGCCCACCGAACGAGAGACTCGGGTCGGTGACTCGGACGAATTAGCGCCCGGCACATCCGGCTCACCGACCGTAGGTATTCCGCGGCCGGAGGAGGCTGACCAGACACGCTGGGTCCCGCCGCGCTTCCGATACCACCGCCGGAGATGCTGCCCGCCCGGGGACCCGCGCCGCCCGCTCGCTCTGGAAGATGAACGTCTGTTCCGACGCCGTTCGGATAGCGGACCTCCACCGACCACTTGAGTCTGAGCTGCGGATTGGCCGTGATCTGAGCGTACCGTCGTCGAACGACAACATGTTGCGGCAATTTTGTGGGTCACGAGATATCGCTGAGCCGTGCCGAATTTCGGTGCGATCGTCGATAATGACGCGAATGGGCACGCAGGTCGTCGACATCGACACGATGCCGCGCGGCGGTCCGGACGCATCCCGGCTGGACAGGTTGCTGGAAACCGACACCCCGGAATACCTGGACCGCGACGACGTCGACCGTCTCAAGCGGAAGGTGGTCCGTGGACTAGAGCGGATGGGAAACCTGGCGGGGCACCACACGAAGTTCGCACGCATCGCGCTCGACGAGGTGGCTGACATTCCCGACCCCAAGATCCTCGAACTCGGGTCGGGTCACGGCGCACTGTCGCGCAAGCTGCTGCAGATGCACCCCACCGCGGAGCTGACGGTCACCGATATCGAGCCCACTTCAGTCGCCGAAATTGCGGCTGGCGACCTCGGCAGCCACCCGAGGGCGTCTGTCCGAACGATGGACGCCACCGCGATCGACGCGCCGGATGGGCACTTCGACCTGGCTGTTTTCGCGTTGTCGTTCCATCACCTGCCGCCGCGGGCGGCCGCACGCGTATTCGCCGAAGGCACCCGCGCCGCGGAGCGGCTGCTGATCATCGACATGGCACGGCCGCCGTCTGGAGTGCACATCATGCGGTTGGCGTTGTGGCTGCCGTTCGCTCCGGTGATGCCGCTTGCGCACGACGGCGTCATCAGCTCATTGCGTTCGTACAGCCGGTCGGCACTGCGTGCACTGGCCGAATACGCCGACCCGGCGATCGGCGTCGAACTCCGGGGCGGGTTCCTACGGCGCCAGGTCGTGGTCGCCACCCGCACCGGCTAGTGGTAGCGACCGGTTACCGTCAGGCAGATTTCGCGACTTGGCGTGGTGGCAATTCCGCGCGGCACTGACCGGGGTGGTTTTCTGCGGCGTTCGCGTGCGGGCATCTCCAACTCGACGGTTTTCATGATGGTGCCGATCGCGACGGCCAGCTCATGGTGGGCGAAACCCGCTCCGATGCATCGGCGGAATCCGCCGCCGAACGGCGCATACTCGAACGGCGTGGGCTTCGTCACCAGAAACCTTTCCGGGCAGAATGATTCGGGTTGTTTCCATACCGCGGGGTTGAAATGCAATGCCGGCAGGGCAATTCCGACCACGTCGTCGGCCGAGCAGGGAACACCGGCGACGGTGAGTGGCCCGGTGAGCTTGCGCAGCACCATCGGAACCGTCGGATGCATGCGCAGCGTCTCCTGTATCACCGCGGTCAAGTAGGGCAAGTTCGCGATTTCCTGCGGCGTGGCCGCACCCGACAGTTCATCGAGAAGCTTTCGGTGCACGGTGTCGTCGCGGTGGATGTGGTAGAGCGCCCAGGCCAACGACGTCGCGCTGGTGTCGTGCCCAGCCGCCAGCATCGTCCGAAGCTGTTCGCGCAGTGCGTCATCACCGAGGCCCCCGCCTTCTTCGTCGGTTGCGGCAAGGATCAGCTCGAGCATGTCGGTGCCGTGATCAGCCAACCGTCGCCGCTCCGCCATCTGCTCGGACAACAGGCGGTCGAGTTGGGTGCGGAAAGCGACGAGTCGCACCCACGGCCCTCGTCCGGCTATCGCGCGGCGTAGCCCGGGAAACAGCATCAGCGGAGCCGTGTTGGAGTTCATCAACCGGTTGATCAGCTCGGCGTATTCTGTGCGACGGTCTTGATCTGTGACGCCGAACAACACCCGGATGATGACGTCCAAGGCGATGGTCCGCGCCGCCGACGAGACGGCCATCCGGTCGCCCGGTTTCAGCTCCGCGATTTCGTCGGCCGCGGCGGCGGCAATCATGTCGACATACCCGCGCATGCGGTCGCCGTGAAAGGCAGGCATCAGAAGGCTGCGGGTTCGACGATGTGATGCACCGGACTGCAGGATCAATGATCCTTGTCCGACGATCGGCTCGATGGGATTGGGCAGCGGCGCGCGACAGACATTCGAGGGTGCGGTGAGTATGTCGCGGGCGGCTTCGACGGTGGAGAAGAACATCATCTCGTCGAGCCCGGGCGTCCTCAGTACGAACGGATCGGCGTCTGATGCGTGCCGGCGGAAAACGCCCTCGGTGTCGAAACCTGCCCAAACGGCACGCGCAAGCGCTGAGAACGCTTTGCTCGCAGATTTCGCCATCGTTCCCGTCCGGCTCGCGCAGAATGGTCAGCCCAGTATGGGCGAATAACCCCGGGTCAGTGCCCGACCTGGGCATTAACGAGGAAAACACTGGTGCCCCCGGCAGGTGCCCCCGGCAGTGTCTGGTTCCACGACATAATTGGCAGCTGTCTCGCGACATAGTTGGCACCTCAGCTGTCGTGGGAGGCCGGCCATGTCGAAGGCGCAGCTCGTCATCACCGCCGTCGTGTTGGAAGGACGCAGCAAAAGCGAAGTCGCCCGCGACTACGACGTCTCACGCACCTGGGTACAGCAACTGTGCAGACGCTATGAGGCCGAGGGGGCAGCGGCGTTTGAGCCGCGCTCGCGCC
>NZ_JBOGDB010000002.1:0-12082 GCF_050701515.1 Mycobacterium sp. | reverse complement strand
GAGCGTGCGGGAGCTTTTGCGTCTTTTCGCGCTGAGAGCCTACAGCGGGATGTTCTTGTGCCGGCCGCGACGGGCGGGTGCCTCGGCCAGCGCCTGAGTCAGCTTGCTGCGGGTATGCGCCGGGTCGATCTTCTCGTCGACCACGCCGATATCGATGGCGGAATCCACACCGCCGGCGAGCTTGTCGTGCTCGTCGGCCAGCTCGTCGTGCAGCGCCTCGCGCTGGTGATCGGGCGCGGCGGCCAGCTTCTTCTTGTGCAGAATCCCGACGGCGGCCTTGGCGCCCATCACCGCGACCTCCGCGTCGGGCCAGGCGAACACCTTCGTCGCACCGAGCGATCGCGAATTCATCGCGATGTAGGCCCCGCCGTAGATCTTCCGGGTGACCAGCGTGACCCGCGGAACCGAGCACTCACCGAACGCGTGCAGCAGCTTGGCGCCACGGCGCACCACGCCGCCCCACTCCTGATCCACACCGGGTAGGTAACCGGGCACGTCGACGACATTCACGATCGGGATACCGAACGCATCGCACAGGCGCACGAAACGCGCTGCTTTCTCCGCGCTTTCGGAGTTCAGGCAGCCACCAAGCCGAAGCGGATTGTTGGCCAGCACACCGACGGTCCGGCCGGACAACCGGCCGAGGCCAACGACGATCGACGGCGCCCACTTGCCCTGGAACTCGTCGAACGGTGCGTCGTCGTCGAGCAGCGCCTCCACGATCGGGTGCACGTCGTAGGCACGTCGCGCCGACTCGGGTAGCAACGCATGCAGATCGGTGTCGCCCGACTCGGCCTTGCCGCGGTCGAAATGGCCCTGCTGCCAGAACAATCCGACCAACCGGCGGCCGCGCTCGTAGGCGTCCAGTTCGTCGTCGGCGACGATGTGGCACACACCCGACTTCTTGTGGTGCGTGTCCGGTCCGCCGAGCGACGCCATGTCGACGTCCTCGCCGGTGACACTGCGCACGATGTCCGGTCCGGTGACGAACACCCGGCTCTCCGGCGCCATGATGACCACGTCGGTCAGCGCCGGCCCGTAGGCGGCGCCGCCGGCGGCAAAGCCAACGACCACAGAGATCTGCGGGACATAACCCGACGCCCGGATCATCGCCTCGAACACCAAACCGACCGCGTGCAGCGCCTTTACCCCTTCGGCGAGCCGGGCGCCGCCGGAGTGCCAGATGCCCACGATGGGACTCTGCTCCTCGATCGCGGTGTCGTAGGCGCCCACGATGTGAGCGCAGCCCTCCACACCCATCGCACCACCCATGACGGTGCCGTCGGTGCAGAACGCGATGGTCCGGACACCGTTGACGGTTCCGGCCGCGGCCAGGACGCCGGAGCGGTCGCGCTCGTGCAGCAGTTCAACGCTGTCGTCGTCGAAGAACGTGCTCAGGCGCAGCAGCGGATCGCGGGGATCCAGTGATTCGCCGACTGCCTCGGGGGCCGTGATAGTCATCGAAACCTCCTGTGGGGCCGGATATCGGGCGCTCAGTACTTCCCGAAGGCGAGCGCCACGTTGTGCCCACCGAATCCGAACGAGTTGTTGATCGCGTAGTTGTAATTGCCGGGTCGCGGCGAACCGGAGACGACGTCGAGGTCGATCTCCGGATCCAGGTTCTTCAGGTTCAGCGTTGGCGGAATAACACCGTCCCGCAACGCCAATGCGGTGAGGATGGACTCCACGGCACCGACTGCGCCGACCGAGTGGCCGAGCGCGCCCTTGGGGGCGTAAACCGCCGCCTTGTGGCCGCCCAACGCATTGTTGATGGCCTTCCCCTCGGCCACATCGCCGACGACGGTGCCGGTGGCATGCGCGTTGACGTGATCGATGTCGGTGGGGGTGAGGCCGGCCAGCTGAATCGCCCGCGTCATCGCATGCCCGGCCTGTTCACCGTTGGGATCCGGCGCCACGATGTGGAAGCCGTCCGAGGTGATGCTGGCGCCCATCAGCCGGGCCAGCGGCTGGGCGCCGCGCGCTTTGGCGTGCTCCTCGGTTTCGACCACCATCAGCGCACCGCCCTCGCCGAACACGAAACCGTTGCGATCCTTGTCGAACGGGCGACAGGCACCGGCTGGGTCATCGTTGTTGGTGGACAGCACGATTCGCATCTGCGCGAACGCCGCGATCGGCACCGCCTCGATCCTCGTCTCGACGCCGCCGCAGATCGCGACGTCCGCCTCCCCGAGCACGATATTGCGCCACGCGTGCGCGATGCCCTCGGAGCCGGAGGCGCAGGCCGAGATGGGGGTGATGACACCTGCCCTGGCCTTGCGTTCCAGCCCGACCGCGGCGGCCGCGGCGTTGGGCATGTACATCTGCACCGCCAGCGGCGACACCGCCCGCAGACCCTTCGAGCGCATGCCCTCGTACGCGAAGAGCAGTTCCTCGCTGGAGCCCATGCCGGTACCGATCGACACCATCAACCGCTTGGGATCGACGTCCGGCGACCCGGCCTCGTCCCACACGCGCCGGCTCATCACGGTCGACATCCGCTGCAGATACGACAACCGGCGCAGTTCGACCCGCGTCAGCTCGTCCTCGAAATTCTCCAAGAGATGCCCCCCGATGCGGACCGGAAGGTCGTACTCCTCGACGAACGGATCCTCAAGTTTGCGGATACCGCTATTTCCGTCCAGCAGCCTCTTCCACGTGGTATCCGCATCGGTTGCCAGGGCAGTCGTCATGGCAACGCCGGTGACGACAACATTGGGGAATCCGTTCCCCGTAGCCAACCTTGTCATGTCCTGATGGTTCCTTTCCCCCCGAACGCCTCAGTACTTGCTGAAGGCGAGCGCCACGTTGTGCCCGCCGAATCCGAACGAGTTGTTGATCGCGCACTTGTAGTCGCCGTATCGGGGCTCGCCCGCGACGACGTCCAAATCGATTTCCGGATCGGGGGTTACGTAATTCAGGGTCGGCGGGATGACGCCGTCACGCAGCGTCAGCACCGTCAGCACCGACTCCAGCGCGCCGACCGCACCGATGGAGTGGCCGAGTGCCGACTTGGGCGCGTACACCGCGGCATGCTCCACACCGGCGACCCGAATGGCGTTGGCCTCGGCGGTGTCACCGATCGGGGTGGCCGTCGCGTGGGCGTTGATGTGGTCGACGTCCTTGGGGTCCACGCCCGCAAGCTCCATCGAGCGCTGCATCGCTTTTCCGGCCCGTTGACCGTTGGGGTCGGGCGCCACCATGTGGAAGGCGTCCGACGTGATGCCGGCACCCAACAACCGGGCCAGCGGCTGGGCGCCGCGAGCCTTGGCGTGCTCCTCGGTCTCGATCACCATCAGCGCGCCCGCCTCGCCGAACACGAAGCCGTCGCGGTCCTTGTCGAACGGACGCGACGCGCCCTCGGGGTCCTCGTTGCGGGTCGACATGGCGCGCATCATCGAGAACGCCGCGATGGGCAGCGCTTCGATGCCACCCTCGACACCGCCGCAGACGGCGATGTCCGCGTCACCCATGACGATCTGCCGCCACGCGTGTGCGATGGCCTCCGAGCCCGACGAACAGGCCGACACCGGGGTCATCACGCCGGCGCGGGCGCCGAGCTGCAGCCCGATCACCGCCGCGGCGCCGTTGGGCATGATCATCTGCACGGCCAGCGGGGAGACCTTGCGGGGTCCGCCCTCGTTCATCAGGTCATAGGTCTCGACGATCTTCTCGCCGCCGCCCAGACCGGTGCCGACAACGACGGCGAAGCGATCCGGGTCGACCTCGGGCGTACCCGCGGCCTCCCAGATCTGGCCACCGAGCAGTTTGGCCATCCGTTGGACGTACGACATGCGCCGCAGGTCCAGCCGTCCCATGTGATCGTCGACGCCCTCCTTGAGGTGGCCGCCGATCCGCACGGGCAGGTCCCACTTGGTGACGAACTCGTCCTCGAGTACGTGGATGCCGCTCTCGCCTGCCAACAAGCCCTTCCACGTGCTCTCGATGTCCGGCGCGATAGATGTCGTCGCCGTGACGGCGGTTACCACAACGCTGGGGAAACCGCCGTTAGCAGTGGAAGGCTTGGTCACTTGTTCTCCGCCGCGAACTTCTCCCGCAGGGCCTCGGCAGCCTCGGGATTCTCTTCCTCGAGCTTCTGGATGTAGGCGACGACGTCACCGACGGTGCGCAGGCCGGCGAGGTCCTCGTCCGGGATCTTCACGCCGTACTTGTCCTCGGTCTGCACGGCGATCTCGACCATCGACAGCGAGTCGATGTCCAGATCGTCGACGAACGACTTCTCGACGGTCACCTCGGACGGCTCGATACCGGTCACCTCTTCGATGATCTCGGCCAAGCCGGCGATGATTTCTTCCTGAGTGGCGGGCACGGTGGCTCCTTCGTAATTGGTTGTTGCTGCACTCCGTATTTCGGAGTATTTCGGAGTTTTCTTCCGACGTTCCTATATGTGGTTGTATTCCCCGGCGAGCCGGGAATCAGGCCCGGGAGAGCTCTGCTAGCCCGTCCAGGTCAGCGGGGGACTTGACGGCATGCGTCGGCACCCCCCGAAGTTCACGCTTGGCGATGCCGGCGAGTGCGCCCGCGGGCGGGAACTCGACGATCGCGGTCACATTGAATTGCCGCAGAGTCTCGGTGCACAGATCCCAGCGCACCGGCCGGGTCAGCTGGGAGACCAGCTTGCTCATGGCGTCCGCGGCCGAGGCCACCGGTTGTCCGTCGGCGTTCGACAGCAGCGTCGCGGTCGGGCCTGAGGGCTCGGCGGGGGTGACCTTTGAAACCGCGGCGGCGTAGCCGTCCAGTGCCGAGGCCATGAAATGGGTGTGGAACGCGCCGGCGGTGGCCAGCTGGCGAACCCGTGCCTTGGCGGGCGGGTCCTCGGCGAGCTTGTCCAGGGCGGACAGGCTGCCGGCGGCCACGATCTGGCCGGCCGCGTTGCGGTTCGCCGGGACCAGGTCCAGTTCCTCCAGGCGGCCCAGCACCTCGGCCTCGTCGCCGCCGAGCACCGCGGACATGCCGGTCGGCTCGATCGCGCACGCCTTGGCCATCTCGGCGCCGCGGGTGGCGGCCAGCGCCACGGCGTCGTCGCTCGAGATCACGCCGGCGATCGCGTAGGCGGCGATTTCACCGACGGAGTGTCCGGCTACCACGCTTTCGGCGTCAGCCAGTAGGCCGCGCGTGGTCAGCTCCTGGTGTGCGAGCAGGGTGGCGGCCACGACCAGCGGCTGGGTGACGGCGGTGTCGGTGATCTCCTCGGCCGTCGCGGTGGTGCCCAGGCGTGCAAGGTCCAGGCCACTGGTCTGTGACCACGTGGAGATACGGTCAGCCGCGCCGGGCAGCTCAAGCCAATCGGCGAGCATGCCAGGCGTCTGCGATCCCTGTCCGGGAGCGAGCAATGCAAGCACGTATTTAAGAGAACACTGTGAAGACGGTTTCGCGCGGTGTAAGAGATTATGAACCTGGTCTTATATTTTTGTAGAGATTCTACAAAACAGCATGTGATGGAACTCCATCGATATCGGACCGATATGTGTTACCCGGTGCGTGGCTCCTCTTCGACCTCGGACGGAGGCGTTGCGACTCGTGTCACGGGGGGCCTTGACGTGCTGGAATGTTGCGCCTGATGGCTCAGACGGCCCACCGTCGCGGCGACTCGAAGCACATAGGCATCACGCGGCGTGGTGGGATCACGGCCGGTGAAATCGGCGATGCGCTTGAGCCGGTACCGCACGGTGTTTGGATGAACGAACAACTTGCGTGCGCACGCCTCTATGGCGCCACCGGAGTCCAGATAGGCGTCGAGGGTCTCGGTGAGCGCCGGTCCGGCGTCGGCCAGGGGCCGCATCACCTCGGTTTCCAGCGCGGCGATCGCCGTCGCGTCGCCGAGTAGTGCGCGTTCGGGCAGCAGCTCGCGGGCCGATACCGGCCTCGGCGCCAAGCTCCAGCCGGCGACGGCGTTCATCCCGGCGATCGCTTCGGTAGCGCTGCGGTGGGCCGTGGTCAGGGTGGGGGCGGTCGGGCCGAGCACCACCGGCCCGTCGGCGAAAACACCGAGGAGCTCGTCGAGAAACCGGTCCGTCACTGCCAAAGAACCGGAAACGATGGCAACCAGCCAGGTGCCGTGGATGTCCGACAATGCCGCCCGGCCGTTCCGGTTGACCACGTCGTGGACGTCCTCACTGGCCAAGTCCATGCGGTCCGGTTGCGGCAGCCCCACGATCACGGTGGCCGGCGCGGTGGCGTCCCAGTTCAGCGCCGCGGCCTGAGACTGCAGCTCCGGCCCGGTGTCGCCGCGGACCACCGCGTCGACGAGATTGGCCTCCATCCGGGTATCCCATGCGCCGCGAGCTTCGGCTTGGTCGGCGTAGGCGGTGGCCGCGGTGAACGCCAAATCCCTGCTGTACCGCAGGATTCCGGCCGTCAAGGCGGTGAGCTGCTCTTCGGAGCGGGCCAGCAGGGGCACCACTTCCTCGCAGAACTCCATGGTGACCCGCACCATCTCCACGGACTGCCGCAGCGCGATGCGGCGTCGGAGGTCCTGGGGGACCACCGCGAACGCCTGCGCGGTATAACCGACGTCGCTTTTCGGGTCGCGCATCCACTCCACGAAGTTGACCACGGCGGTCTGCACCACGAGTTGCACGCTGGCGCGCTGGGACGCTTCGAGGTCGGCGAAAAACGGCAGCCGCTCCTCCATGACGTGCACCGCCTGGGTGGCCAGCCGGCCCGAATACTGCTTCAACCGCCGCAGAACCGACTCGGGGACGGTTTCCAGGACCTCGAGCGTGGACGCCGGCGGAACGAACCGATTGTCGGGCATCCCTAAAATCTACGGCATTCTTCTGGTGGATTCCTCCAACTAGGGCGCGAGTCAGGCCACTCCTGGGTCCGACGTCTGCTCCGGCGCCGCCATCACGTCGTCGATCTTGTAGTTGCGGGCGGCCTCGACCGCCACCGATTGGTCCAGCTCGCCGTCGGAGGCCAACGACTCCAGCACCGCCACCGCCACGGACTCGGCGTCGGTGTTGAAGTAGCGCCGCGCGGCCGGCCGGGTGTCGGAGAAACCGAAGCCGTCGGTCCCCAGCGTGGCGTAGGTGTTGGGCACCCACGGCCGGATCTGCTCGGGGACTCCGCGCATCCAGTCGGACACCGCCACCGCAGGCCCGCGGGTGTCGGCCAGCGCCTGCGTCACATACGGCACCCGCGCCGAGCGGTCCGGGTGGCGCAGTTTCTCCTTCTCGATCTCCACGCCTTCCCGATTGAGCTCGCCCCAACTGGTCACCGACCACACGTCGGCGGCGACATCCCACTCCTCGGCAAGCAGGTCCGCGGCCCGGATCGCCTCCGGCATCGCCACACCGGAGGCCAGGATCTGCGCCTGTTTCGCTCGCTGCTCCGGCGCCGGGCGGTAGCGGTAGATGCCGCGCAGCAGCCCCTCGACGTTCAAATCCTCGGGTTCGGCCGGCTGCTTGTACGGCTCGTTGTAGAGGGTGATGTAGAAGTAGATGTTCTCCGGGTCCTCGCCGTACATGCGGGCCAGCCCGCTTTCCACGATGTAGGCGATCTCATGAGCGAACGCCGGGTCGTAGGAGACCACCGCGGGATTGCTGGCCGCCAGCAGCAGGGAATGCCCGTCGGCGTGCTGCAGGCCCTCGCCGACCAACGTGGTGCGCCCGGCCGTGGCGCCCAGCACGAAGCCGCGGGCCATCTGGTCGGCGGCCGCCCAGAAGCTGTCGCCGGTGCGCTGGAAGCCGAACATCGAATAGAAGATGTAGAGCGGGATCATCGGCTCGTTGTGCGTGGAGTATGACGTGCCCGCGGCGGTGAACGTCGCGGTCGAACCGGCCTCGTCGATGCCCTCGTGCAGGATCTGACCGATTTCACTTTCCTTGTACGCAAGCATCAGCTCGGCGTCCACGGAGGTGTAGAGCTGGCCGTTGCGGTTGTAGATCTTGAGGCTCGGGAACCACGAATCCATGCCGAACGTACGGGCCTCGTCCGGGATTATCGGCACGATGCGGGGTCCAACCTCCTTGTCCCGCAACAGTTCTCTGAACGTCCGGACCATGGCCATCGTAGTGGCGACCTCTTGGTTGCCGGAGCCCTTCTTCAGCGCCTTGTAGGTGTCGCGGCCGGGCAGCGAGAGAACCTTCGACTTGGTGCGGCGTTCCGGCAGGAAGCCGCCCAACGTCCGGCGCCGGTCGAGCAGGTAACGGATCTCCGGTGCGTCCGGGCCGGGGTGGTAGTACGGCGGCAGGTAGGGATTGCTCTCCAGTGCCTCGTCGCTGATGGGGATCCGAATGGCATCGCGGAACTGCTTGAGGTCTTCCAGCGCAAGCTTTTTCATCTGATGGGTGGCGTTGCGGCCCTGGAAGTGGGCGCCCAGCGAGTAGCCCTTGATGGTCTTGGCGAGGATCACGGTGGGCTGGCCCTTGTGCTCCATCGCGGCGTGATAGGCGGCGTAGACCTTGCGGTAGTCGTGGCCGCCGCGCTTGAGATTCCAGATGTCGGCGTCGGACATGTCTTTCACCAGCGCCTTGGTGCGCGGGTCGCGGCCGAAGAAGTGGTCGCGGACGTAGCTGCCGTCGTTGGCCTTGTACGTCTGGTAGTCGCCGTCGGGCGTGGTGTTCATCAGGTTCACCAGCGCGCCGTCGCGGTCGGCGTGCAGCAGCGCATCCCATTCGCGGCCCCACACCACCTTGATGACGTTCCAGCCGGCGCCGCGGAAGAACGACTCCAGTTCCTGGATGATCTTGCCGTTGCCCCGCACCGGCCCGTCGAGGCGCTGCAGGTTGCAGTTGATCACGAAGGTGAGGTTGTCCAGCGCCTCCAGGGCGGCCACGTGGGCCAATCCGCGGCTTTCCGGCTCGTCCATCTCGCCGTCGCCGAGGAACGCCCAAACATGCTGGTCGGAGGTGTCCTTGATGCCCCGGTCGTGCAGGTAGTGGTTGAACCGGGCCTGGAAGATGGCGTTCATCGCGCCCAGGCCCATCGATACCGTCGGGAACTCCCAGAAGTCTGGCATCAGCCGCGGGTGCGGATACGACGGCAGCCCGCCGCCCGGGTGGCTGTGTTCCTGGCGGAAGCCGTCCAGCTGGTCGGCGGTTAGCCGGCCTTCCAGGAACGCGCGGGCGTAGATACCTGGCGACGCGTGGCCCTGGATGAATATCTGGTCGCCGCCGCCGGGGTGGGACTTACCGCGGAAGAAGTGGTTGAAGCCCACTTCGTAGAGCGCGGCAGAGGAGGCATACGTCGAAATGTGCCCGCCCACACCGACTCCCGGGCGCTGGGCGCGATGCACCATGATCGCTGCATTCCACCGGATCCAGGCGCGGTATCGGCGCTCGATTTCCTCATCGCCGGGGAACCACGGTTCCAGTTCGGTCGGAATGGTGTTGACATAGTCGGTGGACGTGAGGGAGGGGATGGCGACCCGCTGTTCGCCGGCGCGTTCCAGCATGCGCAGCATCAGGTAGCGGGCCCGCGCCGGACCCGACCGGTCCAGCAGTTCGTCGAACGACTCCAGCCACTCGGAGGTCTCGTCCGGATCGATGTCGGGCAGGTACGACGCCACGCCCTCGCGGATCACCCGCACCCGGTCGGGTTCGGCTGCGGTGCCGGAGTTTTGGGCCAGGTCCTGGCGCGCGAACTCGGTGGTCAACTTCGGCTCCTCAGTCAGGCGGTGTAGGTGTTGTCTACCTCTATCGTCCACCTATCGTGCCGCACATGCATCGGCGGTGGTGCCTACTGGAATGATCCGCCGATCCGGCGCCCGAACCGGTAACGTCTGCAGACCGTGCTGATCGGATGGCTGACGGGCTGGCCGCGCCTGCGGATCGTCGCGCTGGTGCTGGGCAGCCTGGCCGCACTCGCAATGATCATCGTGGGATGCAGCTCCGTCACCGACGGCTCGCCGAAGGTCGACGCAAAGGAAGCACCCGTTTATCGGGCGTCGATGTCGGCATCGCTCGAGGAGTCGGCCGCCTCGTCCAGCGCGCGCGAGTCCGAGCGCCAGGCGTCGCTGACCACCGAGGCGATCCACACGTCGTGCGAGGCGCTGAGCACCAGCAGCGTGGATTCCATCACCGCGGTCAACGACTACGTCCGCGCCTTCAACGAGAATGCCGCCGACGTGGAGGCCAGAGCGGGTCCGGCCATCGACGCCCTCAACCACAGCGCCGACCTGGTCGCCCGCAGCGTGTCCGATCCGCTGGTGCCGGAATTGAAGGACGTCCTCAACGGCTGGGTCGACGCGTCCCGCGGCGTGGCGACCGCGATTGCGGGCAATTACGGGCCGGACGAATTCAACGCCGCGGTCACCCGGCTGAACGACACGAAAATGAACGCGTTGAACTTGTGCGACGCCTTATATTGACGATCTGACCGCCAGGCGTACGGCGAATGGCCGCGTCGTGCGACGATAGGGCCGAGCGCACTAGCAGGCTGAAGGAGGACAACGGTGGTCCCGGCGGCGGACGCCCCGAACTACGCCCAACGGCTGGGCATCCAAAAAGATCAGGTTGTGCAGGAACTGGGCTGGGACGACGACGTTGAGGACGACATCCGGGCCGACATCGAAGAGGCGTGCGGCGGCGAGCTGCTCGACGAGGACGCCGACGAGGTCATCGACGTCGTGCTGCTGTGGTGGCGGGACGACGACGGCGACCTGGTCGATCGGTTGATGGACGCGATCACGCCGCTGGCCGACGAGGGCGTCATCTGGGTACTGACGCCCAAGACCGGCAAACCTGGGCATGTGATGCCGGCCGAGATCGCCGAATCGGCCCCCACGGCCGGCCTGATGCAGACCTCGTCGGCCAATGTGGGTGATTGGAGCGCCAGCCGGCTGGTGCAGCCCAAGTCCAAGGCCGCGGGGAGGCGCTAGTGCTCGACGCTGGAAGCGAGGCGCCCGACTTCACGCTCAAGGACCAGAACGGCCAACCGGTCACCCTCAGCAACTTTCGGGACACCAAGAATGTGCTGGTGGTGTTCTTCCCGCTCGCGTTCACCGGCATCTGCCAGGGCGAGCTTGACGAAGTGCGCGATCACCTGCCCGACTTCGAAAACGACGACACCGCCACGTTGGCGATCTCGGTGGGTCCGCCGCCCACGCACAAGATCTGGGCCACGCAGAGCGGCTTCCTCTTTCCGGTGTTGTCCGACTTCTGGCCGCATGGTGCCGTCAGTCAGGCCTACGGCGTGTTCAACGAGAACGCCGGCATCTCCAATCGCGGCACGTTCGTGGTGGATCGGTCCGGCATCATCAGGTTCGCCGAGATGAAGCAGCCGGGGGAGGCGCGCGACCAGACGCTGTGGACCGACGCGCTGGCGGCGCTGAAGACCTGATCAACGGATTTCCGGTGCTGCGCGCCGGGCGTGTAGCCTGCGCGGCACGGGCGTGTAGCTCAGTGGTAGAGCTCTGGTTTTACACACCAGCGGTCGGCGGTTCGATACCGTCCGCGCCCACCAGTCGTTCCCAGGTCAAACCGGGGAACTGCCGTGATGGTCAACCCCCCGCTGTGCCAATAATGTGCCAATGGGTCGCCACGGTGCGCGACCGTTGAAGCTAGTCGAATCGTTGGCGGTACCGCGCGTCGGCGTCGTCGCGGACTGTCCGTGCAAAGTCAAGGGACTCCCCACGCAGATATCCGGCCACACCGAGCGCCGTGGCGATAAAGCCGGGAGCCCAGGCGGCCCACGCGGCATCGCCATCAGCGAAACCAGCGAGCCACGGCGCCAGGAACAACGCAAAACCCACAACAGCCAGGGTGAAGTAATCGCGCGTGGGGTCGGCCGCGAGCAGCGACCACATCGCGATCACTGCCGTGAAGCTACCCAACCCGACTGTAACAGCGACGGCGGCCGGGGACGGTTGCGCGACCGTGGCGCCCAGCACCACGGTTCCAAGCCCAACGACAAGCCCTGCTCTGCTGATCCAACGGGCCACAGTGCTGGGCGTTGTCTGGCTGCTGGTGTTCTCGTTGATGCCGTACACGGTCGGCGGCCTGCTGTTCAGCCATCCGACAGCGCCTAGGGCCATGGCGAGGAATCCGGCCACCCATGCTGTCCACGCGGCTGCTGGATCAGGAGTGAATCCTGCACCGAGCCAGGGCAGCAGGAACAGGAC
>NZ_JBOGDB010000001.1:0-89055 GCF_050701515.1 Mycobacterium sp. | reverse complement strand
GTGCAGGCCAACCCGAGCAAGGTCACTGTTGCGATGGCGGCGTTGCAACGCTGGGCGCGCGACCGCGGACTCAACCCGTCGGAGACCGACTACGTCGCCCACACCCGGGACCGTCGCCGGCTGCGGTTCAGCGTCAGTGGGGATGCCGCCATAGAGCGCGCGTACCGCACACACTGGGTATCGCCGGATCTCCCCAAGCGCACGATCGAGCGGCAGAGCAAACCGCCGGACCTCCTCGTGATCGCTCCGGTCAAAGAGTGGACGTGCACGTCGTGCGGTGGCACCGGCGACTTTCTGCTCATGGAGGACCCAGGGCCGCTGTGCCTGGACTGCGCGGACCTCGGGCATCTCGTCTTCCTGCCGTCCGGTGACGCCGCGCTGACTCGGCGGACGAAGCGTGCCAGCAGGCTTTCGGCGGTGGTGGTGCGATGGAGCCGGTCGCGCAAGAGATATGAGCGCCAGGGCATCCTGGCCGACGCGGAGGCGATCGAGCATGCCGAACAGGAGTGCCTCTCCGACGCGGAGGTGCGCGCCCGCAGGCGGGAGCGCGACGAAGCGCGCCGGACCGACGAGGACGTGCGGTTCCAAACCCAGTTCGCCGCCGCCATCCGGGCAGAATTCCCAGGCTGCCCCACCAGCCGGGCTGACGCGATCGCACGGCACGCGGCGACGCGCGGCAGCGGCCGGATCGGACGGAGCGCGGCCGGGAGGGCCCTCGATCAGGACACCGTGCGGCTCGCCGTCGGGGCATCGGTCCGGCACATCGACACCAACTATGCCGAGCTACTGATGTCGGGGATCGATCGCGAGGAAGCGCGATACCAGGTGCGCGCGCGTGTGGAGGACGTGCTGAGCGGCTGGCGCGCGACCACCCGATAGCCGGTCAGACGGCGTAGCCTGCCTCTACTACTTCGGCGACATGGCGATTGCGCTGGGGGAAGGCCAGCCTGACGATCTTGCGGACGACGGTGGCGAACTGACGCGGTAGCGGACCCTTGTTATAGGGAACGCCGTAGCGATTGCAGATCTCCTGCACCTCGGGAGCGATCTCGGCGTGACGATGAGCCGGGATGTCGGGGAACAGGTGGTGCTCGATCTGGAAGGACAGGTTGCCGCTCAGGATGTGAAATAGCTTGCCGCCGGTCAGGTTTGCCGATCCCAGGATTTGGCGGAAGTACCACATTCCGCGGGTCTCCGCCTTGGTCTCCTCGATGGAGAACTCCTGGACATCTTCGGGGAAGTGGCCGCAGAAGATGATCATGTACGACCAGACGTTGCGGATCAGGTTGGCTGTCAGGTTCCCCGCGAACACCCACGGCGCGAACGGACCGGCCAGCAGCGGGAACGCCACGTAATCCTTCAGCGTCTGCTTTTTGGTCTTGCGCCAAATGCCCTCGAGGATCTCGCGCTTGTCCGCGATCGTGATCTCCCCGGCGCGGATGCGCTCGGTCTCCAGCTCGTGCAGCGCTACGCCGTACTGGAACAGCACCATCAGCAGGAAGGCGTAGACCGGGTTGCCCAGGAAGTACGGGGTCCAGCGCTGGTCTTCGCTCATCCGCAGGATGCCGTAGCCAATGTCGCGATCCATGCCCACGATGTTGGTGTAGGTGTGGTGCAGATAGTTGTGCGAATGCCGCCATTGGTCGGCCGGGCAAGCGGTATCCCATTCGAATTTCTTGCTCGACAATGCCGGATCGCCCGTCCAGTCGTACTGGCCGTGCATGACATTGTGGCCGATCTCCATGTTGTCGAGGATCTTCGACAGCCCCAGCATCGCGGTGCCGGCGAGCCAGAACGGCGGGATGATGCCGCCGAACAGCAATGCCCGTCCGGCGAGCTCTAAGCCGCGCTGCGCCTTGATGATCCGTCGAATGTAGGTGGTGTCGCGCTCGCCGAGATCGGCGATCAAGCGCTCCTTCAGCGCATCGAGTTCACGTCCGAACTCCTCCGCCTGCTCGGGGGTGAGGGTGACAACCCTGCCTCCGACCGTCTTCTGAAGGGTCCTCTGCTGCGCAATGGTTGGTGCAGTCATGGCCAACTCTCCTTTCTAGAGCGCGATGTCGACATCACCGACGGGTGCGGACACACAGATCTGCACGTCCTCTTCGTCGGCGGGCGACACCGCGCCGGTGATCAGGTTCTTCACCGCGCCGCGCGTCTTGCGGCGGGTGCAGGTGTGACAGATGCCCATTCGGCATCCGCTTTCCGGGCTGAGGCCAGCGGCCTCGGCCTGCTCCAGGATGGGGCGGCCGTTGTCGGTGACGCTGACGTTGGCATCGGTGAACATCACCCGACCGCCGGATGACTCGGCGGGCACGGTGAAGGCAGGCGGCACGAAGCTCTCCGACTTCGCATCGGGGACCCCCGTCCGGACCGCCTCCACGAGCGCGGGTGGTCCGCACACGAAGACCGCGTCGGGTGCCGGCATCGCGGCGGCGAGATGATCAGCGTCGAAATAGCCGACGAGATCGCCACGGTCGCCGCGGGTGTAGCCGTGCAGCACGCGGACTCCCGTCATGGTCGCGAGCTCGTCGGCGTAGCAGGCCTCCTCGGCGCTTCGGGCGTAGTGGACGAAGGCCAGCTCTCCCTCGAATCCATCGGCACGCAACGTCCGCAGCATCGACATGACCGGCGTGATGCCGCTGCCACCGGAGACGAACAGGATGCGGCGCGGCAGGATCGCAGGAAGGACGAAATCGCCGCCGACCGAGTCGAGGCCGACCACCATGCCGGGTCGCGCGTGGTCGCACAGGTACGTCGACACCACGCCGCCGTCGTGGCGGCCGATCGTGAGCTCGACGAGGTGAGAACTCTGGGCACTTGCCGGCGAGTAGCAGCGGGTTCTGCGCCGCCCGTCGATCTCGACCGTGAGGTTGATGTGCTGGCCGGCCCGGAAGCCAGTGAACGCGCGATTCGGTTCGAGGGTCAGTGAGACGCTGCGGGGCGTCTGCCGCCGCACGGCGACGACCTTCGCGCGGGCATCGCCACGCGTCCATGTCGGATCGACGAGCTCGGTGTATCGGTCCACGCCGTGGGGGCCGGTCAGCAGCTCCAGCAGGGGCGACCGTCGCACGCTGCGTGTCAAAGTTTGGGTGAACATGTGTATACCGTGCGTCAGTACACCTGGATCAGTCAATAGAATCGTGCCTGATTGTGGTAGGTTTCACAGAGTGAACACTCGTACGCCTAGCTCACGTACGCGCAGATCGAGTCGGTCGCGTTCACGGGACACCCCGTCGCGTGAAGAGCGCAAGGAGGCCACCCGCCGCGCCATCGTGGCGGCTTCACTGCGCCTGCTCGAGGACCGCAGCTTTTCCGCATTGAGCCTGCGTGAGGTCACCCGCGAGGCCGGCATCGTGCCCGCCGCGTTCTATCGGCACTTCGAGTCGATGGAAGCGCTGGGCCTGGTCCTGATCGACGAGTCGTTCCGGGCACTGCGGGACATGCTGCGCGGTGCACGCGCCGGGAAGCTCGACCCCAACCGCGTCATCGAATCCTCCGTCGACATCCTCATCGACGGCGTCAACGAACGACGCGAACACTGGCGGTTCATCGGCCGCGAGCGCTCCAGCGGGGTGACGGTGCTGCGGTATGCGATCCGCACCGAGATCCGATTGATCACCTCCGAGCTGGCCATCGACCTTGCCCGCTTCCCCGGGCTGAACACCTGGAGCAGCGAGGACCTCAACATCCTGGCCAGCCTCTTCGTCAACTCGATGATCGTCATCGCCGAGGCGATCGAGGACGCCAACGACCCCGCCGCGCTCGACGAGATCAAGCGCATCGCCATCAAACAGCTGCGGATGATCGCTGTCGGTGTCGCCGGCTGGCGCAGTAGCGGCACCTAATAGTGTTGGCGCATGTCGCCGCTGGAACTGTCGTATCCACGTCCCGATATCGCCGTCGTCACGCTCAATCGGCCCGAGAAGCTCAACGCATTGTCCTATGGGCTGGTCGAGATCCTGCACGCCACCATCGACGAGATCAGCGCGAACAATGACTGCCGGGTCGTCGTGCTCACCGGTGCCGGACGCGGATTCTGTTCGGGGCTGGACCTGACGGACGCCGACCCATCGGGGGCCGGCGGCGGCCTGGAGTTTCCGCGCTCCGGTATGCGGTGGCAGGAACGCATCGCCGATATCACCGCCCGGATTCACCGGTTGCGCCAACCCGTGATCGCGGCGGTCAACGGGCCTGCCTACGGGGGCGGTTTCGGCATCGCGTTGGCCTGCGACATCCGGCTCGCGAGTGAGTCGGCGCGGTTCTGCACGCAATTCATCAAGCTCGGGCTCGGTGGCTGCGACATCGGCGTCAGCTACACGTTGCCTCGCATTATCGGCGCCGGTCCGGCGTTTGAGCTGATTCTGACGGCGCGGGTCGTCGACGCCGACGAAGCGCTTCGGCTCGGCCTGGTGACACGAGTGTCGGACGGCTCCTCGTTGGTTGATGACGCCATTGAACTGGCCGAAACCCTTTGCGGATACGGCAAATTCGGACTGGAGTCGACGAAGCAGGTGCTGTGGGCAAACCTCGAAGCCTCAAGCCTCGAATCGGCGCTGCACGTGGAGAACCGCAGCCAAATCCTGGCGTCGACCAGCGGCGAGTTGGGCGCGGCTAGCGAGGCGTTCCGCCACCGTCAACGATGATCACCTGCCCGGTCATGTAGCTGCCGGCGTCCGAGGTCAACAACAGTGCGGCGCCGACCATCTCGTCCGGAGACGCCAGACGCCTCATCAGCGTGCCGCCGACCATGTAGTCGATCGCCACTTGGGAATTCTTGCGCATCATGTCCGTGTCGACGGGTCCGGGCGCCAACGCGTTGACGCGGATGCCGAACGACACGAACTCGGCGGACATCGAGCGGGTCACCGACATCAGCGCGGCCTTGCCGGAGGCGTAGATGGACAGCGATGGCGCGAAGTTGAACGCACCCGTCGACACCATGTTCAACACCGCGGCGTGCGAACTCTCCTTCAGGTAGGGCAGCGCATGCTGGACGAGGAACACCGGTCCGCGCAGGTTCACCTCGTAGGACTTCGCCCACGCTTCGGGGGTCATCTCGCCCAGCGGCTGCGCCAACGCGTTGGCGGCGTTGTTCACCACCACGTCGATGCCACCGAACTCGTCGACGGTCCGCTGCACGAGGGCGCCGAGGTCGTCGACGTTGCCGAGGTGCGTCGGCACGCCGATGGCCCGGCCGCCGAGGTCGCGCAGATGCGCAGCGGCCTGTTCGCAGGCGTCGGGCTTGCGGCTGGCCACCGCCACCTTGGCTCCGGCCAGGGCGAAACCTTCGGCCAGGGCCAGACCGATCCCGCGGGTGCCGCCCGTCACGATGACGGTGCGGTCGGTCATGTCAAAGAGATGCTCGAACGCTTTGCGGTTCACGCGGTCAGTAGCCCTAAACGCAGCCGCTGACGCTGACCCGCCGGCCCACGTTGGCGCACACGTCAACGTTCTGTCCCGGCACCCACACCGGTGGTGGCGGCGGCGGTGGTGGCGGCGGCGGCAATGGTGCACCCGGGGGTGGTGGCGGAGGCGGAGGTGGCGGTATGTCGTTGAGATAGGAAAGCGGGTCGGCACACCCGGTGACGTCGACGTGCCGGCCGCCCACCGAGCCACACAACGTGGCCTGGGCGGTCGGGCTTGCAGGCAGTGTCAGTCCGCCGAGGAAGACCAAGACGGCGGCCCAGCCCGCTGCGTGCGACCAGATCTTCACCAGATCCACTCCTTCATTTGCGGCTACCCGCCGAGAGTGCGGCGGCCATCATCTCCATTGTCGCCGACAGTGCGCCCTGGCGTGGCTGAACACGCTCGATCCGAACCGGGTCGCCGCGGCGGACCACACCGGGTGTGACGACCTCGGCATATGAACCGACACAGGCGAATTGGCCCACCGCGCCGATTTGTTTGAGCCCGACACGGGCAATCGTCTTCAGCACCGCGCCATCCCTCGGCAACCCGGGTTGAGCGAGCGTCGTCATCACGCAGCGGGGCGTCGGTCCGACGACGTGCACGACGGCCTCCGTGCCGATGTGCAGGTCGCAGCCCAGCCAATCATCCTCGTCGGCCGGCTCACCGACGTCGTCGATGAGCATGTTGGGCCGCATTCGCCGCGGGTCCCAATCCCCTTCCGGATGCTCGCCGGCCAACCTGCGCAGGGTGCTGGCGGCCAGCACGTGCAGTGCGGCCAGATCCAGCATGGTTCCCGGCGCCGCCATGGCCACCGGGAACTGCACGACGCGGTCGCCGTGGCTGTCGGGCGGCTCGATCTGCATCGCATTCACCAGGGCGTCGGGGCCGAGGCCGTCGATGTCGGGCCACAGCTCGTCGAAGGCGAGGCCGTCCGGCACCGTGGTGATGAGGCGCACTTCGCGGCCAAGCAGCTCCTGTGTGCGCCGCGTCAACTCGGCTCCGTCGTCGCTGTCGCCTCGTACCACCGCGCCGTCGGGAAAGGTGACCTCGATGGGCGGCGGCGGCCCGTCCTGGCCGGGCGGAGCCTGGAACCTTGCGTGACAGTCCAGCATCGGACCGAATCGCTTGGGTCGCTTGGCGCTGGCCAACCGGCCGGTCTCGACGTCGACGAAACCGTACGCGCGATCACCGGCTACGCCACCGGGGCCGACCAGGACTTCCTGCACCTCTTGGCCCTGCATCGATTTGACGGGGTAATGCCAGAGCCGGCCGACCGTTGCGCCTGTCATTCGTTGATACTGCGCCTGCTGCTGAACCGACGCAAACATCCGCTGGTCGGGTCTTCGAACTCGATCGTGTGGGCCAACAGCTGCAGCGGCCGCGAGAAGTCGTCACGTGCAACATCGATGACACTGGGGTACAACGAGTCTCCGATGATCGGCAGGCCGAATGATGCCATGTGCACGCGCAACTGATGTGTCCGACCCGTGCGCGGAGTCAGCCGGTACAGGCCATTGGAGCCAAGCTCGATCAGCGTCTCGGCATTGGGCTCGCCCGGTACTTCAACCGCCTGCAACTGCCCACGCCGCTTGATGATTCGGCTGCGCACCACGGTCGGCAGCGCGACCGACGGGTCGACACCCGCGCGAGCGAGATAGGTCTTGCGAACGAGTCCGCGGGAAAACAACGTCTGGTAACGGCCGCGCAGCTCGCGGCGCGTGGTGAACAACAGCACCCCGGCGGTCAGCCGGTCGAGCCGATGCGCGGGGCTCAGCTCCGGCAGACCGAGATCACGGCGCAACCGGACCAGCGCGGTCTGCGCGACGTGGCCGCCGCGTGGCATGGTGGCCAGGAAGTGCGGCTTGTCGACCACCACGACGTCGTCGTCGCGGTACAGCACCGGGATGTCGAACGGCACCGGCACCTCATCGGGCAGGTCCCGGTACAGATACACGCTGGCGCCGGCCGGCAGAAGCGTCGTCGAGTCGATGACACCGCCGGCGGCGTCAACCACCTCTCCGGCAAGCACTTTCGCGCGGGCCCGTGCACCGAACCGGGACTGCAGCTCGGCGAGCACGGGCCCACCGCACAGCCGCACCCGTGCGGGTCCAAGCCCGTCGCGTGGTGGCAGCGGCGCGGCCCGTCTCAATTGAGCGGCACCGGTTCGAGGATCTCCGCGCGCGCCTCCGGCGCCGCTGCCCGCAGTGCGTCGGCGGATTCGTCGTCGGGCTGCTGCTGCGATCGCACCTCGGCGTCAACCCGCGCGATGTAGGTGTTCACCTCGCGGTCGATGTCCTCGGCGCTCCAGCCCAGTACCGGCGCGACCACCTCCGCGACCTCGCGGGCACAGTCCACCCCGCGATGGGGGTATTCGATCGATATCCGCATCCGCCGGGCCAGGATGTCCTCCAGATGCAACGCGCCCTCCGCGGCCGCGGCGTACCAGGCCTCGACCTTGAGATACACCGCCGCCTCGGTGATCGGCGACAGCAGCTCGGGCCGGCCCTCGCCCATCGCGAGCACCTCGCCGATCAGCGATCCGTAGCGGTCCAGCAGATGGCGCACCCGGTAGGGATGCAGGTCATACATCGCGCCCACGTGCTCGGTCTGGTTGATCAGCGCGAAGTAACCGTCGGCGCCCATCAGCGGCACCTTCCCGGTGATCGACGGCGCCACCCTGGCGGGCACGTACTCGCTGGCGGCGTCGATCGCATCGGCCCCCATCACCCGGTAAGTGGTGTACTTGCCGCCCGCGATCGCGACCAACCCGGGCGCGGGTACCGCGACGGCGTGCTCGCGGGACAACTTTGAGGTTTCCTCACTCTCGCCGGCCAGCAGTGGCCGCAACCCGGCGTAGACGCCGTCGATGTCGTCGTGGGTGAGCGGGGTGGCCAGCACCGTGTTGACGGTGCCGAGGATGTAGTCGATGTCGGCCTTGGTGGCCGCGGGGTGGGCCAGGTCCAGGTTCCAGTCGGTATCGGTGGTGCCGATGATCCAGTGCGTGCCCCACGGAATGACGAACAGCACCGACCGTTCGGTGCGCAGGATGATCGCCACCTCGCTGACGATCCGGTCCCGTGGCACCACCACATGCACGCCCTTGGATGCGCGGACCCGGAACCGCCCACGCTGCTTGGACAGTGCCTGGATCTCGTCGGTCCACACGCCGGTCGCGTTGACCACCACGTGCCCGGCCACTTCGGTGATCGAGCCATCCTCCGAATCGCGCACCTGCACACCGATCACCCGGTCGCCCTCCCGCAGCAGCGACACCACCTGCGTCGACGACCGCACCACCGCCCCGTAGTGGGCCGCCGTGCGGGCCACCGTCATCGTGTGCCGGGCGTCGTCGACCACGGTGTCGTAATACCGGATGCCGCCGATCAACGACGTGCGCTTCAGCCCCGGCGACAGCCGTAATGCGCTGGCTCGGGTCAAATGCTTTTGCGGCGGAACGGATTTCGCGCCGCCGAGCTGATCATAAAGAAAGATGCCCGCGGCCACATACGGCCGCTCCCACCAGCGCTTGGTCAGCGGAAACAGGAACGGCAGGGGCTTGACCAGATGCGGCGCCAGCGTATTCAGCGACAGCTCACGCTCATGCAACGCCTCGCGCACCAACCCGAACTCGAGCTGCTCGAGGTAGCGCAGACCGCCGTGAAACATCTTCGACGATCGGCTCGAGGTGCCGGAGGCGAAGTCGCGGGCCTCCACGAGCGCAACCTTCAGCCCGCGGGTGGCGGCGTCCAGTGCGGCGCCGGCCCCGACTACCCCGCCGCCGATGACGACGACGTCGAACTGCTCGCTGCCGAGCCGCTCCCAAGCCTGTTGGCGCTGCTGGGGATCCATCAGGGTGTGCCCGGTGCCCGTCGCGGCGATCGGGTCCTTCACGCCAAGCACTCCTCTTGTTACTCGTCGGTAAGACGTTGCCCACCCTAGGTTACGTGCGGCTAATCCAAATCGTCGTGCGCCATCAGTCGGCGGCCCGCTTCGGTGATCGAGCCGGACAGCGACGGGTAGACCGAGAACGTCTCGGCGAGCTCGTCGACCGGAAGGCCGTCCTGCACGGCCAGTGCGATCGGCAGGATGAGCTCGGAAGCGATCGGGGCGACCACCACACCGCCGATCACGACGCCGCTGGCCGGACGGCAGAAGATCTTGACGAAGCCGCGGCGCAGGCTGGACATCTTGGCCCTGGCGTTCGTGTTCAGCGGCAGCATGATCGTGCGGGCCGGCACCGTCCCGTCGTCGATCCTGGCCTGCGGGACGCCGACGGCGGCGATCTCCGGCCGGGTGAACACCGCCGCGGCCACCGTGCGGAGCCGAATCGGGCTGAGCGCTTCGCCCAGCGCGTGGTACATCGCGATCCGGCCCTGCATGGCCGCGACCGAGGCCAGCAGCATCAGGCCGGTGCAATCGCCGGCGGCGTAGATGCCCGACACCGAGGTGCGAGACACCCGGTCGACGGTGAGGTAGTTGCCCGGCCCGAGCTCGATGCCGACGCGCTCCAGTCCTAACGAGCTGGTGTTGGGCACCGAGCCGACGGTCATCAGGGCGTGGCTGGCTTCGACGGTGCGGCCGTCGGTCATGGTGACCAGCACCCCTTCGTCGGTTCTGGTCACCGAGTCGGCACGCGCGTTCTTGACCAGGACGACGCCGCGTTCGGCCCACAGTTCCTCCAGCACCGCGGCGGCGTCCGAATCCTCGTGCGGCAGAATCTGATCGCGACTTGCGACCACGGTGATCGTCACGCCGAGTTCGGTGTAGGCGTTGACGAATTCGGCGCCGGTGACGCCGGAACCCACCACGACAAGATGCTCGGGCGGCGTGTCGAGGTCATAAAGCTGGCGCCAGTTCAGGATTCGCTCGCCGTCGGGGTTCACGCCCGGCAGCACGCGTGGGCTTGCGCCGGTCGCGATCAGGACGACGTCGGCCTCCAATGTGCTCGTCGATCCGTCGGGGGTGGTCACCTTGATGCGGTGCTGGGCCATGCCCGGCACGTTGTCGGCCAGTTCGCCCCGGCCGTTGATGAGCGTGACCCCCTCGCTGCGCAGCCGGTCGGCGATATCGGCGGACTGGGCGGCGGCAAGCGTTTTGACGCGGTCGTGGATTTTTGGCAAAGAGATCTTGGCGTCTTCGAACTCGAAGTCGAAACCCAGATCGGGCCCTCGGCGCAGCTCGGTGCGCACGCCGGTGGAGGCGATGAATGTCTTGGACGGCACGCAGTCAAAGAGCACGCACGCGCCGCCGATGCCGTCGCTGTCGACGACGATGACCTCGGCGACCTCGCGACCTCGGGCGGCGGCCACCAATGCCGCCTCATAGCCGGCGGGCCCGCCGCCGATGATCACGATGCGCGTTGCCACCGCCTTAACCTAGCCAAGCGTGCCGTTGATCGCCCAGCCACCACGCGAAGCCTTACGCTTTCCTCCGTGCCGCTATACGCCGCTTACGGATCCAACATGCATCCGGAGCAGATGTTGCAGCGGGCGCCGCATTCGCCGATGGCGGGGACGGGGTGGCTGCACGGCTGGCGGCTGACGTTCGGCGGCGAGGACATTGGCTGGGATGGCGCGCTGGCCACCATCGTCGAGGACCCGGTGTCGAAGGTGTTCGTGGTTCTCTACGACATGACGGTGGCCGACGAGAAGAACCTCGACCGCTGGGAGGGCAGCGAGCTCGGTATTCACAAGAAGATCCGGTGTCGAGTGGATCGGCTATCCTCGGACACCACAACGGATCCGGTGTTGGCCTGGCTATATGTCGTCGACGCGTGGGAAGGCGGACTTCCCTCAGCGCGCTACCTTGGCGTGATGGCCGACGCCGCCGAGATCGCCGGTGCGCCAGCGGATTACGTGCGCGATCTGCGAACCCGCCCCGCCCGCAACATCGGCCCCGGCACCTAGGTCACCTTTTCCCGCGAGCGTGCGTGTTTGCACACGACACGCCGACAATTTCCGGCATCCTGCGCACACTCACGCCGCCTGAGCGCGACGTAACTGCATCTCGATGCGCGCGACGAAGTCCCACGACCGATAGCGCACATCTTCGAACACGATCGATATGACCACCCACCGAATGTCCTGTAGAGCCGCATGACGCTCGCGATCCCGCCGCATCGCGTCGGCACCGCTGTGCCAGTCCATGCCGTCGTATTCGACGGCAATGCGCTCGTCCGGCCACGCAAAATCGAGGCGCCTTAGCCGGCCATTCCCATCGACGACTTCGTACTGCAGCTCGGGAATTGGCAGTCCACCGTCAATCATGGCAAGCCGTGCCTCGCTCTCCATCGGAGATTCCGCTCGGCCATCTGTCAATGGCAACAGTTCGCGCACCGCGACAATGCCGCGACGGCCCGCCTGCTCGATGGCGGCCCGCCAGAGTTCGGCGCGGTTGCATGTCCCGCTGCGCAGCGCGGCGTCCAGCGTCGCCAATGCGCGAGGGCGCCGCAGGCTGCGGGCCACCTCGACCGCGGTCCACGCCGGGGATGTGACGCGCCGTCCGTCGACCATCACAAGCGGCGCGCCGTCGCGGCGATGGACCACCAGGCCATCGGAGGAACGCAGCTGATGGCGCGGCGGATTGAGCACGTGGAGATCGGCGGGCTCTTCCGTGTCGAAGCCGTGCATCGCGGCGGCGGTACCGAGGCAGACCGGGACTTTAGTGCCTGACGAAAGGTCGAGGCCGCGTAGCCTCAGGCCATCGGTCGGCTCGCCGCGACAGTAGATGCCCTGCCATATCCGTTCCAGTGCACCAGTTTTCAGCTCCGCATCGAAGTTCGCGCGGGTCAGGTAAGTCAGGATCTGGCCGCTCGTAGCGACTCCACCCTGCTGGTCGAACAGCCGCTCGAGATCTGATTCCATAGCGGCCATGGTCAGCCCCCCGTGACGGCAGCGGTAGCCGTCCCGGCGGAGTTGGGGATGAACGGCCAACTGGGCACGGTCGCGCGCCCGCGAGCGTGCGCAAAATGCCGGGAGATAGCGGCGTGTCGCCTGCAGACACGCACGCTCGCGGTGCAAAGGAAGCTAGAAGGTGGCGGCCTGCTCGACGGTGTTGACCAGCATGCGCACGCCCACGGCGAGGGAACGCTCGTCGATGTCGAACGTCGGCTGGTGCAGATCGAGCTGCCGTCCGCGACCGGACCAGACGCCCAGCCTCGCCATCGCACCCGGTACCTCCTCGAGATACCAGGAGAAGTCCTCGCCGCCGCCGGATTGACGGGTGTCGGAGAGAACATCGGGCCCGAGCGCCTCGATCGCATGGGTCAGGATCCGTGTCGAGATCTCCTCGTTCACCACCGGCGGCACACCACGGCGGTATTGCAGGGTGTGCTCGATGCCGAGCGGCGCGAGCAGCGAACTGACCGTCTCGCGGACAATCGACTCCAACGTCAGCCAGGTGTCGTGGTTGGCCGTGCGCAACGTCCCGGCCAGCGTGCCGGTCTGCGGGATCGCGTTCGCCGCCACCCCGGCATCGACCGCCCCCCACACCATCACCGTGCTGTTGCGCGGGTCGACGCGACGAGACAGCACGCCGGGCACGCCGGTGATCAGCGTGCCGAGCCCATACACCAGGTCACCGGTCAGGTGCGGCCGCGAGGTGTGCCCGCCCAGGCTGTGCAGCGTGACCTCGATGTGATCGGCGGCCGAGGTGATCGGCCCGGCCCGCACCGCGACCTTGCCGACCGCCAGCCGCGGGTCGCAGTGCAGCGCGAAAATGCGCGATACCCCGACCAGTGCGCCCGCCGCGATGGCGTCGACCGCACCGCCCGGCATCAGCTCCTCGGCGGCCTGGAAGATCAGCCGCACCCCGACCGGCAGCTCGGGCACGGCGTTCAGCACCAGCGCCGCGCCCAGGAGCACCGCGGTGTGCGCGTCGTGGCCGCAGGCGTGCGCCACGTTGGGCACCACCGAGGCGTAGGGCGTCCCGGTCCGATCGGCCATCGGCAGCCCGTCCATGTCGGCCCGCAGCGCGATGCGTGGCCCGTGCTCCGGACCGAGGTCGCAGATCAAGCCCGTGCCGCCGGGCAGCACCTTCGGGTTGAGGCCGGCATCGGCCAGGTGTGTGGCGACGAACTGGGTGGTGGCGAACTCCTGCCGCCCGAGCTCGGGGTGGGCGTGGATGTGCCTGCGCCACGCCAGCACGTTTTCGTAATGGTCCGCCAGCCAGATCTCGGCGGCATTGGCGAGTTTCATGACGCCACCCGCCTCGCCAGTTGCTCCAGCACACGATCGCGCTCGGCGGGCGTCTCGGCCAGCTTGACCACCGTGCGCGCCAGCATGATCGCGCCCTCGACGACGGCGCGGTCGGCGCTCGGCCCCGCGGCCGCCGTGGCGAAGGCCGGCTGGTGCACCGAAGCACCTTCGGCATCGATGCCGACGATGGGGTGTATGCCCGGAAGCACCTGGGTCACGTTGCCCATGTCGGTGCTGCCCAGCGGTACCACCGCCTCCACCTCTTCGGCCACCGGCGTCCGGCCCAGTCGAATCATCTCGGCCCGGAAGGTATCGGCCAGCCACTTGTCGGGAGTGAGCTCGTGGTAGGGCGGCTCGGTCTCTTCGACCTGGTAGTCACAGCCCGTGGCCACCGCACCGGCCAGGAAGCAGTCGGCCATCCTGTCCTCGAGCTGGCGCAACAACGTCGCGTCATTGGCGCGCATCGTGTACCGCAATTCGGCGTAGGCGGGGATCACATTGGTGGCCTGTCCCCCGTCAGTGACGATGCCGTGCACCATCTGGCCGGGCGCCAACTGTTGGCGCAGCAGCCCGATCGCCACCTGCGTCACGGTGACGGCGTCCAGGGCGTTGATGCCCAGATACGGCGCGACCGCCGCGTGCGCCTCCCGGCCCCGATATCCGACTTGGACCTGGGACAGCGCCAGCGAGCGCGCTCGGGCGATGTCGAGCGGGCCAGGATGCAGCATCACCGCCGCGGCGATGTCGTCGAACGTTCCGGCCTTGAGCAGCAACACTTTTCCGCCGCCGGCCTCCTCGGCAGGGGTGCCGAGCAACACGACCGTCAGCCCCAGCTCGTCGGCCACCTCGGCCAGTGCGAGCGCCGTGCCGACGGCCGATGCCGCGATGATGTTGTGGCCGCAGGCATGCCCGATTCCGGGCAGCGCATCGTATTCCGCGCAGATGCCGACCACCAGCGGGCCGCTGCCGAAGTCGGCGCGAAACGCGGTGTCCAACCCGCCGGGCGCCGCGGTGATCTCGAAGCCGTATTCGGCGACCAGCGCCTGCGTCTTGGCGCAACTTCGGTGTTCGGCGAACGCCAGCTCCGGCTCGGCGTGAATGGCGTGCGAAATCTCGATCAAGTCACCACTGCGCCGGTTAACTGCGTCTTCGACGCTTAACGACGCGGCAGCGGTAGGCATTCTCGCAGTATCTCACTGACAGCTAAGCTGCCCCACTGTGACCGATCCGGAGGCGGTAGCGAAGCAGGCCGCGGCCGCCATCGCCGAGCGCACCGGGGTCGGCGAGCACGACGTCGCCGTGGTGCTCGGTTCCGGGTGGGCAGCTGCCGCCGACGAACTCGGTGCGCCCACCGCGGTGGTGCCGGTCGCCGAGCTGCCAGGCTTCACCGCACCGTCCGTGGCCGGACACGGCGGCCGGGTGTTGTCGGTGCACACCGGCGATCACCGGGTACTGGTTTTCGTCGGCAGGGTCCACGCCTACGAGGCACACGACCTGCGCAACGTCGTGCACCCGGTGCGTGCGGCGTGCGCGGCGGGCGTGCGAACGGTGGTGCTGACCAACGCCGCGGGCACCCTGCGGTCGGATTTCACTGTCGGACAGCCCGTCCTGATCAGCGACCACTTGAACCTGACCGCGCGATCACCGCTGGTCGGCGCGCAGTTCGTCGACCTGGTCGACGCGTATTCGCCGCGGCTGCGCGCTCTGGCGCGCGAGGTCGATCCCGCCCTCGCCGAGGGGGTCTACGCCTGCCTGCCCGGACCGCATTACGAAACGCCGGCCGAGATCAGGATGCTGCGCACGCTGGGTGCGGATTTGGTCGGGATGTCGACGGTGCACGAGACGATCGCCGCGCGGGCGGCCGGCGCGGAGGTGCTGGCGGTGTCGCTGGTGACGAATCCGGCGGCCGGCACGACGGACCAACCGTTGGACCACGACGAAGTGCTGGCCGCCGGGCGTCAATCCGCGACCGCGACGGGCTCCCTGCTGGCCGGGGTGATCTCGCGGCTTTGACTCCCGAGGCGCTCGCTCGCCCACATCACACCTCGGGCCAGCAGCGGAGCCGCGAACAGCATCAGCAGTATTCGCAGCACCTGGGCGGCAATGACGAAGGTGACGTTCGACCCGGTCTCCACCGCCGTGGCCAGCACGGCGTACACCCCGCCGGGGCTGGTGGCGAGGTAGCCCTCGAGCGGGGTCAGTCCGGCGATGTCGGCCAGCAGCACACCGAGTCCGGCGGTGGCGACGCTGAGCACAACGATCAGGCCGATCGCCGCCGGTAGCATCCGGCCGACCGCGCGCATCGATTCACGGGTGAACGCGACGCCGGCCTGCCAGCCGATCAACATGTAACCGACCTGCACCAGTAGGTCCGGAACCGTCAGGCCGAACGACAACCCGGTCAGCTGCAGCGCCACGGTCAGCGCCAGTGGCCCGAGCAGCCCGGCGCCGGGCAGCCGAACGAGCCGACCGCCGGACGCCCCGATGACGACGACGACGGCCATCAGCGCCAGACTGAGATACCAAGGCGCCGAGGCGCTTTCAGTACCCGTCACGGAATGACGCGACTTGTCGGCGTGATAGATCAGCGTGACGACGACCGGCATGGAGGCGGTGATCAGCCCCACCCGCAGGTACTGCACGACCGCCACGACGCGATCGTCGCCGCCGAGCTCACGCGCGATCGCGATAAGGCCCGACGCGCCGCCGGCCACCAGCGCCAGTGCACCGGTCAGCGGGCTGACGTCGCGGTGCATACCGAGCAACCCACCGGCAGCGATGCTGAGCACCAGCGTGGCGACCGCGACCGCGACCACGAGGGGCCAATCCGACCCGAGGGCGTTCACCGCGTCGCGATGAACCATGGTGCCGATGTAGACGCCCAGCACACCCTGTGCGGCCAGACCGGCTGGGCGGGGGACCCGCCGGGGGGCGAGCGAGGCCAGCGCCAGCGCGATGCCGACGGCCAGCGCCGCGAACAGCGCCGCCGATGGGACGCCGACGATGGTGAGCGGGATGGTGACGGCGACCGTCGCCACCACCAGCAACGCCCATTTCGCCGTCTGCATCAGTCGCCGTCTCGTCACGATAAATGCAAGTATGCCCTTGTCATTTTTCGCATGCAACTTCGGTGTTATCTACATGACAGCGGATAATTACCAAGGTATAACTTGGTTATGACCGTTTACTCGCCAGCCACCGAGCTGCGGGAGTCGATGATGGCCGTGTCCAGGCAGATGCGCCGCCACCGGCCCGATCACGGCCTGACCCTGTCCCAGATGGAAGTTCTCGGCGAGGTCAGCAGGACCGGTGTCAGCACTCCGGCCGAACTCGCCGGGCGGCTGCATGTGCGGGTGCAGTCCCTCACCGACAGCATCAACGAGCTGGTGAGCCGGGATCTGGTGGCGCGGCGGCCGGACGACGAGGACCGGCGCCGTCAGCTGGTCCAAATCACTGTAGCGGGTACCGACTTGCTCGAAGGTGATCGCGCCGAACGCGACGCCTGGCTGCACGACACCATGCGCGACAACCTCTCCGAGCTGGAAATCGACCTGCTGATGTTGGTGGCACCCGTGCTGCGCAAGCTGGCTTACGCGGAAACCAAATTGGGCACACTGACCGTATGACCCAGTCGGGGACCGCATCGGCCGCGCGGGAGTGGATCGCTCACGACCCCGATCCGGTGACGGCCGCCGAACTGAAGGCATGCACCGACGACGAGCTCGAGGAGCGGTTCGCCCGTCCGTTGACCTTCGGGACGGCGGGTCTGCGTGGCCCGCTGCGCGGCGGACCCGACGCAATGAACCTGGCCGTCGTGTTGCGCACCACCTGGGCCGTCGCCCAGGTGCTCAAGGATCGTGGCCTGGGCGGATCACGGGTCGTAGTCGGCCGCGACGTTCGGCACGGCTCCGAGCAGTTCGCTCTTGCTGCCGCCGAAGTCCTTGCCGCCGAAGGCTTTCGGGTGACCCTCATGTTCACCGCGGTTCCGACGCCGGTGGTGGCATTCGCGGCGCGATATCTCCGTGCCGCCGCTGCCATCCAGATAACCGCGTCGCACAACCCGCCGTCCGACAACGGATACAAGGTCTATTTCGACAGCGGGCTGCAGATCGTCCCGCCCACCGACCGGGACATCGAGGCCACCATCGGCAAGGCGCCGCACGCCGACGAAATCGCCAGGGCGGCCGTCGAAACCTCGGGAGTGGATCTCATCCAGCGCTACGTGGAGCGCGCCGCCCATGTTCGGCACACGCACCACTCGGTGCGGATCGCCTTCACACCCCTGCACGGGGTGGCCGGTGAATTCGCCCTCGACGCACTGGTCCGTGCCGGGCTGGCCGACGTGCACGTGGTCGAGAGTCAGTTCGCCCCCGACCCCGACTTTCCCACGGTGCCGTTTCCCAACCCGGAGGACCCGGGCGCCACCGACGAATTGCTCAAGCTGGCCACCGATGTCGACGCGGAAGTCGCCATCGCGCTGGATCCCGACGGCGACCGGTGCGCCGTCGGAGTGTCGACACCCGATGGATGGCGCATGCTGACCGGTGACGAAACCGGTTGGCTGCTGGGCGATTACCTACTATCTCAGATCGAACCCGGTGAAGTCAGCGACCACACCGTGGTGGCCAGCACGGTGGTGTCGTCGCGCCTGCTCGCCGCGATCGCCGCGGCACACGGCGCCCGGCACGTCGAAACCCTGACCGGCTTCAAATGGCTGTCCCGGGCCGACGCCGACCTGCCGGGCTGCACGCTGATCTATGCCTACGAGGAGGCGATCGGGCATTGCGTCGATCCGGCCGCGGTCCGCGACAAGGACGGCATCAGTGCCGCGGTGTTGTTCTGCGACTTGGTCGCCGCGCTGCGTGAACGGGGACGCACGGTCCTCGACGCGCTGGACGAGCTCGCCCGTCGGCACGGCGTACACACCACCACCGCGGTGTCACGGCCGGTCACCGACGCCGACACCGCCGCAGAGGTGATGACGTCCATGCGATCCAAGCCACCGACGAAGCTCGCCGGCTTCGACGTCGCCATGACCGACCTGGCGGCCGTCCAGCCGTTTCAAAAACGCACCGACGCGGTGATCATCGAGGGCGCCGACACCGATACCGCGGTACGCGTGGTGGTCCGGCCGTCGGGTACCGAGCCGAAAGTCAAGTCCTACATCGAGGTTCGGCAGTCCTGTGAGGCCGGTGACCTCGACGCCGCCCGCGCCCACGCCGGCCAGATACGGGACGAGCTGGTCGGCATCGCCGCGCAGTGGTAGCGATCGGCTAGCGCGGCCCGAACTGACGATCGCCGGCATCGCCGAGACCCGGAACGATGTAGGCGATGTCGTTGAGGTGGTCGTCGATGGTCGCGGTGAAGAGTCGAATGTCGGGTGCCACCTTCTCCAGCGCCGCAATTCCCTCCGGTGCGACCACGACGCAAATCGCGGTGATGTCAACGGCATTGCGGGCATGCAGCAGGCCGATGGTGTGCGCCATCGACCCGCCGGTGGCCAGCATCGGGTCGAGCACCATCACCGGTTGGGTGCTCAGGTCGTCGGGCAACGACTCCAGATACTGGGTGGGCCGGTGGGTTTCCTCGTCGCGGGCGACACCGACAAACCCCACCTTCGCCTCCGGGATCAGCGCATGCGCTTGATCGACCATGCCCAGGCCGGCCCGCAGCACCGGCACCAGCAACGGCGGGTTGGCCAATCGCGATCCGGTGGTTTCGGCCAGCGGCGTGCGAACCGGGATGGTTTCGGTGGCCAAATCGCGGGTGGCCTCGTACACCAGCATCAGAGTGAGGTCGCGCAGGGCGGCGCGAAAGACCGCGTTGTCCGTGCGCTCGTCGCGCAGCGTGCTCAGCCGCGCCGCGGCCAGCGGGTGGTCGACGACGCGCACGTCCATCCGCCGACCCTAACTCTCGACGGTAGCCATCGGCGGCACCTTCGGCTGTCCGCGAATTGCGACAAGCCCACCCAGTCGATCAATGCCGTGAAGACGATGACCGTATAGACGAACGGACCGAGCTTTACCGACGAGGCGTAGCGGTATGCGAGCACGATGAATATCTGCGAGAGCAGCTGCGAAACGCCGACACCGAACAGGGAATCCAGGCCCGTGCCACCAACGGCTGCCACTGGACCACGGCCAGTGGCACGGCCATCACCGTGGCGAGGTGTGGGCCTAGGACCAGCACAACGGCATCATCGTCATCGCGACGAAAAGGGCGTACCAGCAAGCGGTTCCGCTTGCGGCACGCAAGATGTGCAAACCGATTTTCTCGGTTCGCAACGACGCCCAGCCACCGCGCATCGCCACCGGAGTGACGAACAGCAGGCAGATCAAGTTCTGGAACAGCACGACGACTCCGGTCGACGTGTATTGACCCGCTGTCTTGCCGAAAGCGCTGACCAGCGCGACGCACAAGAACGACAGCGTGGTGAGCACTGCACCCAAGGCAAGGTTCTCGGGTTTGTGACCTACGCCGTTACCGGGCAGCTGGCACAGCATAAGCGTGCTGATAGTCGATTACGTGGAGATCGGAACCGGCGATAACCCGCGGCCGTCCAACGACGCATGCACGCTGATACCGACGCCATCCGCGCATACGGCGCAGCCACCAACGACCTGGGCGCCGAGCTGGCCGCGTCCGCCGGGCTGTTGTCCCGGGACTTGGGTCCGACACTCGCCGCCGCGTTGGGGCCGGTGGGCGCCCGCTTCGCGGCGGCACTCGCCGACGCCACCGCTGTGCTGATGACCACCGTGGCCACGATCGGCGACGACGTGACAGCGTCCGGCACCGCCACAGCAACCGCCGCGATCAAGTACGGCGAGGTCGAACAGCGCGCCCGTGACCAGATCACGCGGGTGGGGATGTAACGGGTGGCCGGCGCTCTGGTCAGCCAGCTCACCGCTCCGCTCCTCGATCTGCAGGCGGCGGTCGGCTCCGGAATGTTCAACGGGGACGATCCGGCACGGATGCTGCGCCACGCGGGCCAGGTGCTGACGGACATCGCGGACGTCGGCACGGCCGCGGCCCTCCAGATGGACGCCGCATGGTCGGGCGCGGCGGCCGATGCTGCGACGCGGGCCATCACGACGGCCTTGTCCGGCGCCACCATGGCCGCCTCGCGGGCGTCGGAGATGGCCGACCGGGTGGGTTTCGCCGCCGACGCGGTCGCCCGCGCCAGGGCCGAGCTGCAGCGCATCGTCGACGACTTCGTGGCAACCGCGGACGCCCTGGAACGCGATCTGCCCGAAAGCGCCGACGAGCTGGTCGGCGAGGCCCAACGAGCGTTGCGCGAGGCACAAGCGGTCGTCGAGGAGCTGCGCGCCGAGCTGGATGGGCACACCGCCGCACTGGCCGCGGCACCACCGGGTCCGGCTCCGAGCGCGCCGACGACGACGCCGGCCGGGTTAGGCGCGGCCCCGATGAGCTCGCCGTCGGGATGGGGCGGCATGCCCGCCGCCGGGCCCCCGCCGTCGCACATGGCGCCTCAAGCCGACCTGGCTGCGGCTCCGCTGGCGGATCCTGGGGTGCTGGGTGGCGGCGTAGCCGTCGCGCTGCCCGACGGCAGCACCGTGACGGCGCCGAACGAAGTGGCGGCCAGCGCCGTTCGGCACGCACTCACCCAGCTCGGGGTGCCGTATGTGTGGGGCGGCACCACACCCGGTGTCGGGCTGGACTGCAGCGGCCTCACCCAGTGGGCGTATCACGAAGCCGGTCTGAATCTTCCGCGGCTCGCCCAGGAGCAGGACATCGGCGCCGCGGTGGATCAGGGCTCGCTTCGCCCCGGCGACCTGGCGGTGTGGGACGGACACGTCGCGATGATCGTCGGCAATGGAATGATGGTCGAAGCCGGCGACCCCGTCCAGCTGTCACCGGTCCGAACGACGAACGCGGGGCAGGGTTTTCAGGGATTCTGGCGGCCCACTGCCTGAGCGGTGACCGGCCTCATGGCATGTCCTCGGCCCACTGTCCGCCGGTGTCGTTGGACCCGGACTGCCGTCCACGTCAGTATGGTGTCACCGCCGGCCAGGCGTTGTCTGTCATATCGCACCTGGTGGCGTTTGTGACTGGTCCTCAGTGATTGCCCGGCAACCCCCGTCGTTAGGCTGTGCCGCATGGCTGCTGACATCGTGCCGATCCGACTGGGGTTGACCAAGGGCGACCTGTACACATTGTGGGCGCCCCGCTGGCGCGATGCCGGTGACGAATGGGAGGCGCTGCTCGGCAAGGACGACGACCTCTACGCCTTCGATTCGGTCGCTGACCTGACCGCCTTCGTCAGGACCAATACCGACAACGACCTGACCGACCATCCGGCCTGGGAGAAGTTGACCGCGGCGTCGGCCCACCGGTTCGATCCGCCTGAGGATCGGCAGTTCGACCTGATCGGCGTGGCCGAACTGGTCGCGGAGAAGCCGACCGAGGACTCGCTGGCGGTGCTGCACCGCACGCTGGCCATCGTGTCGGCGGTCGGTTCGGTCTGTGAACTGCCTTCGGTGACCAAGTTCTTCAACGGCAACCCCGTGCTCGGCTCGGTGGGTGCAGGCATCGACACCTTCGGCGGCCGCAGCGGCCGCAAGCGCTGGGCGGAGATCGAGGCCGCGATCGGCCGCAGCTGGGACAAGGTCGTCGACGCGATCGACGAGGTCGTCACCACGCCCGACGTCGACGAGGCCGGATCGAAGAAGGCGGCGGCCGAACTCCTCGAACCCGCGCCCGAAGTGGAAGAAGAGGAGGACACCTCCGACACCGCGATCGACGAAGAAGTGTCCGACGAGACCGCCGCGGTATCCGACTCCGAAAGCACCGAGGATGAGCCCGCCCACCACGTCGCGACCCTGGTGCTCGGCAGCGACGAGGAATTCTGGCACAAGGTCGGCATCGACCCGGTCCAGATGATCACCCGCGGTGGCACCTTCTTCACGCTGCGCTGCTACCTCGACGACCGGCCGGTGTTCCTCGGACGCAACGGCCGGGTCAGCGTGTTCGGCTCGGAGCGGGCGCTGGCGCGCTATCTGGCCGACGAGCACGACCACGACCTGTCGGATCTGGCCACCTACGACGACATCCGCACCGCCGCTACCGACGGCTCGCTGCAGGTCAGCGCCACCGAAGACAACGTGTACGTGCTGAGCGGGCTGGCCGACGACTTCGCCGACGGCCCGGGCGCAGTGGACCGCGACCAGCTGGAACTGGCCGTCGAATTACTCAGGGACGTCGGCGAATACGCCGAGGACGACATCGTCGAGGAGACGCTGGACGCCGACATGCCGTTGGGTCGGCTGGTGGCTTACGTGCTGGACCCCGACACCGTCCGCAAGCCCAGCGGGCCGTTCGCCGACGCCGTCGAGCAGTGGGAGGCGCTGGAGAGCTTCGTGGAGTCCCGGCTGCGGTCCGAGTAACCGGCTACAGGTCGATCGCGCGCGGGTGCGGGAAGAAGTCAGCCGACGAGCACGGCGAAGCGCGGCTTGATCACCTCGTCGATGATCGCCAGGCGTTCGTCGAACGGGATGAACGCGGACTTCATCGCGTTGATGGTGAACCGCGCCAGGTCGCTCCAGCCGTAACCGAATGCCTCTACTAGCCGCAGCATCTCGTGGCTCATGGTGGTGTCGCTCATCAACCGGTTGTCGGTGTTGACGGTGACACGGAACCGGCAGCGGGCCAGCAGGTCGAAGGGATGCTCGGCGATGCTGCCGACCGCACCGGTCTGCACGTTCGAAGACGGGCACATCTCGAACGGGATCCGCTTGTCCCGCAGCAGTGACGCCAGCCGGCCGAGATGGACGGTGCCGTCCTGCGCCACGACGATGTCGTCGACGATCCGCACGCCGTGACCCAGCCGGTCGGCACCGCAAAACGCGATGGCTTCGTGGATGGACGGCAAGCCGAACGCTTCTCCCGCATGGATTGTGAAGCGGCCGTTGTGGTTTCGCATGTACTCGAATGCATCCAGATGCCGGGTGGGCGGATAGCCGGCCTCCGCGCCCGCGATGTCGAAACCGACCACGCCCTTGTCCCGGAACCGGATCGCCAGCTCGGCGATCTCCAGCGATCGCGCCGCGTGCCGCATCGCGGTCACCAGGCAACGCACCGTGATGGTGCGACCGGCGCTGCTGGCGGCCTTCTCGCCGTCGGCGAAACCGGCCAGCACCGCGTCGAGGACCGCGTCCAGTGACAGGCCACCGTCGATGTGCAGTTCGGGGGCGAACCGAATCTCGGCGTACACCACGTTGTCATCGGCCAAATCTTCGACGCACTCGTAGGCCACCCGGTACAGCGCCTCCGGCGTCTGCATCACCCCGACCGTGTGGGCGAACGGCTCGAGGTAGCGCTCCAGCGATCCGCTGTGCGCCGCGGTCCGGAACCAGCCCGCCAAACCGTCGACCTCGGTGGCGGGCAGATCGCCGTAGCCGGTGTCTTCGGCCAGCTCGACCACGGTGGCCGGGCGGAGCCCGCCGTCGAGGTGGTCGTGCAGCAGCGCCTTGGGTGCGTGCCGGATGGAGTCCAGGGTCAACGGTGTCGTCACGGACTGATCCGATCAATGATCAGCGGCCCCCGCGGAGGGGCCGCGTCGCCGACGCTCCAGCCGCCGTCCAGCTCCGCCATCGCGGCACCGAACCGATCCGTCGTGTCGGTATAGAGGGTGAACAGCGCCTCGCCGGCGGCGACCGGCTCACCGGGACGGCGATGGATGCGCACCCCGGCGCCGGACTGCACCCGCTCACCCGGGACGGAGCGGCCCGCACCGAGCCGCCATACCGTCAGTCCCACTGCCATCGCATCGATATCGCCCATCGTGCCACCGTGCGGTGCCGTGATGGTCTCGGAGTGCGCACCGAACGGCAATGGCTGTGATGGGTCGCCGCCCTGCGCGGCCACCAGCGCACGGAACCGGTCCATCGCCGAGCCGTTGCGCAACGTCTGCGCCGGGTCCATGCCGTCCAGGCCTGCGGCGTCGACCATCTCGGCGGCCAGCGCCAGGGTCAGCTCGACCACATCGGCGGGACCGCCACCGGCCAGCACCTCCAACGATTCGGCCACCTCGACCGCGTTGCCGACCGCACGACCCAGCGGCCGGTTCATGTCGGTCAGCAACGCGCGGGTGGTCAGCCCATGCTCGGTGCCCAGCTCGACCATGGTGCGGGCCAGCTCGCGCGACTCGCCCTCGGTCTTCAGGAACGCCCCCCGGCCCACCTTGGAATCCAGCACCAACGCCCGGGTGCCCTCGGCGATCTTCTTGCTCATCACCGAGCTGGCAATCAGTGGCAGCGACTCGGTGGTGCCGGTGACGTCACGCAGCGCGTATATCTTGCGGTCGGCCGGGGCCAGCTGGCCGGCGGCGAAGATCGCCGCGCCAATTTCGCAAAGTTGTTGCCGTATCCGGTCTTTGGACAACTCGCCGGTGAAACCCGGAATCGATTCCAGCTTGTCCAGCGTGCCACCGGTGTGCCCGAGGCCGCGCCCCGCCGCCTGCGGCACTGCACCGCCGCACGCCATCACCACCGGCAGTAAGGGAATGGTGATCTTGTCTCCCACCCCGCCGGTGGAGTGCTTGTCCACCAACGCCAGCGGCTTTCCGTCGCGGCGCAGATCGGTGAAGTCCATCCGCTCGCCGGAGGCAACCATGGCGTCGGTCCAATGCGCGATCTCCGGACCGGTCATGCCGCGCAGGAAGATCGCCATCAGGAGTGCCGACATCTGTTCGTCGGCCACCGTCCCGGTGGTGTACGCGTCGATCACCCAGTCGATCGCCGCATCGGTAAGCACCCCGCCGTCGCGCTTGGTCCGGATAACCGACGGCGCGTCGAATGTGGTCTGGGTCACGGCTTTTCCGGCAGATCGTCGGGGCCGAATGCGTCGGGGAGCAGCTCTCCCAGCGGTCGCGGCCCCAGCGGATGATCGATCAGCAGCTGCGGCCCGCCGTGCTCGAGCAGCACCTGGCGGCAGCGCCCGCACGGCATCAGCGGCTCACCGTCGGCATCCACGCACGACAGGGCGATCAACCTGCCGCCGCCGCCGGAATGCAGGGCGCAGACCACCGCGCACTCGGCACAGAGACCAAGGCCATATGAGACATTCTCCACATTGCAGCCGGCCACCATGCGGTGATCATCCACCAGCGCCGCCGCGCCCACCGGCAGTCCAGAGTATGGAGCGTACGCTTTACCGGCTGCCTCTGTTGCCTTGTGCCGCAACATCTTCCAGTCGATATCCGTCGCCACGTCAGCACCGCCGACCCAGTTCTGAATCCATTCCGAAGCCCCCGTTCCTGGCTCGACTGCCGGAGATAGGCAACCCTAACTTCGCGTTTTAACAGCTGCGAACGGCTACACGGTAGTTCTTTGGGCACTACAAATGGGTTTAGAGTCGCCCCGAGGTTGGGCAAAGGTTTGGAGGCCCGATGAGTACGAACACGGCGGTGCCGGCCCGGCGGGAGAAGCCCGCCCGCAGGCGCACCCTGTATCGCGGCGACCCCGGAATGTGGGCCTGGGTGTTGCACCGCATCAGCGGGGCCACCATTTTCTTCTTCCTGTTCGTCCATGTGCTCGACACCGCTCTGGTCCGAGTGAGCCCGGAGGCCTACAACGAAGTCGTCGACACCTACAAGACGCCGCTCGTCGGGCTGATGGAGGCCGGGCTGGTCGCGGCGGTGCTCTACCACGCGCTCAACGGCATCCGGATCATCCTGATCGACTTCTGGCGGTACGGACCGAAATACCAGCGGCTGATGCTGTGGATCGTCGCCGGTGTCTTCCTGGCGGTCATGATCCCGGCGCTGGGCGTGCTGGGCATGCACATGGCGGAGCGATTCCTGTGACCGGGCCGTGGACACCCCATCACCGCGAGGGCCGGCTGGCTCCCGTGATGGAGAAAGAGCACGACCGGCCGGCCAGCCTGGATCATCCGCGTGCACCCCGGCGCCCGAGGGGCATCCCGTACTTCGAGAAGTACGCCTGGCTGTTCATGCGGTTCTCCGGCGTCGCGCTGGTGTTTCTGGCGCTCGGTCACCTGTTCATCATGCTGATGTGGGACGACGGCGTGTATCGCATCGATTTCAACTACGTCGCCGAGCGCTGGGCCTCACCGTTCTGGCAGATCTGGGATATGGCTCTGTTGTGGCTGGCGATGGTGCACGGCGCCAACGGCATGCGCACCATCATCGGCGACTATGCCCGCAAGAACACCACCAAGTTCTACCTGAATTCGCTGCTGTTGCTGGCGACGGGTTTCACGTTGGTGTTGGGCACCTATGTGCTGGTCACCTTCGACGCGAACATCTCGTGACGGGGAGCTGATAGATGATTCAGGAACATCGCTACGACGTCGTCATCATCGGCGCCGGCGGCGCGGGCATGCGGGCCGCGGTCGAGGCGGGGCCCCGGGCCCGCACGGCGGTGCTGACCAAGCTGTACCCGACGCGCAGCCACACCGGTGCGGCACAGGGCGGGATGTGTGCGGCGCTGGCCAACGTCGAAGAGGACAACTGGGAGTGGCACACCTTCGACACCGTCAAGGGTGGCGACTACCTCGCCGACCAAGACGCCGTCGAGATCATGTGCAGGGAAGCCATCGATGCGGTGCTCGACCTGGAGAAGATGGGGATGCCGTTCAACCGGACCCCGGAGGGCCGCATCGACCAGCGCCGGTTCGGCGGGCACACCCGCGATCACGGCAAGGCGCCGGTGCGCCGCGCCTGTTACGCCGCCGACCGCACCGGCCACATGATCCTGCAGACCCTCTACCAGAACTGCGTCAAGCACGACGTCGAGTTTTTCAACGAGTTCTATGCGCTCGACATCGCGCTGACCGAGACCCCCGGCGGACCGGTGGCCACCGGCGTCATCGCCTACGAGCTGGCCGGCGGCGACATCCATGTGTTCCACACCAAGGCGATTGTGTTCGCCACCGGCGGGTCGGGCCGGATGTACAAGACCACCTCCAACGCGCACACCCTTACCGGCGACGGCCTCGGCATCGTCTTTCGCAAGGGACTTCCATTGGAGGACATGGAATTTCACCAGTTCCATCCGACCGGACTGGCCGGGCTGGGCATCCTGATCTCCGAGGCGGTGCGCGGCGAGGGCGGCAGGCTGCTCAATGGCGACGGCGAACGGTTCATGGAGCGCTACGCGCCTACGATCGTCGACCTCGCGCCACGGGACATCGTGGCCCGGTCGATGGTGCTCGAGGTGCTGGAGGGCCGCGGCGCCGGCCCGCACAAGGACTACGTGTACATCGACGTGCGGCACCTCGGCGAGGACGTGCTCGAGGCCAAACTGCCCGACATCACCGAGTTCGCCCGCACCTACCTCGGTGTCGACCCGGTCAAGGAACTGGTGCCGGTCTATCCGACCTGCCACTACCTGATGGGCGGCATCCCGACCACCGTGCACGGGCAGGTGCTGCGCGACAACACCGCGATCGTCCCGGGCCTCTACGCCGCCGGTGAGTGCGCTTGCGTGTCGGTGCACGGCGCCAACCGGCTGGGCACCAATTCACTGTTGGACATCAACGTGTTCGGCCGCCGGGCCGGCATCGCGGCCGCGAATTACGCGCTGGGGCACGACTTCGTCGACATGCCGCCGGACCCCGCATCGATGGTGGTGGGCTGGGTCGGCGACATCCTGTCTGAGCACGGCAACGAGCGCGTCGCGGACATCCGCAATGAACTGCAGCAGTCGATGGACAACAACGCAGCGGTATTCCGCACCGAGGATACCCTCAAGCAGGCGCTCACCGACATTCACGCCCTGAAGGAGTGTTATGCCCGAATCACCGTGCACGACAAGGGCAAACGCTTCAACAGCGATCTGCTCGAGGCAATCGAGCTGGGCATGCTGCTGGAGTTGGCCGAGGTCACTGTGGTGGGCGCACTGAACCGCAAGGAGTCCCGAGGCGGCCATGCCCGTGAGGATTACCCCAACCGCGATGACACCAATTACTTACGCCACACCATGGCCTACAAGCAGGGCACCGACCTATTGAGCGACATCAGGCTGGATTACAAGCCGGTGGTGCAGACGCGATACGAGCCGATGGAACGGAAGTACTGATGACCATTACGCCGGATGTCGATACGAAGGAACCCGCTCTGCCGCCGGTCCCCGACGGCGCGGTGATGGTGACGCTGAAGATTGCCCGATTCAATCCCGAAGATCCCGATGCCGCCGGCTGGCAGAGCTTCCGGGTGCCGTGCCTGCCCACCGACCGGCTGCTCAACCTGCTGCACTACGTCAAGTGGTATCTCGACGGCACGCTGACTTTCCGGCGGTCCTGCGCGCACGGCGTGTGCGGCTCGGATGCGATGCGCATCAACGGCGTCAACCGGCTGGCGTGCAAGGTGTTGATGCGCGACCTGCTGCCGAAGAACCCGAAAAAGCAGCTCACCATCACCATCGAGCCGATCCGCGGCCTGCCGGTCGAGAAGGACCTGGTGGTGGACATGGAGCCGTTCTTCGACGCGTTCCGTGCGGTCAAGCCGTACCTGGTGACCAGCGGCAACCCGCCGACCCGCGAGCGGATCCAGAGCCCCACCGACCGCGCCCGCTACGACGACACCACCAAGTGCATCCTGTGCGCGTGCTGCACCACCAGCTGCCCGATCTATTGGAGCGAGGGCAGTTATTTCGGGCCGGCCGCCATCGTCAACGCCCACCGGTTCAACTTCGACAGCCGCGACGAAGCCGCTGCCGAGCGCCTCGACATCCTCAACGAGGTCGACGGCGTCTGGCGCTGCCGCACCACCTTCAACTGCACCGAGTGCTGCCCGCGCGGGATCGAGGTGACGCAGGCGATCCAGGAGGTCAAGCGCGCGCTGATGTTCGCGCGCTGAGCGTTTTCGGCTGTGTCACACATTGGCGGGCTGTCTCGTCTAACGGGTATGACACAGAAAACACGAATCGACCCCCTGCCGCCGCAGCGCGCATCGCTGCTGACCAAGCTGTTCTACCGGGTCGCCAAGCGGCGGTTCGGCGAGGTGCCGGAACCATTCACCATCGTCGCTCATCATCCGCGGCTGATGGTCGCCAACGTTGTGCATGAGGGCATGCTGGGTTCGGCGTCGCGCAAAATGCCCAAGAACGTGCTCGAGCTGGCCGTGTTCTGGACCGCCCGCACCATCGGATGCTCGTGGTGCGTCGACTTCGGCTCGATGCTGCAGCGTCTCGACGGTCTCGACGTCGAGCGGCTCAAGGACATCGACAATTACGCCACCTCGCCCGCCTACACCGACGACGAGCGCGCCGCCATCGCCTACGCCAACGCGATGACGACCGATCCGCACACCATCACCGACGAGCAGGTCGCCGACCTGCGCCGCCGCTTTGGCGACGACGGGGTGATCGAGCTGACCTATCAAATCGGTGTGGAGAACATGCGCGCACGCAGCTATTCGGCGCTCGGGATCACCGAGCAGGGCTTCAACTCCGGGGACGCCTGCCGGGTTCCGTGGGCTAGCGACGATGACGCAACGGCGAAGCCGTGAACTTGTCGGGGTTGGCGACGTCCCACACCGCGGCGACCTTGCCATCCCTTACCGCCACCGCGACGACGCGGGGGTGCGCCGGCTCGTAGCCGTCGCGGCCCTCGGAGCCGACGGAGTACATCCCGAGCTCGCCGTTGACCAACGCCAGCCGGCTCGACTCCAACCATGCCGGGCCGTAACGACTCGCCAGCCCGAACAGGAACCGTGCTACCTTGTCCGGTCCGGTAATGGTGTGAATCGCGGTGCGGGTCTTGCCGTTTGAGTCGCCGACCAGCGTGATGCCGGGGTGCAGCAGGCTGATCACGGCATCCAGTTCGCCTTGGGCCATCGCGGCGAGCAGAGCCCCGACGACTTCGTCATGCGTGCGCTCGGCGGGGGGCGCTGGATTCGCGCTGATGATCTTGCGGGCCCGTGAGGCCAACTGCCTTGCCGCGGCGTCGCTGATCCCCAGCACCGAGGCGATCTCACCGAACGGCACCGCGAATCCGTCGTGCAGCACGAACGCCACCCGCTGATCCGGGCTGAGCCGCTCCAGCACCACCATCGCCGCGAACCGCGCGTCCTCGCCGGCCACCACCGCCGACAACGGATCGTCGGCATCGGGCGCCGTCACCACCGGTTCCGGGAGCCACTGGCCGACGTAGGTTTCCCGGCGATGTGCGGCCGAGCGCAGCCGGTCCAGGCCCAGCCGGCTCACCACGGTGGTCAGCCACGCCCGCAGATCGGTGATCGATTCGCGCGCCGACGCATTCCAGCGCAGCCAGGCGTCTTGCACGATGTCCTCGGCGTCGGCGACGGTGCCGGTGAGCCGGTACGCGACGGCCAGCAGATGCGGCCGCAGTTCCTCGAACTCGTCCACCCGCGTGCTGGCGGTCATGGCGCAAGTCTAGGCTCCGCTAGCGCTTCGTGAATACGGTCCGGTGCCAGTCTTTTTCGGCGACACCGGTGGTATCGCTCATCACGTGCTTGATGGTCAGGTATTCCTCGAACGAGTAGTCGGACATGTCCTTGCCGAATCCCGAAGCGCCCATACCACCGTGCGGCATCTCGCTGATGATCGGGATGTGGTCGTTGATCCACACACATCCGGCCTGGATTTCGCGTGACGCCCGCTGCGCGCGGTAGACGTCGCGGGTCCAGGCCGATGCCGCCAGGCCATAGTCGGTGTCGTTGGCCTGCCGCAGCGCGTCGTCGTCATCGGTGAAGGCGCGCACCGTCAGCACGGGACCGAAGATCTCGTCGCGGTAGACCTCCGAGCTCTCGTCCACGTTGGCGATCAGCGTCGGCAGGTAGAACGACCCGGGCCCGTCCGGTGCGCTGCCGCCGGTGACGATGCGGCCACCCTGGCCGGGGGCCCGCTCGACCATGCCGGCAACCTTCGCCCGGCGCGCCATTGAGATCAGCGGGCCCAGGTCGGTGTCCGGGTCCTCGGGATCTCCGACGACGACCTTGCTCATCACCTCGGCAACCCCGGCGACGAAATCGTCGTAGAGCTCCCGCGCCACGATGGCCCGGGTGGCCGCGGTGCAGTCCTGTCCGGTGTTGATCAGCGCCCCGGCGACCGCGCCCTGAATCGCGGCGTCGAGGTCGGCGTCGTCGAACACCACGAACGGCGCCTTGCCGCCCAGCTCGAGCTGGGTGCGGTGACCGTGCGCGGCCGCGGCCGCCATCACCTTGCGACCCACCGGTGTCGACCCGGTGAAGGTCACCACGTCGACGTCGGGGTGTCCGGCCAGCGCGGTTCCGACGTCGCCACCCGCTCCGGTGACGACGTTGAAGACGCCGTCGGGCAGGCCGGCCTCGGTGGCCAGCCGGGCCAGCGTCAAGGTGGTCAACGGTGTCAGCTCTGCGGGCTTGATGACCACGCTGCACCCGGCGGCCAGTGCGGGCAGCACCTTCCAGACCGCCATCTGCAGCGGGTAGTTCCACGGTGTGATGGTCGCGACGACGCCGACGGCCTCGCGCCGGATGCTGGAGGTGTGGTCGCCGGAATACTCCGCGGTGGCCTTGCCTTCGAGATGGCGCGCCGCGCCGGCGAAGAAGTCGATATTGTCGATGCTGCCCGGCACGTCGAACTCTCGCGCCAGCCGCACCGGCTTGCCGGTCTGGCCGACCTCCTCGGCGATCAGGTCGTCGGCGTGCTCGGCGGTCAGCGCCGCCAGCTTGGCCAGCACCGTGGAGCGGTCCGCCGGGGTCGCCCCCGCCCAACCCGGCAATGCCGCCCGGGCCGCTGCCACCGCGGCGTCGACGTCGGTGGGCGCCGCCAACGCGCATTCCGCGACGACGTCGCCGTTCGCCGGGTTGATGATCTGGTGACGGGCGCCGCCGGTTGCCACCGCCGCCCCGTCGATCCAGCTGCTGGCCACACTGGCCGATACGGTCGCAGTCATGGCTCAACGCTAGCCCACGGCGGACAGGGCGGCTACGCATTCCCGCAGTCCCGGCACCTGTTCGCGAGCGATTTCATAGGCCTGGTTGCTTGTCACGACGGATTCCGTGCACAATCTCTTGCATGGCCAACCCGGGTGCCGACGGCATCCAGTCCGTCCCGCTCCGCGTGCACACACGTCCCGGCGCGGCGGTCCAGCTCGACGAGCTGTCCAAGGCGATCATCGAGAAGCTCCAGCAGGACGGCCGTCGCTCGTATGCGGGCATCGGCAAAGCGGTGGGTCTCTCCGAGGCGGCCGTGCGGCAGCGGGTCCAGCGCATGGTCGATACCGGCGTCATGCAGATCGTCGCGGTAACCGACCCGATGCAACTCGGCTTCGCCCGCCAGGCGATGATCGGCATCCGCTGCACCGGGGACACCACCAGGGTTGCCGAGAAGTTGGCCGCGATCGACGCCGTCGAGTACGTGGTGCTGACCGCCGGCTCGTTCGACGCCATCATCGAAGTGGTGTGCGAGGACGACGACGACCTGCTCGACCTGCTCAACACCCAGATTCGTGCTTTGCCAGGAGTGATATCCACCGAAACGCTGGTTTATCTGAAACTCGTTAAGCAGCAATATAATTGGGGCACGCGATGACGACTACGGATATCACTGAAGAGGTTACGACCGACCTGGGCGCAAAAGCCAACCGCCATCTATGGGGCCACTTCGCCCGTCACGGGGCCGGCATCACGCCGCCGGTCATCACCCGTGGTGAGGGCGTGAGGATTTGGGACGACAAGGGCAAGAGCTATATCGACGGGCTATCCGGCCTCTTCGTGGTGCAGGTCGGCCATGGCCGTAAGGAACTTGCCGAGGTCGCCGCCAAGCAGGCCGAGAAGCTGGCCTTCTTTCCGCTGTGGTCGTATGCCACCCCGCCCGCGATCGAGTTGGCCGAGCGGATCGCCGGCTACGCGCCCGGCGATCTCAACCGGGTGTTCTTCACCACCGGTGGCGGCGAGGCCGTCGAAACCGCGTGGAAGCTGGCCAAGCAGTACTTCAAGCTGACCGGCAAACCCGGTAAGCACAAGGTGATTTCGCGCGCGATCGCTTACCACGGCACACCGCAGGGCGCACTGGCCATCACCGGCCTGCCGGCGTTCAAAGAGCCGTTCGAGCCGCTGACACCGGGCGGCTTTCGGGTGCCGAACACCAACTTCTACCGCGCCCCCGCGCCATACGACACCGACATCAAGGCATTCGGCCAGTACACCGCGGACCGGATCGCCGAGGCCATCGAGTTCGAGGGTCCCGACACCGTCGCCGCGGTCTTCCTGGAACCGGTTCAGAACGCCGGTGGCTGCTTCCCGCCGCCGCCCGGCTACTTCGAACGCGTCCGGGAGATCTGCGACGAGTACAACGTGCTGCTGGTGTCCGACGAGGTGATCTGCGCCTACGGGCGGATCGGTTCGATGTTCGCCTGCGACGACTTCGGCTATGTGCCGGACATGATCACCTGCGCGAAGGGCCTGACCTCCGGGTACTCGCCCATCGGCGCGATGATCGCCACCGACCGGCTGTTCGAGCCGTTCAACAACGGCACGACGACGTTCGGTCATGGCTACACGTTCGGCGGTCACGCGGTGTCCTCGGCGGTGGCGCTGGCCAACCTGGACATCTTCGAGCGCGAGGGGATCAACGATCACGTCAAGGAAATGGCGCCGGCGTTCCGGGCCACCCTGGAGAAGCTCTACGACCTGCCGATCGTCGGTGACGTCCGCGGCGAGGGCTTCTTCTACGGCATCGAGCTGGTCAAGGACAAGGCCACCAAGGAGACGTTCGACGATGACGAGAGCGAGCGCCTGCTGCGTGGCTTCCTGACGCCCGCGATATTCGAAGCCGGCCTGTACTGCCGGGCCGACGACCGCGGCGACCCCGTGGTGCAGCTCGCCCCACCACTGATCAGCGGCCAGGCCGAGTTCGACGCGATCTACGACATTCTGCGCGGCGTGCTGAGCGAAGCCGGCCGGCTGCTGTAGACCTCGCGCTAACGTCAGCGGCGTGCCCTTCAAGAGACACAAGAAGCCGCGAATCGATCCCGTCCGCTGGCAGCCACCTCCCGTCGACGAGCTGCCCGACTTCCCATCCGCCGACGTCACCGTCGTGCCGGTGCCAGGCGACGGGCCCGAAGACGTCGTCGCCGACGCCGACGGCATGCTGTGGACGGGGTTGGTCGACGGTCGCATCGTCCGCATCTCGCCCGACGGCGCCGAACCAACGGTCGTGGCCGACACCGGTGGGCGACCGCTGGGCATGCATGTCGCCCGCGACGGCCGCCTGCTGGTCTGCGACAGTCCGCGTGGCCTGCTTGCAATGGACCGCTCCACCGGCGAGTTCGAGACGCTGGTCGACACCGTAGATGGTCGCAAGCTGCAGTTCTGCTCGAATGTCACCGAATTATCCGACGGGACAATCTTTTTCACGGAATCGACGAGTGACTTTACCTATGCCGACTACATGGCGGCGCTCCTGGAGGCTCGTGGGCGCGGCGGCCTGTTCAGGCGCGACACCGACGGCACAGTCACCAGGCTGGTCGACGGCCTCTACTTCGCCAACGGAGTCACCGACACCGTGGACGAGTCCGCGCTGGTGTTCGCCGAGACACCGGGGCGCCGGCTTTCGAAGTACTGGCTGACGGGACCGAACGCCGGAACCGTTCAACCGTTGGCGGTCAACCTGCCCGGCATGCCCGATAACCTGTCGACCGGTGCCGACGGCCGGATCTGGTGCGCGTTTGTCACACCCGCCAATCCCGTGGCGGACCGGCTGGCGAAAGGACCGCCGATCGTCCGGAAGCTGTTGTGGCGGCTGCCGGACCGGTTTCTGCCGAAGCCCGAGTCGGTCGTGTGGGTCGTCGCATTCGATCCCGACACCGGCAAGCCCGTCGCCGGCGTCCGCACCACACACCCCGACTTCGGCATTGTCACCGGTGTCGTCGAATCCGGCGGAAAGCTGTGGATGTCCTCCATCGAATTCCCGGCCGTGGCCTACATCTCGCTTTAACATCAGTCACAACTGTCACAGCGCGGCATCGCGGAAATCGGGGTTTCATCCCCTACCCTGCACTTTCGATGGCGACCTCATGGATGATCTCGACGCGCGCTTTGTCGCTGGTTGCGGCGACGGCGATGCTGGCCGCACCGGCGATCGTCGGCTTACCCGTTGCAGCGGCCGAACCCAACGCCGCCCCCGATTCCCCCGCCTGTCCGTACCAGGTCAGCACCCCACCCGCGGTCGATGCGTCCGAGGTGCCCAAGCCGGGCGAGGATCCACCGCTTCGGCTGCCGGTACCCGCCGAGCCGGTCGGCGGTGACGCGCTGGCCGGCTGCGGCGTGATAGCGGCGCCGGGCACACCGCCGCTGCCGGGCGACGTCTCCGCGGAGGCGTGGCTGGTCGCCGACCTGGACAGCGGCGACGTCATCGCCGCCAAGGACCCGCACGGCCGCCACCGCCCGGCCAGCCTGATCAAGGTGCTGGTGGCCATGCAGGCGATCAAGGATCTGCCGATCCACAAGGTCGTGGCCGGCACCGCCGACGACGCGGCCGTCGAAGGCACCAAGGTGGGCGTCGGCGAAGGCGGGCACTACTCGATCAACGACCTGCTGCACGGCCTGCTCATGTACTCCGGCAACGACGCCGCGCACGCGCTGGCGGCCCAACTCGGCGGGATGGACGCCACCCTGGGCAAGCTCAACGACCTGGCGGGCAAGCTCGGCGGCCGCGATACCCGGGTGGCCACGCCGTCGGGTCTGGACGGCCCGGGCATGAGCACCTCGGCCTACGACATCGGCCTGTTCTACCGATACGCCTGGCAGAACCCCAGGTTCACCGAAATCGTCGCGACCCGCGGCTTCGACTTCCCCGGCCGCGGCGACGCCGGCTACCCGGTGGAGAACGACAATCAGCTGCTCTACAACTACCCCGGCGCACTCGGCGGCAAGACCGGCTACACCGACGATGCCGGCCAGACCTTCGTCGGGGCGGCCAACCGCGACGGCCGCCGGCTGGTCGCGGTGCTGCTGCGCGGCACCCGGCAGCCGATTGCACCGTGGCAACAGGCCGCCCACCTGCTGGACTACGGATTCGCCACCGCCCCGGGCACCCGGGTCGGCACGCTGATCGAACCGGATCCCTCCCTGTCGGCCACGCCGAAGGCGGCCGCCGACGAGACCACCGCCAAGGCTGCCGACATCATGCCTGCCGCGGATGCCCTGCCGGTCCGGGTCGGCGTGGCCGTCATCGGCACCGTGATCGTGTTCGGCCTGATGATGGCGGCCAGATCAGTCAACCGCAGACCGCAACACTGAGGCCCCCATGGCGTGGCTCATCCTGGTGGCGTCGGGAGTTCTGGAAGCCGTATGGGCGACCGCGCTGAGCAAGTCCGACGGGCTCACCCGACTGGTGCCGAACCTGGTTTTCGGTGTGGCGCTTGTCTTCTCGATGGTCGGGCTGGCGATCGCGATGCGCAGCCTGCCGCCCGGCACCAGTTACGCGGTGTGGGTCGGCATCGGCGCGGTGCTCACCATCGCCTACGCGATGCTGACCGGCGCCGAAACCGCATCGGTGGTCAAGGTGGCTCTCATGCTGGGCGTGGTCGGCTGCATCATCGGCCTCAAGGTGGTCACCTGACGACTACGGGCGTCGAAGCAAGCGCGAAAAGCCCAGCGCGCCAAGGGCGCCCACGGCCGCCGCGATCAGAGCGCCACGCACACCCACGCCTTCGTGGACCTGCACCCGCGGAGTGATCTGGGCACCGGTGGGTGGTTCCACCGGCACAGCGGCGAAGTTTTCTTCAGAGGTGGCCGCCCATGCGGTGGCGAACAGGATCAGCCGGGCGGTGATGTAGGCGAACACCATCAGGCCCAACACCGGTCCGAACGTCGCCCCGGCCGGGCCCTGCATAACCGTTTGCAGAAACAGCGAAGCCAACTGCTTGAAAACCTCGAACCCGACCGCGGCCATCAGGCCGGCCTTCACCGAACTGCGGAAGCTGATCGACTCTCGGGGCAGGCGCGCGATGATCCAGGTGAACAACAGCCAGGAGATCAGCAGCGACACCAACACCGACACCATTCGCAGCACGCCGGCAAGGCCCGGAACATCTTGAAACCCAAACCATTCCAGCACGTTTGTCATCAGTCCCGGATCACTCAGCACGGTCAGCGCGATTGTGACAGCGATTGCGACGAATGCCGAAACGAGCGCCAGCAGGTCGGACAGCTTGGTCTTGACGAAGTTGGGCGGCTCCCGGCGCTGCTCCCACATCTCGCTCAGCGCCTCGCGCAGGTTGGCCATCCAGCCCAGCCCCGCCCACGCGGCGGTGGCCAGGCCGATGATGCCGACCGAGGTCCGCGACTCGACGGCCGAGTTCATCAAGCTGATCAGCTGCTCGCTGAATTCTCCGGACACCGTCGTCTTGATCCGGGCCTCGATCTCGGCGAGCAGGTCGGGGCGGCGCGACAGCACGAAGCCGCCCGCGGCGAAACCGATCATGGTCAACGGGAAAAGCGCGAAGACCGTGAAATACGTGATGCCCGCAGCGAAGAAGTCGCCCTTGCGGTTCTGATAGCGCTGCCAGGCGCGCATCACGTGGTCGAACCATTCGTAACGCGACCGGAGGCGGTCAAGGATTCCCGGTTTGGCCGGCTCGGACATACCAGCCTCCCAGGGTCAATTCGGTTGCTGCAAGAACCCTAACCGGTCGTATACCCGCTTCAGCGTCTTAGCAGACACGTCCTTGGCCCGGCCCGCACCGGCCGCCAGAACGGCCTCCAGTTCCGCCGAGTCGGCCAGCAGTTCGTCGACCCGCGCCTTGATCGGTGTCACGAATTCGACGACGGCATCGGCGGTGTCGGCTTTCAGATCGCCATAGCCCCGTCCGGAATAGCCCTCGACGAGCTTGTCGACATCGGTGCCGGTGACGGCGGACTGGATGGTCAGCAGGTTCGACACTCCCGGTTTGGCTTCCGGGTCGTAGCGGATCTCTCGCTCGCTGTCGGTGACCGCCGAGCGGATCTTCTTGGCTGACACCTTCGGGTCGTCGAGCAGACCAATCAGCCCGGCCTCGGTGCCCGCGGACTTGCTCATCTTCGCCGTGGGGTCCTGCAAGTCGTAGATCTTGGCGGTTGACTTCTGGATCATCACCTCGGGGACGACGAAGGTGTCCGGGAATCGCGAGTTGAAGCGCTGCGCGACGTCGCGGGCCAGTTCCAGGTGCTGGCGCTGGTCCTCGCCGACCGGCACCAAATTGGTGTCGTAGAGCAGCACGTCGGCAGCCATCAGCACCGGATAGGTGAACAGACCGACCGTGGTGGCGTCGCTGCCCTCCTTCTGCGACTTGTCCTTGAACTGCGTCATCCGCGACGCCTGTCCGAATCCGGTGAAACATCCCAGCACCCAAGCGAGTTCGGCGTGCGTTGGCACCTGGCTCTGCACGAAAATGGTGCTGCGGTTCGGGTCGATGCCCAGCGCCAGATACTGTGCGGCGGTCGCGAGCGTGCGGCGTCGAAGGGTGCCCGGATCCCATGGGATTGTGATGGCGTGCAGGTCGACGACGCAGAAGTAGGCGTCGTAATCATCCTGCAGGTTCACCCACTGGTTGATCGCACCCAGCGCGTTGCCGAGATGCAGGGAGTCAGAGGTGGGTTGCACGCCGGAGAAAACGACGCGCTCGGAGGGGGTACTCATGGTGGGTCAATCTTTTCACGCTCACCAGCCGCGCCCGCTGCCACCGGTCGAATAGCGCACTGCGCTGACAACCGACCGCGCCTTGCGGTACCGGTGGTATCGCCATAGTGTCGGCAGCATGCCTGAGCGCGTGCCGATCCACCTCGGGTCCGGGGAGCCGATGCTGTTGCTGCACCCGTTCATGCTGTCGCAGAACGTGTGGAAATACGTCGCGCCGCAGATAGCTGAGACGGGTCGCTACGAGGTGTTCGCACCCACCATGGCCGGACACAACGGCGGATCCAAAGGCCCGTTCTTCCTGGGCTCCGCGTCGCTAGCCGACGATGTCGAACGCCACCTCGACGCGCTGGGCTGGGGCACTGCGCACATCGTGGGCAACTCGCTTGGCGGCTGGGTTGCGTTCGAGCTGGAGCGCCGCGGCCGGGCCCGCACGCTTACCGGGATCGCGCCGGCCGGCGGCTGGCGCCACTTCACGCCGGCAAAATTCGAGATCGTCGGCAAGTTCCTGGCCGGCCTCCCGGTGTGGCTGTTGGCCCTCGCGCTGCGTCGACGGGTGCTGAGCCTTCCGCTGTCCCACCGGATCGCCTATCTGCCGATCAGCGCATCCGCCGACGGCCTGAGCGAAGCCGACCTCCGCGCATGCGTCGACGACGCCGCACATTGCCCGGCGTACTACCAACTGCTGGTGAAGGCCCTGCTGCTGCCAGGGCTACTGGAACTGGCCAACGGCACCGCCCCGACCCACCTGGTCATCTGCGAGAAGGACCGGGTGTTGCCGCATCCGCGCTACACCCGCCAATTCACCACCCAGCTGCCCAAGGACACGAAGGTCACGCATCTCGACGGCGTCGGGCACATCCCGATGTTCGAGGCGCCGGAGCGGATCACCAAGGTGATCCTCGACTTCGTCGACGCTTACGCCTACCCGAAGCGGGCCACTGGCTAGTTGAGGGCCCTCTTCAGGTGGTCGGCGATCGAGCCGAGGAACTCCTCGCTGGTCTGCCAAGGCTGCTCGTCCCCGATCAGGGTCGCCAGGTCCTTGGTCATCTGGCCGCCCTCGACGGTGTTGATGACGACGTCTTCGAGCGTGTCAGCGAACTTGATCACGTCGGGAGTGTTGTCGAGCTTGCCGCGATGCTCGAGGCCGCGCGTCCACGCGAAGATCGACGCGATCGGATTGGTCGACGTGGGCTTGCCCTGCTGGTGCTGCCGGAAGTGCCGGGTGACGGTGCCGTGCGCGGCCTCCGCCTCGACGATCTTGCCGTCCGGTGTCATCAGCACCGAGGTCATCAGGCCCAGTGAGCCGTAACCCTGTGCGACCGTGTCGGACTGCACGTCGCCGTCGTAGTTCTTGCACGCCCACACGTAGCCACCCTCCCACTTCAGGCAGGCCGCCACCATGTCGTCGATCAACCGGTGCTCGTAGGTCAGGCCCTTGGCTTCGAACTCCTCCTTGTACTCCTCGTTGAAGATGCGCTGAAACTCGTCCTTGAACATCCCGTCGTAGCCCTTGAGGATGGTGTTCTTCGTCGAAAGGTAGACCGGGTAATTCTGTTGCAGCCCATAGTTGAACGACGACCGGGCGAAGTCCTGGATGGACTTCTTGAAGTTGTACATGCCCATGATGACGCCGCCGCCCTCGGGGATCTCGACGACCTCGTGCACCATCGGCTCGCTGCCGTCGTCCGGGGTGAACGTCACCGTGAAGGTGCCGGGCTTTTCCACCTTGGTGTTGAAGGCGCGGTACTGGTCACCGAACGCGTGGCGGCCGATGATGATCGGCTTGGTCCAGCCCGGAACCAGCCGCGGCACATTGGAGATGACGATAGGCGCCCGGAAGATGGTGCCGCCCAGGATGTTTCGGATCGTGCCATTGGGCGAAAGCCACATCTGCTTGAGGTTGAACTCTTTGACGCGGGCCTCGTCGGGAGTGATGCTGGCGCACTTGACCCCAACACCGTGCTCCTTGATCGCCTCGGCGGCGTCGACGGTCACCTGGTCGTCGGTCTCGTCGCGGTGCTCGATGCCCAGGTCGTAATAGTCCAAGTTGAGGTCGAGGTGCGGAAGGATCAACTGCTCCTTGATCATCTTCCAGATGATGCGGGTCATCTCGTCACCGTCGAGCTCTACGACCGTGCCTTCGACCTTGATCTTGGACATGTGGGCCACACTACAAGGGCCAAGTGGCCCGGGAAGGGCCATGTTTCGTTACTGACCAGTAGCGCTTTGTAACAGCTCATTCAACGTCTTGCTGGGCCGCATCACGGCTGTGGTCTTTTCGCGGTCCGGGTTGTAGTAGCCGCCGATGTCCACCGAATTGCCTTGCGCCTCGACGAGTTCGGCCACGATAGCCTCTTCCTTCTCGGCTAGCGCCTTGGCCAGTTCGCCGAAGTGGTCGGCCAGCCCTTGATCCTCGTTCTGCGCGGCGAGTTCCTGCGCCCAGTACAGCGCCAGATAGAACTGGCTGCCGCGGTTGTCGAGCTCACCCGTCTTGCGCGACGGACCCTTGTCGTTCTCCAGCAGGTTGCCGATCGCGGCGTCCAGCGTCGTGCCCAGCAGTGCGGCCCGCTTATTGCCGGTCTTGTCACCCAGGTCTTCGAAACAGGCGCCCAACGCGAGGAACTCACCGAGCGAATCCCACCGTAGGTGGTTCTCCTCGACCAGCTGGTGGACGTGCTTGGGCGCCGAGCCGCCCGCGCCCGTTTCGTACATCCCACCGCCGGCCATCAACGGCACGATGGACAGCATCTTGGCGCTGGTGCCCAGTTCCAGAATCGGGAACAGGTCGGTCAGGTAGTCGCGCAGGATGTTTCCGGTCGCGGCGATGGTGTCCTGTCCGCGGATCACGCGCTCCAGCGTGTACCGCATGGCCCACACCTGCGGCATGATCTGGATGTGGAGGTCCTCGGTGTCGTGGTCCTTCAGGTAGGCCTTGACCTTCTTTCTCAGCTCGGCCTCGTGCGGACGTTCGGTGTCCAGCCAGAACAGCACCGTCATGCCCGAGAGACGCCCGCGGGTGACTGCCAATTTGACCCAGTCGCGGATCGCTGCGTCCTTGGTCACGGGCATGCGCCAGATGTCGCCCTCCTCGACGTCCTGCGTTAACAACACCTCACCGTTGTCGATGTCGACGATGTCGGCGACGCCGTCCTCGGGAATCTCGAAGGTCTTGTCGTGTGAGCCGTACTCCTCGGCCGCCTGTGCCATCAGGCCGACATTCGGAACGGTGCCCATGGTGGTCGGGTCGAACTGGCCGTGCGTCTTACAGAAGTTGATGATTTCCTGGTAGATCCGGGAGAACGTGGACTCGGGGTTCACCGCCTTGGTGTCCTTGGTCCGTCCGTCGGCGCCGTACATCTTGCCGCCCAGCCGGATCATCGCGGGCATCGAGGCGTCCACGATCACGTCGCTGGGCGAGTGGAAGTTGGTGATGCCCCGTGCCGAATCCACCATGGCCAGCTCGGGCCGGTGCTCGTGCACGGCGTGGATGTCGTGGATGATCTCCTCACGCCGCGTTGCGGGCAGCGACTCGATCTTGTTGTACAGGTCGACCATGCCGTTGTTGACGTTGACACCCAGTTCGTCGAGCACCTTCTGATGCTTGGCGAAGGCGTCCTTGTAGAAGACCTTCACGCAGTGGCCGAAGACGATGGGATGGCTGACCTTCATCATCGTCGCCTTGACGTGCAGCGAGAACATCACGCCGGTCTTGTAGGCATCCTCGATCTGCTGTTCGTAGAACTCGCACAGAGCCTTCTTGCTCATGAACATGCTCTCGATCACGTCGCCCTCGTCCAACGACGTCTCGGGCTTGAACACGATCGTCTCGCCGCTCTTGGTCTTCAGTTCCATCCGGACGTTGCGGGCGCGGTCCAGGGTCATCGACTTCTCGCCGTGATAGAAGTCGCCGCCCTTCATGGTCGCCACATGAGTGCGGGAGGCCTGGGAAAACTCGCCCATGCTGTGCGGGTGCTTGCGCACGTACTCCTTGACCGCCTTCGGGGCGCGGCGGTCCGAGTTGCCTTCGCGCAGAACCGGGTTCACCGCACTGCCCAGGATCTTGCCGTAGCGCTCCTTGAGGGCCTTGTCTTCGTCGGTCTTCGGATATGCCGGATAGTCCGGGACTGCGTAGCCCTTCTCTTGCAGTTCCTCGATGACAGCCGTGAGCTGCGGCACCGAAGCGCTGATGTTCGGCAGCTTGATGATGTTGGTCTCGGGCAGCTGGGTCAGCCGGCCCAGCTCGGCCAGGTTGTCCGGCACGCGCTGCTCTTCGGTCAGGTGATCGGAAAACTCGGCCAGGATGCGTGCCGCAACAGAGATGTCACTGGTCTCAACGTTGATCCCCGCCGGCTCGGTAAAGGTTCGAATGATCGGCAGGAAGGCGTAGGTCGCAAGAAGCGGCGCCTCGTCCGTCAGCGTGTAGATGATGGTTGGCTGCTCGGCGCTCATGTGGTGTTCTCCCGGCGTCGGTCTCGGTCAGGTTCGTCGGTTACGAACCTACGCGTGCGGCAGGGTCTGGGCACCGGCCGCTCCGGGCGCTTCATGATCACCCCGCTGGCGCCCAGTCAGCAACATGCGATACCCTTCTCATCGGTCATGAGCGCCAGCGTCAAGCCCCGGCTTGCTGGCCGGCAACCCTCCAACCGCGGTGGGGTGCCCCGGGTGATGACCAGGTTGAGTAGCCGTTAGCGGTTACCGGCAAGCGCGGGTCCGTTGTGACGGGCCCCCAAGAGACAGGTGAGGTCCGTCGTGCGCAGTTCCTGCTGAGTACGTCGAACCGAGCCGAGCCGGCCCCATCACAACAGGAGAAACACCCATGAGCACCGAAAACACGCTCGACGACCCGACGGCAAGCTGGTCGTTCGAGACGAAACAGGTCCACGCGGGGCAAACCCCCGATGTCGCCACCAACGCGCGGGCGCTGCCGATCTACCAGACCACGTCGTACACCTTCAACAGCACCGATCACGCCGCCGCGCTGTTCGGCCTCGCCGAGCCCGGCAACATCTACACCCGGATCATGAACCCGACGCAGGATGTCGTGGAGCAGCGCATCGCAGCGCTGGAAGGCGGCGTCGCGGCGCTGTTCCTGGCATCGGGCCAGGCCGCCGAGCACTTCGCGATCCTCAACCTCGCGAACGCCGGTGACCACATAGTGTCCAGCCCGCGGCTCTACGGCGGCACGTACAACCTGTTCCACTACACGCTGCCCAAGATCGGCATCGAGGTCAGCTTCGTGGCGGACCCCGACGACCTGGAGTCCTGGCGCGCGGCCGTGCGGCCGAACACCAAGGCGTTCTTCGGCGAGACCATCTCGAACCCGCAGAACGACATCCTGGACATCCCCAACCTCGCGGCGATCGCCCACGACGCCGGGGTGCCGTTGATCGTCGACAACACCGTCGCCACCCCGTACCTGATCCAGCCGATCAGCCACGGCGCCGACATCGTCGTGCACTCGGCCACCAAGTACCTGGGCGGACACGGCGCCGCGATCGCCGGCGTGATCGTCGACAGCGGCACCTTCGACTGGACCAACGGGAAGTTCCCCGGCTTCACCACGCCCGACCCGAGTTACCACGGGGTGGTGTTCGCCGAGCTGGGGCCGCCCGCCTTCGCCCTGAAGGCGCGGGTGCAACTGCTGCGCGACCTGGGTTCGGCGGCATCGCCGTTCAACGCTTTCTTGGTCGCACAAGGACTAGAGACGCTGAGTCTGCGCGTTGAGCGACATGTAGAGAATGCGCAACGCGTCGCTCAGTACCTGGCCGGGCACGAGGACGTGATCTCGGTGAATTACGCGGGGCTGCCCAGCTCGCCGTGGTATGAGCTGGGAAAGCAGCTGGCGCCCAAGGGAACCGGTGCGGTGCTGGCTTTCGAACTGGCCGGCGGCGTTGATGCCGGCAAGGCGTTCGTCAACGCGCTGACGCTGCACAGCCACGTCGCCAACATCGGCGACGTGCGCTCGCTGGTCATTCACCCGGCGTCGACCACCCACGCCCAACTGACCCCCGAGGAGCAACTGGCCACCGGTGTCACGCCGGGCCTGGTGCGGCTGGCGGTCGGTATCGAAGGGATCGATGACATCCTCGCCGACCTCGAGCAGGGTTTCGCCGCGGCGCGCCCACTGCGCGCGTCGGGGACCGCCGATCCGCAGACGGTCTCTGCGTTTTAGATGACGGTCGTGAGGACATCTGACGTGACAATCTTTGACGTGCCCACTACCGCGCTGCCCGCCGAGGGTGAGGTCGCGGTCGTCGACATCGGCTCGCTGACGCTGGAGAACGGCGCCGTCATCGACGATGTCTCCATCGCCGTGCAGCGGTGGGGCGAACTGTCGCCCAACCGCGACAACGTGGTGGTGGTACTGCATGCGCTGACCGGTGACTCGCACATCACCGGTCCGGCCGGCCCGGAGCACCCGACACCGGGATGGTGGGATGGCGTGGCCGGTCCAGGCGCCCCGATCGACACCGGTCGGTGGTGTGCGATCGCCACCAATGTGTTGGGCGGCTGCCGCGGCTCCACCGGACCGAGTTCGCTCGCTCCGGACGGAAAGCCTTGGGGCTCAAGGTTTCCGCTGGTGTCGGTGCGCGACCAGGTGGAGGCCGACGTTGCCGCGCTGGCGGCTCTCGGTATCACCGAGGTGGCGGCGGTGGTCGGCGGCTCGATGGGCGGCGCGCGGGCGCTGGAATGGATGGTCAGCCACTCCGACAAGGTGCGGTCGGCGTTGTTGCTCGCGGTCGGGGCCCGGGCCACCGCTGACCAGATCGGCACCCAGAGTTCGCAGATCGCCGCGATCCAGTCCGACCCGAACTGGCAGGGCGGCGACTACTACGGAACCGGCCGATCGCCGGACCTCGGCATGGAGATCGCGCGTCGGTTCGCGCACCTGACCTACCGCGGCGAACTGGAGTTGGACACCCGGTTCGCCAACGACGCCCAGGGTGACGAGGACCCAGCGACGGGCGGGCGCTTCGCGGTGCAGAGCTACCTGGAGCATCAGGGCCACAAGCTGCTCGCACGATTCGACGCGGGCACATACGTCGCGCTCACCGAGTCGTTGTCCAGTCACGACGTGGGACGGGGTCGCGGCGGCGTCCGCGCGGCGCTGACCAACTGTCCGGTGCCGGTGGTCGTCGGGGGCATCACCTCCGACCGGCTCTACCCGCTGCGACTGCAGGAGGAGCTGGTCGAGTTGCTGCCCGGCTGCACCGAGTTGCACATCGTCGACTCGATCTATGGCCACGACGGCTTCCTGGTCGAGACCGAAGCCGTCGGCAACCTGATCCGCCAGACCCTGGATCTGGCGGAGAGGTGACAGCGATGAGCCGCTCGGGCGAAGAGCCGACAGCACAGCCCAGTCAGCAGCGTTCCCTGTCGTACGCCGCAGAAGCCGCGGCATATGAGCGCGGCAGGCCGTCGTATCCGCCGGAAGCCATCGACTGGCTGCTGCCAGCGGATGCCCGCGATGTCCTCGACCTCGGTGCCGGCACCGGCAAGCTGACCACCCGCCTGGTGGAGCGGGGGCTCGGGGTCGTTGCCGTCGACCCGATCCCGGAAATGCTGGAGCTGCTGAGCAATTCGCTGCCCGACACGTCGGCGCTGCTGGGCACCGCGGAAGACATTCCGCTGCCCGACGACAGCGTCGACGCGGTGCTGGTCGCGCAGGCGTGGCACTGGTTTGATCCCGAGCGCGCGGTCAAGGAAGTGGCGCGGGTGCTGCGGCCGGGCGGTCGGCTGGGTCTGGTGTGGAACGCCCGCGACGAGCGGCTGGGCTGGGTCAAGGATCTGGGCCGCATCATCGGTCACGAGGACGACCCGTTCAACAGCAAGGTCACGCTCTCGGAGCCGTTCGACGATACCGAACGCCACCAGCTCGAGTGGACGAACTATCTGACGCCGCAGGCGCTTATCGACCTGGTCGCATCGCGCAGTTACTGCATCACCTCACCGACGGATGTGCGCACCCAAACCCTGGAGCGGGTGCGGGAACTGCTGGCCACCCACCCGGCGCTGGCCAACACCACCGGCCTGGCGCTGCCGTACGTCACCGTCTGCATCCGCGCCACCCTCGCCTAGCAGCGTGCTCAACCTGTGCCGAGCGGGTCGATGGTCCAGGCGATGTAGATCACGCCCGCGCTGACGATGGCCGTGGTGACGAAGTCAATGCCCTTGCTGCGCACCGCCAGCAGGCCGGCCCGATCATCGGTGAGCGCCAGCCGCAGCGCCGCCGCGACGGCGACACCGATGCCGAGCACCAGCGCACCTCGTCGCCAATACCCCGTGATCACCAAGCCGAACGCGGCCACGAAGAACACACCCACCAGCAGAATCGGCCACTGCCCGCGGACCACCTTGCGCGCGAATTCCCGAGCGGTCACAACAACTGTGCTTCGGCGAGCTCGACGACGTTGGTCAGCAGGAACGCCCGGGTCAGCGGGCCGACCCCGCCGGGATTCGGCGACACGTGGCCGGCCACCTCCCACACTTCGGGGTGCACGTCACCGACGAGTTTCCCGTCCTCGTCCCGGCTGACGCCCACATCGACCACCGCCGCACCCGGCCGCACCATCTCCGCGGTCACCATGTGCGGCACGCCCGCCGCGGCGATGATGATATCGGCCTCGCGAGTGTGCTGTGGAAGGTGCCGAGTTGCGGTGTGGCACAACGTCACCGTGGCGTTCTCCGACCGCCGGGTGAGCAGCAGCCCGAGCGGCCGGCCCACGGTGACGCCACGGCCGATCACTACTACCTCAGCGCCGGCGATCTCCACCTCGTAGCGCCGCAGCAGGTGCACGATGCCGCGCGGCGTGCACGGCAGCGGCGCCGACTCGTTGAGCACCAGACGGCCCAGATTGGTCGGGTGCAGGCCGTCGGCGTCCTTGCCGGGGTCGACGCGTTCCAATGCGGCGTTCTCGTTGAGATGTTTGGGCAGCGGCAGCTGCACGATGTAGCCGGTGCAGTCGGGGTTGGCGTTGAGCTCGTCGATCGTCTCGTCAAGCTTGGCCTGGCTGATGTCGGCGGGCAGCTCGCGGCGGATCGAGTTGATGCCCACCTTGGCGCAGTCGCCATGCTTGCCCCGCACGTAGGCCTGCGAGCCGGGGTCGTCGCCGACGAGGACGGTGCCCAGCCCCGGGGTGCGGCCGGCGGCCGTCAACCCCGCCACCCGTTCCTTGAGGTCGACGAAGATCTCGTCGCGGGTGGCCTTACCGTCCAGCGTGATCGCGCCCACGGCAGCCATTGTGGCAGGCTCGCGAGTATGAACACGCAGCCCAATGTGTTCACCCCGGCCAAGCTCGGCCCGGTGACGCTGCGCAACCGCATCATCAAGGCGGCGACGTTCGAGGCGGCCACGCCGCAAGCGCTGGTCACCGACGACCTGATCACCTACCACCGGCTGCCGGCCGCGGGTGGGGTCGGCATGACCACGGTGGCCTATCTAGCGGTGTCACCGGATGGGCGCACCGATTTCGACCAGATCTGGTGGCGCCCGGAGGCGATTCCCGGTCTGCGCAAGCTGACCGACACCATTCACGACGAAGGCGCCGCGATCAGCGCGCAGATCGGCCACGCCGGACCCGTCGCCCACTTCCGCACATACCGGGGCAAGGCGCTGGCACCGGTCCGGCTGTTCAACCCCGCCGGTTTGAAGTTCGCCAAGCGGGCTACGCGTGACGACATCGACAAGGTCATCGCCGACCACGCCACCGCGGCGCGGTTCGCGATCGAGGCCGGGTTCGACGCGGTCGAGGTTCACCTGGGCCACAACTACCTCGCCAGCTCATTCCTCAGCGCGCTGATCAACCGGCGCGACGACGAGTTCGGGGGGTCGCTGGCGAACCGCGCCAAGGTGGCACGCGGCATCGTGATGGCGGTACGGCGCGCGGTGGAGAAGGAGGGCACCCCGATCGCGGTGACCGCCAAGCTCAACATGGCCGACGGGGTGCGCGGCGGCATCTCCACGGATGAATCGCTGCAGACAGCCAAATGGCTCGAGGAGGACGGTGGCCTCGACGCCATCGAACTCACCGCGGGCAGTTCACTGGTCAACCCGATGTATCTATTCCGCGGTAACGCCCCCATCAAGGGGTTCGCCAAGGGCATACACCGGCCGATGCGCTGGGGCGTCCGAATTCTCGGCAAGAAGTTCCTGCGGGAGTACCCGTACCGGGAGGCCTATCTATTGAGGGACGCCAAGCTGTTCCGCGCCGAGCTGAAGCTGCCGCTCATCCTGTTGGGCGGCATCACCAACCGCGAAACGATGGACCTGGCGATGGCGGAGGGCTTCGACTTCGTCGCCATGGGACGCGCGCTGCTCGCCGAACCCGACCTGATCAACCGGATCAAGGCCGACGGCGACGCGCATTCGGTGCGATCGGCGTGCACGCACTGCAACGAGTGCATGGTCACCATCTACACCCGCACCCACTGCGTGGTCACCGGGTCGCCGGCGGCCACCCACTAGCCCGGCGTCGGCGCCGGTTTCCTGACCTCGCGGTCACGCGTCGTAGCAGCCGGTGATACCTATAGAGTTGGTCGCGATGAGCCGCCCCGCCTCCCCCGCGCTGACCGTTCGGTATGAAGGATCCGCGCGCTCCTTCGCAGCCGGCAACGACGTGGTGATAGGCCGCGACCTGCGCGCCGACGTGCGCATCGCCCACCCGCTGATCTCCCGGGCACACCTGGTGCTGCGGTTCGACCAGGGTCGATGGGTGGCCGTCGACAACGGCAGCCTCAACGGCATGTTCGTCAACGGGCGCCGGGTCCCCACCATTGACATCCAGGACGGTCAGAACGTCAACATCGGTAACCCCGACGGCCCCCAGCTGAGTTTCGAGGTCGGCCGTCACGACGGGTCAGCCGGTCGGCCACCGACGACGTCCATACGCGTCGCCGAGCGCCCCGGCGGTGCCCGGGCCACCGAGCCGCCGCAGGCGACCGGACCCCGCCCGCAGCAACCGAGCATTTCGCGCCCCCAGCCGATGTACCCATCGGGCCCGCCACCGACCTACCCGCCGGGCCAGCAGCCGCGGTACCCGAGCGGGCCGCAGCCCGCCCGGACGCCCGTCGCGGTATCGCAACCGATGTCCCAGCCGAGTCTCGAATCGGTCACGTCGATCGGTCCGACCGCGGCCCCGCGCTCGAGCGAGGGGAACCTCGCGACCAGCATGCTGAAGATCCTGCGGCCCGGCCGCCCCGCCGAGGCGCCGCCGGGCTCGACCAAGATCGGGCGCGCCAACGACAACGACATCGTCATCCCCGACGTGCTGGCGTCCCGGCACCACGCCACCTTGGTTCCCGCCGCCGGCGGCACCGAGATCCGCGACGAACGCAGCATCAACGGGACGTTCGTCAACGGCTCGCGGGTCGAGTCGAAAGTGCTGCACGACGGCGACGTGGTCACCATCGGCAACGTCGACCTGGTGTTCCGCGGCGGCACGCTGGCCCGCCGCACCGAGACCGCGGCCGACACCCGCACCGGCGGCCTGGACGTGCACGGCGTGACGTGGACCATCGAGGGCAACAAGACACTGCTGGAAAACATCTCGCTGTCGGCACGCCCCGGCACGTTGACGGCCGTTATCGGACCGTCGGGCGCGGGTAAGTCGACATTCGCCCGGTTGGTGGCGGGCTACACGCACCCGACGACCGGCACGGTGGCCTTCGAGGGACACGACATTCACGCCGAATACGCCTCGCTGCGCTCCCGGATCGGCATGGTGCCCCAGGACGACGTGGTACACGGCCAGCTGACCGTCATGCAGGCGCTGATGTTTGCGGCCGAGCTGCGGCTGCCACCGGACACCACCAAGGAAGACCGCAAACAGGTCGTTGCGCAGGTGCTCGAGGAACTCGAGATGACCCGGCACGCCGACACCCGCGTCGACAAGCTGTCCGGCGGTCAGCGCAAACGCGCGTCGGTGGCGATGGAGCTGCTGACCGGACCGTCGCTGCTGATTCTCGACGAGCCGACCTCCGGCCTGGATCCCGCACTGGACCGGCAGGTGATGACGATGCTGCGCCAGCTCGCCGACGCCGGTCGCGTGGTGCTGGTGGTCACCCACTCGTTGTCCTATCTCGACGTGTGCGACCAGGTGCTCCTGCTGGCACCGGGCGGCAAGACCGCGTTCTCCGGACCGCCCAGCCAGATCGGGCCGTCGATGGGGACGACGAACTGGGCCGACATCTTCAGCGGGGTCGCACGCGACCCCGACACCGCCAACAAACGGTTCCTCGCCCAGCACGGTCCACCCCCGCCTCAACCGGCGGCACAGGAACCGGCGGACCTGGGTAAGCCGACGCGGACCAGCCTGCGCCGGCAGTTCTCGACCATCTCCCGGCGCCAGATGAGGCTGATCGTCTCCGACCGCGGGTACTTCATCTTTCTGGCGCTGCTGCCGTTCATCATGGGTGTGCTATCACTGTCGGTGCCGGGAGACGTCGGCTTCGGCGTGCCCGTTCCTGCGATACAGGGTGGTGAAGCGCCGAACGAGCCGGGGCAGATCCTCGTGCTGCTCAATGTCGGCGCCATCTTCATGGGCACCGCCCTGACGATCCGCGCCCTGATCGGCGAGCGGGCGATCTTCCTCCGCGAGCAAGCCGTCGGATTGTCCACGACCGCATACCTGTTCGCCAAGGTCTTCGTCTTCGCCGGCTTCGCGTTGCTGCAGTCGGCCATCGTCGTCGCCATCAACATATGGGGCAAGAAGTGGGGGCCGGGAGCCGTGACCAGCGGCGCGGTGATCCCCAACCGGACCCTCGAGCTGTACGTCGACATGGCGGCCTGTTGCGTGGCCGCAGCGATGGTCGGCTTGGCTCTCTCGGCGCTGGCCAAATCGAACGAGCAGATCATGCCGCTGCTGGTGATCGCGATCATGTCGCAGCTGGTGTTCCAGGGCGGCATGATCCCGGTGACGGGCCGGGTGGTGCTCGACCAGTTGTCATGGATCACGCCGGCGCGGTGGGGATTCGCCAGCACCGCGTCGACGATCGACCTCATCAGACTCGTACCGGGCCCGCTGACTCCGCAAGACTCGCATTGGAGGCACACCCCCGGCGCGTGGTGGTTCAACATGGGCATGCTCGGGTTGATCTGCATCGGCTACTTGAGCTTGGTGCGGTGGAAGATCCGGCTCAAGGCCGGCTGATTTTCAGCGTCACTCGCCGTGCACGTCGAGCCCGTGCGCCGCGGCGAAAGCCAGCGCCTGCTCGATATCGATGCGGGCGCCGCGCACTGCGGCGGTCGTCCACAGCGTCGGGTCGGAACGGGCGCCGCGCAGATCGCAGCCGCCCAGAATGGCGAGCGTGAAATCCACCTCGACCAGGGTAAGCGGACGAAGCCGGCACTCGGTGAACACCGAGCCGAGCATGCTGCAGTGACGAAATGTGCTGTGCCATAACGATGTCCGGTGAAAGGTGCAATTCCGGAATGCCGAGCCGACATGTTCGGACTCGCCAAGGTCGACGCCGCTGAAATCGCAGTCGGTGAACACGACGCGTTCGGTGCGCAGCCCCCTCAGGTCGTCGTCGCGGAAATCGTGGTCGTCGAATTCGCGGTCCACCCAGACCGTTTCGGTGTCATCCACGAGGTCAGCCGGGCAGCGACGGGAGCACGTCCAGCGCGTATTCGGTGACCGCGATCAGCGCGGCCGTCGAGGAGTGCCGATCACGGGCGTCGACGGTGATCACCGGGATATCGTCGGATAGCGCCAGCGCCTTGCGGACTTCGGCCGGGGGATGTTTTGGCGCGTCGTCGAATTCGTTGACCGCGATCAGGAATGGCAGGTTGCGAGCCTCGAAGAAGTCCACCGCCGCAAAGCTGTCCTGCAGCCGTCGGCAGTCGACGAGGATGATCGCGCCAATGGCCCCGCGGACCAGGTCGTCCCACATGAACCAGAACCGGCGCTGGCCGGGCGTGCCGAACAGGTAGAGCACCAGTTCCTCGTCCAGGGTGATCCGGCCGAAGTCCATCGCCACCGTCGTGGTGTTCTTGTGCGGCGTCGCGTCCAGGCCGTCGAGACCCGCCGAGGCATTGGTGACCAGGGCCTCGGTGCGCAACGGCATGATCTCCGAGACGGCGCCGACGAACGTGGTCTTGCCGACCCCGAAACCGCCCGAGATGACGATCTTGGTCGACGCCGCTTCACGCCCCTCAGAGTGCTTGTAAGCCACGGAGGGTCCTTCCTATCAGTTCGCGGCGCTCATCGACGGTCGACTCATCGTCCAGGGTGTGGTGCACGCGCAGGTGACCCGACGACACCAGATCACCGATGAGCACGCGGGCCACGCCGACGGGTAAGGATAGATGAGCCGCCACCTCGGCGACCGACGGGCTGTCCTCGCAGAGCGTGCAAATCCGCGCCCGCACATCGTTTCCCGGCCACCGCCGCGGCTTCTTGGTTTTGATCGCCTGCACCGGCGCCTCCAGCGGCAGCTTGACGCGGGAATCCGTGCGACCGGCCGTCAGCGTATACGGCCTTACCAGGCTGTGTTCCTCCGCAGGTGCGCGCGGCTCGCGTTCGTCCATCCGGCGCTCACGAGGGTTGGGGTGTTCGTCGGGACGGTTGGACGACGCTGCCGACGCGCTCCACCAGAATCGCCATCTCGTAACCGATCTGGCCGATGTCACAGTTGGTGGTGGCCAGCGTCGCAAGGTTGGAGCCGTCGCCGACCCGCATCAGCAGCAGATAGCCGTTCTCCATCTCGACGACAGACTGCAGCACGTATCCGCCGTTGAAGAGTTGCGCGGCACCGGTCGACAAGCTGGCCAGCCCCGAGGCCACCGCGGCGAGTTGGTCGGCGCGTTCGATGGGCATGTGCTCACTCGAGGCGATCAGCAGGCCGTCCGCGGATACCAGAACCGCATGGGTCACGCCGGATACTTCGCGGGCGAACTTCGAAACCAGCCAGTCGAGCGAATCGCGCTGCGTCGAACTTGGCGGATAGGTCATTCGTTATCTGTTCCTCTGGGTTCTTGGCCGTGCGACCGTGCGGCGTGCACCCCGCCGAAGTGGTTGCTGATGCTCGCGCGGACTGCGTCCGGATCACGTACCGGAACCGCATGCGCGCCGGTATCGGGCTCGGCCGCCGATGCTACCTCGTCGTCGCCGTCGTGGCTTCGGTGCGCCCCGCCGTTGCGGTGACCGCCGTTCCCGGCACCTTGGTGCGCGGGGGCGTCGGCCGCTCCCGGCACCAGCCGGGCACCCGGGTCGCGCACCGGCAGCCCGTGCTCGGTGTGTGACAACACCGGCGCATCCTCCGCGGCGGCGGCCGCCGACCAGCCGTGATCCCACACGGATTCCCAATTCAGATCGCTGCTATTGGCCAGGTCGGTAGGATCGATCAGCCATTCGGACAGCATCTTCTGGTAGATGGCGTCGTCGGCGGGCGTGCCCTTGGCCGGTTCTTCGGGCTCCTGCTGCGGTGGGGCAGGCGGTGGGGCGGGCAGGCCATTGCCCGCCGCCTCGACGCGTGACGCGAAGAAGGCGGAGGTGTCTGTCGGCGCGTAGCTCTCCCGCTCATCCGGCGGCGCGGCCTCTTCCCAAGCCTGGGGCTCGCTGGACTGCGCCGGCATCGAATCGGCCGGCCAATCGACGACGTCCTCATCCTCGACGTCCTCGGCAGCTGGCGGCCCGACCGCGGCGGGAACGCGAGAAATGCCGCTGGCGCCGGGATCGCGCTGGGGCAACAGCGCGGCGGGGATCTCCGCGCGCCCGTTGAGCTCCTCGCCGACCAGATCGTCGCCACCCTCGGCGAACTCGTGAACCTCGTCCAGGGCGAGTGCGGTCGCGATCCCGGAGCGCGCATCGGCAGGGGTGCCATATGGCGGGGAGTCGAACTGATCGTGTCGACCGGCGTGCACGATCAGCTCGGCAGGCACGTAGACCCCGGCCGTGGTACCCGAATTCGGTTCGCCCGCAATGGTGCTGCGCAGCCGAACCACCAGGCCATGCTGCTGGGCGAGCCGCCCGACCACGAACAGGCCCATGTGCCGCGCGGTGTACGGATTCACCTCACCGCCGGACTGCAGCCGCGTGTTGGCGACCCGCAGATCGGATTCGGTCATCCCGAGCCCGATGTCGCTGACCTCGACAACGAGCCCGCCGTTTCCGGTGTGCACGGCCGACACTCGCACCTGCGAGATCGGCGGCGAGTAGCGCAGCGCATTGTCCAGCAGCTCGGCGAGCAGATGCACCAGGTCGCCAGCGACCAACCCGACGATCTCGCTGTCGGGCACCGTTGCGGTGACGACGCGGGTGTAGTCCTCGACCTCGGAGGCCGCGGCGTTGATGATCGCCGAGACGGGCACCGCCTCGGCTTGCTCCCGGGGCACCCTCGCACCCGAGAGCACCAGCAGGTTGGCGCCGTTTCGACGCATCCGCGCCGCCAGATGATCGAGCTTGAACAGGCTCTCCAGCCGCTGCGGGTCCTCCTCATTGCGTTCCAGCCGGTCAATCAGCGACAGCTGCTGGTCGACCAGCGAGCGACTGCGCCGCGACAGCGTTTCGAACATGTCCCCGACCTGCATTTGCAGCCGGGCCTGATCTCCGGCCAGGTAGACGGCCTGTTCGTGCAGCTCGTCGACGGCGTGCGCGACCTGGCCAACCTCCTCGGTGGTGTGCACCGGGATCGGGCGGACCGGACCGGGTTCCTTGCCCGCCCGGACCTGCTCGATTTCTCGTGCCAGGTCGTCGTGGGCAACCCGCAGGGCGCTGTTTCGCAGCACGCGCAGCGGCCGGACCAGCGAGCGTGCCACCAGCGTCACGACCAGCAGGGCCAGCAGCAGCGCACCGAGCGCGATCGCCGAATCGCGGATGGCTTCGGTGCGCGCCACCGACGCTTGGTCCTTGACCGCCGCGGTAACCGCCGGCGCGGTGCGGTCGATCATCTGCGCGGCGATCTGGTCGGTGGCCTGCAGCGACTGGGTCAGATCCGGGTTGTTGACCAGCACGATGGCCGGGTCCGACATGATGGCCGTCCGGCGGACGTACTCGGCCTGCAGTTGCTGGGCCTCCGGCGAGCCGATGCCGAGTACCTGGCTCATCCCGAACAGCGTGGACGGCTCGGTACCGGCGAGGGTGATCATCGACGTACGCAGCTCCGGTTCGGGCAGCTCCGCGCCCAGGTTGACCAGCAGCTGCTCCATCATCATCTGGCCGCGGGCGCCGACGGCGCGGGTCAGGCCCTGCGTCGCGGTGCGGATGCCCTCGTCCTCCACCCGGACCGATCCGGTGATGGCGTCCTCGGATGTGAGCAGGATCGGCGCATAGGCGGTGATCCGGTCGCGCAGGCCGATGGTGTTCGAGGTGACCTTCTCCAACAGCGCCTGGCCGCCGTCGAGCATGCTGGTGACGCCCTTGCGGACGTCCGGCGCGACGTCGGTGTCGGCGAGCCGACGCTGCAGCTCTCTGCGGCTGGCGTCGAATGCGCTGACCGCCGCCTGAGTGTCCCCACCGGTCGACGGGGCCAACATTGCGCCATTGAGGGCGGTCACGTAGCTAACGATCGCGGGCACCATTTCGGCGCGGTCGGCGGCGCGTTGCAGATCGCGGGCTTCGGTAGTGTTCGAGTAGATCCGCAGACCGCCGAAGGCGCCGGCCAGAATCAGCGGCACCAACACGATCGCTATGACCTTCCGGCGAACCGGCCAGTTCTTCAGCGCCCATCTGGATGAACGTTTGGTCGGGGCGGGCGGGGGCGCCTCCGTTTCGGTAACTACCCCGTCGACCAGCTCTTGCTGCGTAAACGTGGTCATCGCCGCCCGGCCGCGCTACCGGCCGCGAGTCCGTATTTGGGTAATGGAGCGTCGTTCATAAGGCTTCCTGCTGATTTCGCCCGAGTTTGGGCGGGCGTTGTACGCCTGGCAATTGGTCGAGTATGCCAGCCACACGCTGCCGTTTCCACAATTCTTACTGAACAGACAGAGTTCACAGCCATCGTCGGGGCCCACTTACCCGGCATTCGAGCAAATATCCAGAAGACGAACTGCGATCATCGTCAAATGTTTCGGCTGATGTTCTTCTCCCCGCGCATCGCACCCAACACCGGTAACGCGATCCGGATGGTCGCCGCGACCGGTTGCGAGTTGCATCTGGTCGAGCCGCTGGGATTCGAGCTGTCCGAACCCCGGCTGCGACGGGCCGGCCTGGACTACCACGACCTCGCGTCGGTCACCGTGCACCAGAGCTTGGCCCACGCGTGGGACGCCATGTCACCGACCAGGGTGCACGCCTTCACCGCGCACGCGACCACATCGTTCGCCGAGGTCTCCTACCAGCCGGGCGATGTGTTGATGTTCGGCCCCGAACCCACCGGCCTGGACGCCGACACGTTGGCCGACCCGCACGTCACCTCGCGGGTGCGCATCCCGATGCTGGCCGGCCGGCGATCCCTGAACCTGTCCAACGCCGCGGCGGTGGCGGTCTACGAGGCCTGGCGGCAACACGGCTTCACCGGGGCGGTGTGAGGCCCGCTCACCAGCTGTCCCAGTGCACGATCTGCTCGACCGGCAGCCGCTTGGCCGGGCGGAAGTCGGTGCCCTTGGTGTAGGCGATCGGGAACAGTCCGGCGGGCGCGCCATCCGGACGGCCCTTCAGACATGGGATCAACATCACCGGCACCTCGTGCAGGTGTTCGTTGAGGTACTTCGCGGAGCTGGTGACGAGCGGCCGCTGATCGTCGCGCATGTCGCCGAACTCGGGCTTGGGCGCATTGAGGTAGGGCGTGGCGTTTTTCCGATAGATGTCGCCCAGCGCCTTCTTCTTGTCGGCGTCCTCGACGAACACCCACTGCCAGCCCTGTGCGTTGGAACCCGTCGGTGCCTGGATCGCCAACTCCAGACATTCGGTGAGCACCTCGCGCGGCACCGGCTTCTCCATATCGAGCCGTTTACGCACCGACCGTGTCGTGGTCAGTACTACATCGACGGACAGATTTAACGTCACCACGCGAGACTACAGTTGAGAAATGACAGCCGAACTGACGCAAGACGTTTCCAGCAGACTCGAATCCGACCACTATGGGTGGCTCACCACCGTCGCCAAATCCGGCCAGCCGGTGCCGCGATTGGTGTGGTTCTACCTCGACGGCACCGACCTGATCGTGTACTCGATGCCGACAGCCGCCAAGATCAGGCACATCGACAACCATCCGCGGGTCAGCCTGAACCTGGACTCCGACGGCAATGGCGCCGGCATCATCGTGGTCGGCGGTAGCGCAGTCGTTGACGACGTCGGCGTCGATCCGCGTGAGGATGGACCGTACTGGAAGAAATACCAGGCCGACGCGGAGCAGTTCGGGCTCACCGAGGCAATCGCCGCCTACAGCACCCGGCTGAGGATCGGCATCGACAAGGTCTGGACCACGCCGACCGAGGCTTAACGGATCGCCTCCTTTGCCGGGGCCGGCCGAAGGGCAACCGCCGACAATCCGATCAGTGCGAACACCACGAACGCCGTCGTCGCGCCCACCGCGTCGATCAGTGCGCCGACCCCGGGTGCTCCCAGCGCCTGACCGGCGGCGATCGTGAAGAACGACAGGCCGACTCCGACAGCCGTGCTGTCCGGGTAGACGCGGACGCTCCACAGCAGGAGAAGCCCCGTCAACCCGATGTACGCCCCGCCGAAGAGGGCCGCCGCCACGATGACCGCGACCGACGCCGACGGAGCCGCCGCCAGCAAGAGCGTTGCCGAAGCCATCGTCACCGTCGCCGTGACCCAGGCGCCGCGCAATCCGATACGCGCGACCGCGTCCCCCGCTAACGCTCCGACGATGCCGGCCGCGCCGATGACGATCCAGGTGAGCGACGAAAGCGTGGCGTCTGCACCGCCGACGGTGGTGATCAGCTCGCGGCCGAACGTCCAGACCGCGACGCTGCCGATACCCATCAAGAACGATGCGGCTAGGAGTCCCAACACGCCTGGGCGCCAAGGCCGTTCAAGGCGTACCCGGCCCCGCTGACTCGACGTAGCCGGCACCGCACGGGCCACCCAGATCGTTACCGCTGCGGACACCATCGCGTACACGCCCCACGCCAGCCGCCAGTGGCCCAACAGGAGGAGCGCGATGGGCGCCGACAGCACCACTCCGATGCCGGTACCGGCGTTGACCACTGTCTGCGCCCGATCCTCCGCGGCCGAGGTGACGAACTGTGCGACGGCTGCGGCCAACGGCGGCGACGCGATCCCGGTACTGCACCCGGCAATCAACACGCCCACGGCGAGAACAAGGTTCGACGGCGTCAATGCAACAATCGACATCCCCACTGTCGCAACGACTCCGGCGGCCACGGCCACCCGCCGTGCACCGATGCGGTCCGTCAGCATCAGGCTGGCGGTTATCGCGGCGCAGTATCCGATGTAGCTCCCGGCACCGATCACCCCGGCGAGGGTGGAAGTCAGGCCGAATGTTTCGGTGAAGACCGGCGCGAACAGCCCGTAGGTGAACCGCGCGAAGCCATAGCAGCACGCGATCAACGCGGCGCCCGCGCAGACGAGAAAGTAGCAGGGGCGTTGCACTTCTTTCAGGTTGACATGCCGAGCGTATTACCTGAAATCCCGACTCTTCGAGCCAACCGTCATGTAACTGCCTGTCCCGCAGGGAAACGCCACCGTCGTGACGAGAGCATCGCTACCATCAGTCCCTACCGGTACCGACCCCTGCGAGGTCATCATGCAGATCGAGGCTCACGACCCGCGCCATCGTCCCGAGGCGGACCTCCAGGACAAGGGGCTCTCGCACAACGCCGTCGGCCTGCTCGGGGGCACGGTCCTCGGCATCTCCTCGGTGGCTCCGGCGTACGCGCTGACCGCCACCATCGGCATCCTCGTCGCGGAGGCAGACACCAAGATGCCGGTGGTGATCATCGCCGGATTCCTTCCGATGTTCTTCGCCGCATACGCCTACCGCGAACTCAACAAGGTCGCACCCGACTGCGGGACGTCATTTACCTGGACCACCAAGGCTTTCGGGCCCTACATCGGTTGGCTCGGAGGATGGGCGGCCGTGCTGGCGACCGTCATCGTGCTGTCCAATCTCGCCGGCGTCGCGGTGCAGTTCTTTTATCAGTTCATTGGTGATCTGACCGGCAGCGACTACATCGAAACGCTCTGGGAGAACCCGGTGATCAATGTGATCACCTGCGTGTGCTTCCTGGCGATCGCCACCGCTGTGGCGTACCGCGGCATCACCACGACCGAGCGCGTGCAGTTCATCCTGGTCGGGTTCCAGATGGTGGTCTTGGTGCTATTCGCCGTCATCGCGCTGGCGAAATCGGGCTCGTCGGACACCGGCATGCCGTTCAGTGTCGACTGGTTCAGCCCCGCCGGCCTGACGATGTCGGCGTTCATCGCGGGGCTGTCCGGTTCGATCTTTGCGTTCTGGGGCTGGGACACCGCCCTCACGGTCAACGAGGAAACCCGGCACGCCGACAAGACGCCGGGCCGGGCCGCGCTGCTATGCGTGCTGTCGATCCTGCTGACCTACCTATTGGTCGCCATCGCGACGCAGATGTACGCCGGAGTAGGCACCGAGGGGCTCGGTCTAGGAAACGAGGAGATCTCCGACAACGTCTTCGGCGCGCTCGCCGAACCTGTGATGGGCGGCATTCTGGACCAGTTCCTGTTTCTCGCCGTGCTGGCCTCGAGCGCGGCCAGCCTGATCACCACGTTCCTGCCGACCTCACGGACGATGCTGGCGATGGGCACCTACCGGGCCTTCCCAGACCGCTTCGCCACCATCCATCCCCGGTACCTGACACCGTCCTACGCGACGATCGCGGCGGGCGTCGGCGCAGCGCTGTTCTACTCGATCCTGACTTTCCTCAGCGAGAGCGTGCTCACCGACACGATCTACTCGCTCGGCATCATGATCTGCTTCTACTACGGCCTGACCGCGTTCGCCTGCATCTGGTACTTCCGCCACGAGCTGTTCGCCAACGTCCGGAGTTTCGTGTTCAAGCTGCTGTTCCCCTTGTTGGGAGGGCTTGGATTGCTCGGGGTCTTCCTGGTCACGCTTCGCGACAGCGCCTCGCCTGACTATGGCAGCGGCGCAAGCATCGCCGGCGTCGGCCTGGTGCTGATCCTGGGTCTCGGACTGATCGTGCTCGGCGTGGTGTTCATGCTGCTGATGCGGGCGCGCCAGCCGGCGTTCTTCCGCGGCGAGACCCTGCGCAAGGACACGCCGGTCCTCGCCGTCGACGAGCCATAACCTGCTTTAGCGGAAGTCCCGACTCCGGGACGCCACCCGCATGTCAAGCTTGCCGATCCGGTCGGCGACGACGGTGACCGCGCCACTGGCGTTCTGCACCTGTCCCCGGATCAGCAGCGCCAACCCCGTCTGCGCCAGCCTGCGGTGCCGAGCCCAAACCCCCGGAGAACACAGGATGTTCACCATTCCGGTCTCGTCCTCGAGGTTGATGAACGTCACCCCCTGCGCGGTCGCCGGCCGCTGCCGGTGCGTCACCGCGCCGGCCACCAACACCCGGGTTCCGTCGGGCACCGACAGCAGTTGGTCGGCAGGGACGACGCCCAACGAGTCCAGGTCGTCGCGCAGGAATTGGGTGGGATAGCTGTCCGGCGAAATGCCGGTCGCCCAGACGTCGGCGGCGGCCAGCTCCAGTTCGGTCATGCCGGGCAGCGCCGGGATGTGCGACGACGACCCCACTCCCGGCAATCGGTCCGGCCGCTGGGTGGCTGCCGCACCGGCGGCCCACAGCCCCTCCCGGCGGGAAATCCCGAAGCAGCCCAGCGCCCCGGCGGTCGCCAGCGCTTCGGTCTGCGGTACGGACAGCTGCAGCCGCCCGGTCAGATCCAGCAGAGAGCCAAACGGCCCGTTGGCTTTTCGGTCTTCGACGATCTGCTCGGCCAGCTCGTCACCGATGTGGCGGACGCTGCCGATGCCCAGCCGCACTTCGGTTCCCGCGTTCTCCAGCGTGGCGTGCGCCAGGCTGGCATCGACGTCCGGCCCGTGCACGGTGACTCCATGCCGACGGGCGTCGGCCACCAGCGACTGAGGAGAATAGAAGCCCATCGGCTGGGCCCGCAACAGCGCGGCGCAGAACGCCGCCGGATGGTGCAGCTTGAACCACGACGAGTAGAACACCAACGACGCGAAGGACAGCGAATGGCTCTCCGGGAAGCCGAAATTGGCGAATGCCTCCAACTTTTCGTAGATCCGGTCGGCCACCTCACCGGTGATGCCGTGCCGCTCGCGCATGCCGTCGTAGAACCGGCCCCGCAGCCGCCGCATCCGCTCCGTCGACCGCTTGGACCCCATCGCGCGACGCAACTGGTCGGCCTCGGCGGCGGTAAAGCCGGCGCAGTCGACCGCGAGCTGCATGAGCTGCTCCTGAAACAGCGGCACGCCCAACGTTTTCCGCAACGCGGGCTCCATCGACGGGTGGTCGTAGACCACCGGGTCCAGGCCATTGCGGCGGCGGATATACGGATGCACCGATCCACCCTGGATCGGGCCGGGCCGGATCAACGCCACCTCGACCACCAGGTCGTAGAACACCCGCGGTTTGAGCCGGGGCAGCGTGGCCATCTGCGCACGGGATTCCACCTGGAACACCCCGACCGAGTCGGCGCGCTGCAGCATCTCGTACACCGCCGGCTCGCTGAGGTCCAATCGGGCCAGATCGACCTCGATCCCCTGGTGTTCGGCGACCAGGTCGATGACGTAGTGCAGCGCCGAGAGCATGCCCAGCCCGAGTAGGTCGAATTTCACCAAACCTATTGCCGCGCAATCGTCTTTGTCCCACTGCAGGACGCTGCGGTTCTCCATCCGCGCCCACTCCACCGGGCACACGTCGGCGATCGGCCGGTCGCAGATCACCATGCCGCCGGAGTGGATACCCATGTGCCGCGGCAGGTTGTGGATCTGCATGGCCAGGTCGATCACCTGCTCCGGGATGTCCTCGACATCGGGTGAGTTGGCCAGCCCGTTCCACCGGCTGATCTGCTTGCTCCAGGCGTCCTGCTGACCCTGGGAGAAGCCCAGTGCCCGGGCCATGTCGCGCACCGCGCTGCGGCCGCGGTAGGTGATCACATTGGCGACCTGGGCGGCGTAGTCGCGGCCATAGCGGTCGTAGACATACTGGATTGCCTTCTCCCGCAGATCGGATTCGATATCGATGTCGATGTCCGGCGGGCCGTCCCGCGCCGGCGACAGGAAGCGCTCGAACAGCAGCTCGTTGGCGATCGGGTCGACGTTGGTGACGCCGAGGGCGTAGCAGACGGCCGAATTTGCCGCCGATCCCCTGCCCTGGGCCAGGATGTTGTTCTTTCGGCAGAATCGGGTGATGTCGTGCACGACCAGGAAGTAGCCCGGAAACGTCAGCTGCTCAATGATGTTCAGCTCATGCTCGATCTGTTGGTAAGCCCGCGGCGCCCGCTCTGGTGGCCCGTACCGGTTGCGCGCGCCCGCCATGACCAGGTGTCTCAGCCAGCTGTCCTCGGTGTGCCCGTCCGGGACATCGAACGGTGGCAGTTGTGGGGCGATCAGTGCCAGCCCGAACGCGCACTGCTCGCCGAGGTCGGCCGCGGCCGTCACCGCCTCCGGACTACGGTGTGCGAACAGCCGCGCCATCTCCTCGCCCGACCGCAGATGCGAACCGCCAAGCGGCGCAAGAAAACCGGCCGCCTCGTCCATCGAATGCCGGGCCCGGATCGCGCCCATGGCCATGGCCAGCCGTCCCCGGGACGGTTCGGCGAAGTGTGCCGCGGTGGAGGCGACGACGCCGACACCGGAATCGCCCCGGCGGCGACAATCGAGACCGAACCGGGGCGCCAGCTCGGCCAGCGCGGCGTTGCGCTCGTCGTCGACGGGATGCCCATGGTGGGTCAGCTCGATGCTGACCCGGTCGCGGCCGAACCGGTCCACCAGATCGGCCAGCGCCTTACCGGCGGCATCCGGTCCGCCGGTGGAAAGCGCCTGGCGCACATGGCCTTTGCGGCAGCCGGTCAGAATGTGCCAGTGCCCGCCTGCCGCCTCGGTCAGTGCGTCGAAGTCGTAGCGCGGCTTGCCTTTCTCGCCGCCGGCCAGATGCGCCGTCGCCAGCTGGCGCGACAGCCGCCGGTATCCCTCCGGCCCGCGGGCCAGCACCAGCAGGTGCGGTCCCGGCGGGTCGGGCTCCTCGGTGCGGACTGCATTGCCCAACGACAGCTCCGCGCCGAACACCGTGGACATGTCCAGTTCCTTGGCGGCCTCGGCGAAGCGCACCACCCCGTAGAGCCCGTCGTGATCGGTCAGCGCGATGGCCCGCAGGTCCAGCCGGGCTGCCTCCTCGACGAGTTCCTCCGGCGTGCTGGCGCCGTCCAGGAAGCTGTACGCCGAATGCGCGTGCAACTCGGCATACCTGAAGGAGTCGATGGCTGAGCCCCTATGTCGCCGACTGGGCGGCTCCGGCGGCTGATAGCTTCCGCGCTTGCGTGACCAGGCCGGGCTGTCGCCGCCGTCCCCAATTTGCTCGTCAATGGGCCACCCGGCACGGCGTGGCTTGCCGGTGAGCACCCGCTCCATTTCCGTCCAGCTCGGCGGTCCGGTATGCCAGCCCATTCAAATCAGGTTAGTCGAACATGCGTTCGACCGCCATCGCGATGATTTCCGCACCTGAATCCGGTCAATACAACTGAACAGATCCACCCGACGCCTCTGGAGGAACCGTGACCGAGCAGACCGCCACCGCCTTACCCCCGGTGGTCGACCACGACACCTGGCGGGCCGCCCTTGACGACCTGCGCCAACGGGAGAAGGCCGCCACCCGCGAACTGGACGCGATTGCCGCCCAGCGCCGCCGCCTGCCCATGGCCGAGATGCCGGACTACACACTGATCGGCAAGGACGGACCCATCCGGCTGGCCGACGTCTTCGACGGCCGCTCACAGCTCATCGTCTACAACCACATGTGGGAGGACGGCGCCGAATGGCAGTGCGGCGGCTGCACGAGTCTCACGTCGCAGTGGACCCGGCTCGGGATTCTCGACAACTACGACGCCCGATTCGTCATCGTCACCAACGGGACCATCGACGAAGCGCTGGCCTACAAGGCCAAGGTCGGCAACAAGATGGACTGGTACTCGTCGTCGGAGAGTTCGTTCGGCGCCGACGTGGGTGCCCCTCCCGGCGCGGGCTTTGCGGTCAACGTGTTCCTGCGCGACGGAGACAAGGTCTACCGCACCTGGCACACCGACGGCCGCGGCACCGAACAGCTCAGCTACACCTTCGCGTTGGTCGACATCCTGCCGTGGGGCCGCCAGGAGGAATGGCAGGACTCCCCCGACGGTTGGCCGTCGAGGCCGACCTACTCCGGTTGGTTGGATTCCCCTGACATCGCCCGGCTGTATGGACCGGCGGCCCAATGACCTCGCAGCAGACCTAGCAGACGCTACGGCAGGTCCTCCGCGCCGAGCCGATCCCTGGGCACCACCATCATCGGAACCTCCAGCACGCGAAGCATCTTGGCCGCCGTCGAACCGAGGAAGAGCCGCTTGGGCGCACTCAGCCGGCTCGACCCGACCATGATCAGGTCGCCGTCGTGCCACTCGAGCTTGCCGACCGCCTCTTCGATGCCTGCGCCCTCGACGACGGCCGATGTCACCGGAAAGCCCTCGGGCAGCGCCTCTTTAGCTGTCTCCACGGTTTGCCGGGCGTGGCCGAGCGCACGCTCCCGAACGGCTTCGTCGTCACCGCGAAGCGAACCGAAGGTCGGATCCAGAGCCACCAGTGACACCAGCCGCAGCGGGGTACCCGCCGCTTTACTGAACCGAACCGCGGTGGCCAGCAACAGATCCGCGCCTTGGCGCCGCCCGATCGCACAAGTCACCTCGCGAACCCGCTCGACCGTCGAATTGCGGGTGCCCCGCGGCGCCACCGCCACGGGAACGGTTGACGAGTGCAGCAGCTCGTTGACCACTGATCCCAGTGAGTAGCTGCCCGCCAGCCCACCTCCCGATCCGCCCACCACGATGGCGTCGGCCTCGAGCCGCGCGGCCTCTCGGATCAGCCCGTCGGCGAACGAGTCGTTGGAACTCACGTGAGAGCGCGCGACCACGTCGTCCGGTACCGCCGCGCGCGCCTCGGTCAGCCATTTCTCCGCCTGCTCGGCGAGAACATCCTCATAACCTTCGGTCGGCACCCGCGCGGGCTGGACTCGGTCGGGCGGCAGGACGATGCAAATCTCCAGCTCGGCGCCGAGCGTTCGGGCCAGCCGGACACCGAGAGCCACTGCATCCGCGCCACCGGTGGTGGCCAGATAGCCGATCATCAACCTCATGACAGGGATCCTGTCAATGCGCGGCGGCTCTTACCGGCGCTTCGCACAAATTGTCACCTGGCCGAATAGACCTGGCTAGTCGGTGTATTCGGCAACGCCGTCCTCGAGCACCAGCCGCGCCTCCGACCCGTCGGGGTTCGCCGCCTCGGTGCGAAACACTGCACGCCCAGGTTCGGTTCGCCAGATCGTCGTGGTGAGTGTCTCGCCCGGAAAAACCGGCGAGGTGAAGCGGGCAGCGATCGCCTGGACCTTCGTCGCGTCACCGCCGCCGAGATCACTCACCAGCGCGCGGCCGGCGACCCCGTAGGTGCACAGCCCGTGCAGGATCGGCTTAGGAAAACCCGCGAGCTCGCGGGCGAACCACGGATCGCTGTGCAGCGGGTTGCGGTCCCCGGACAGTCGGTAGATCAGTGCCTGGTCCTCTCGGGTGGGCAGCGCTACCCGCGCATCGGGCTCACGCTCGGGAATCTCGGGCGCCGCCGGCCGCTGCCCGGGCTGCCCGCCGAAGCCGCCCTCGCCCCGGATGACCGCGGTGGTAAGCGTCTCGGCGACAACCTTTCCGGTGTCCGGGTCGGTACCCGTCGCCTTGAGCATGACGACCGCGTTCTTACCCTCACCCTTGTCCTGGATGTCTGCGACTTCGGCGACCACGCTGAGCTTGCCGGCCGCCGGCAGCGGCGCGAGCAGCCGGATTGCCTGAGATCCGTGCAGCAGCATGGCGAAGTTGAACGTGCCGATCTTGGCGGCCGCGGCGAACGGCAGGCAGGCGATGACCGCGTACGTGGGCAGCACCTGCTGCGGAATGTCGTGACTGTTTTCGGTGGTGAAGGCTAGATCGTCGAGGCCGGCACCGACGCCCAGCGCATAGAGCAGCGTGTCTCGATCGGTCCATTTGAAGAGTTGCGGTTCGGTTTTCGCGCCTACGGCGGTCGGGTCAATCGGCATAGCGTCAGCCTCTCATGTCGACGAGCACACCCGGGTTCATGATCCCTGCCGGGTCGAGAACGGTCTTCGCCGCCCTCAGCACGCCGGCGAACGGCTCCGGCCGTTGCCTGTCGTAGGCGGCCCGGTGATCGCGCCCGACCGCATGGTGGTGGGTGATGGTGCCACCATGGGTCAGGATCGCGTCGGAGACCGCCGCCTTGATTTCGTCCCACTGCTCGACGAGTGCGTCCCAGCGCCCGCCTCCGTAGATGCCGTAGTACGGGGCCGGGCCGTCCGGGTAGACGTGAGTGAACCGGCAGGTGACGATTCCCGTCCCGCAAACCCGCTCGACAGCGTCGCGGGCAGCCTCGCTCACACCGGCGTGCAGGCCTTCGAATTGGCCCCAGGTACAAGCGGTTTCGAACGTCTCAGCGATGACGCTGCGACGGGCCAGCGCGTCGCGCTGGTAGGGCATCCGCAGAAACGACGACCGCCAGTTGGTCGACGCATCGCTTGCGTCGGCGGCGCGTTCGCGTTGAGCGACGACTGTGCCGCGATGTTCGGCGACGATTGCCAGCGCCCGTTCCATCCACGCGTTCACCGGATGATCGGCTGATTCGAAGCCGAGCACCAGCAGTCCGCCAGAAACTGCAGTACCCGCGTTGAGGAACGCTTCGGCCGGATCCAGCAGCCGGCAGTTGGCGGGATACAGACCGGCCTGCGCGATCGCCCGGGTCGCGCCGACCGCGGCCGACCAGTCGTCGAACGTGATCGATGCCGTCGTGTGCCATCGCGGGCGTTCTTGCAGGCGCATCCACGCCTCGGTGATGACGCCCAGCGTGCCCTCGGATCCGAGGAACATCCGGTCCGGCGACGGACCTGCGCCGGACCCCGGCAGCCGTCGCGATTCACTGATACCGGCCGGGGTGACGACCCGCAGGGACTCCGTCAGATCGTCGATGTGCGTATAGAGCGTGGCGAAGTGGCCTCCCGAGCGAGTGGCCAACCATCCACCGAGGGTGGAGAACCCGAACGATTGCGGGAAATGACGCAGCGTGACACCGTGCGGGCGCAACTGGTCCTCCAGCTGCGGGCCGAGCGCGCCGGCCTGGATTCTGGCCGCGCGGCTGGTGGCGTCGACCTCAAGGACAGCGCCCATGCCGGTGAGGTCCATCGTGGCGGCGGGGCCGTCGAATCTCGGTTCGACGCCGCCGACTACCGAACTGCCGCCGCCGTAGGGAATCACCGGAATCGACTCGTTCGTGCACCAGTCCAGGATGTCGATCACGTCCTGCTCGCGGCGGGGTCTGACGATCAGATCCGGTGCGTTGCCGAGGCGTCCGCGCAGGTTGAGAACGACGTCTCGGAATGCCTTGCCGCGAGCGTGGCCGGCGCGGTCGTCCGCATCGGCCGAACACAGCTCGGCCAGCGCGGCAGGCGGCGTGATACGCGACGCCACCAGCCCGAGGTCGCCGGGATGGGGTGGTGTGTGGTCGGTGAAGTCGTGATCGGGGAGCAGCGCGGCGCATCTCGCCGTCAGCTCACGGATCTCGTTCTCCGATAGCGCGTCTTCGACGTTGCCCCATCCCCACCACGATCGCATCATCCACACCTCATTTCGAACAGTTGCGTACTCGAAGTCGCATACTGAACACCTCCACCATGACCGAAGCCAGATTCGACCTCAATGACCCGACGGTCATCGATGATCCGTACCCGTATTACGCGTGGCTTCGCGAGAAGGCGCCGGTCTATCACGCGACCAGTCCGGATCTGTGGATCCTCAGCCGTCACGAGGACGTCGCGATAGCGGTACGGGACGCAAAACACTTCTCCTCGGAACTGATGGCGTATCCGCTCCGCGAAAATCCGTTCAACCCGACACAGCAGATTCCGCACCGGCTGGCGACACTGCTCAATCGCATGCCCATCGTACGGACGTTCTTCCGCACCCTGCTCACCAGCGACCCGCCGCATCACACCCAGCTGCGCCGCAAAGTATCGCGGGCGTTCACTCCCCGACGGATCAGCTCATGGGAACCACGAATCCGCGATATCACGGAACGTCTGATCGACGACATCGCCGCCAAACCTACCGATGAACAGGTCGATCTCGTCTCCGAGTTGGCATCCCCCCTGCCCACGGTCGTCATTGCCGAAATGATGGGCATCCCCGCACATCGGCACGGCGACTTCAAACGGTGGTCGGACAACCTCGTTGACGGACTCCTCACCGGCGGCAATATCACCAAGATGCTGTCCAGCACCGTCCAAATCACGTGGTTCTTCGCCCGAGTCGTACGCCGGCGGCGGCGCCACCCCGGCGACGACCTGATCAGTGTCCTCGTTGGCGGGGAAGCCGATGTCGACAACCTCACGCTTCCCGAATTGATCAATTTCTGCGTCCTGCTGCTGGTCGCCGGAAACGAGACGACCACCAATTTGGTCTCCAGCACGATGCTGGCGATGCTCAACCAACCCGACATCTGGCAGCAGATTGTCGCCGACCCCGGGCTCGCCGCAGCGGCCGTGGAGGAAACACTGCGCTACGACGGGCCCGGCCAGGGTCTGCTGCGGATCGCCATCACCGACGTCACGATCGGCGACGTCACCATCCCGGCCGGAGCGAGGGTGCTACCCCTGATCGCCTCGGCCAACCGCGATCAGCGGCACTGGGACAATCCAGACGAGTTCCGCCTGGACCGAAAGGGCGGCGACCACCTGGCATTCGGCACCGGCATCCACTTCTGCATCGGCAGCGCGCTCGCGCGGATGGAAAGCACCGTCGCAATCGAGACCCTTGCCCGCCGGCTGCCCGATCTGGCAATCGCCGGCGAACCGGTCCGAATCAACAGCCCAGTCCTGCGCGGGCTACGAGCACTGCCCGTCTTACCGAGAAACGACCGGCAGCCGTGACTGTGGACTGGATCACCCGCCATTGACCTTTGTCGGGCAAACGACGACCATGACTCGCATGCGCTATGTCGTTACCGGCGGTACCGGGTTTATTGGCCGCCGAGTCGTGTCGCGAATTCTGGACCGCGCCCCCGACGCCGAGGTCTGGGTGCTGGTCCGTCGTGAGTCGCTGGCGAGGTTCGAACGGCTGGCCAGCCAGGGCGAGCACGCCTGGGGCGACCGGGCAAAGGCACTCGTAGGCGACCTCACCGCCGAGGGCCTCGGTCTCACCGAAGAGGCCATCGCCGAGCTCGGCACCGTCGACCACGTGGTGCACTGCGCCGCCATCTACGACATGACCGTCGCCGAGGATGCGCAGCGCGCCGCCAACGTCGAGGGCACCCGGGCGGTGATCGCCCTGGCCCGTCGACTCGGCGCGACGCTGCACCACGTGTCGTCGATCGCGGTGGCCGGCACCTACCGCGGCGAGTACACCGAGGACGACTTCGACGTCGCGCAGGACCTGCCGACGCCCTATCACCAGACCAAGTTCGAGGCCGAGCTGCTGGTGCGCTCGGAGGCCGGGCTGCGTTACCGGATCTACCGGCCCGCGGTGGTCGTCGGCGATTCCCGCACCGGCGAGATGGACAAGGTGGACGGGCCGTACTACTTCTTCGGCATATTGGCCAAGTTGCGGAAGCTTCCGGCCTTCACCCCGGTCATGCTGCCCGACACCGGCCGAACCAACATCGTCCCGGTCGACTACGTCGTCGATGCGTTGGCCGAACTCATCCACGCCGAGGACCGCATACCCAATTTGGATGGCCAGACGTTCCATCTCACCGCGCCAACCAGCATCGGCCTGCGCGGAATCTACCGCGCCATCGCCCCGGTGGCCGGGTTGCCGCGGCTGCGCGGATCGTTGCCACGTGGCACCGTGGTGCCGTTCCTGCGAGCGACCGGGCGCGCCAAGGCGCTGCGCAACATGGCGGCGACCCAGTTGGGAATTCCCGCCGAAATCCTCGACGTCGTCGACCTGATGCCGACGTTCACCTCCGACAACACGCAGGAAGCGTTGCGCGGCACCGGGATAACGGTTCCGGAGTTCGCGTCGTACGCGCCGAAGCTGTGGCGGTACTGGGCCGAACACCTGGATCCGGACCGGGCCCGGCGCGACGACCAGGCCGGGCCGCTGGTCGGCCGGCACGTGATCATCACCGGCGCCTCCAGCGGCATCGGGCGTGCCTCGGCGATCGCGGTGGCCGAACGGGGCGCGACGGTGTTCGCGCTAGCCCGCAACGCCGAAGCGCTCGATGAACTGGTCGCCGAAATCCGCGCCGCCGGCGGGCAGGCGCACGCGTTCACCTGCGACGTCACCGACGAAACCTCGGTGGAACACACGGTAAAGGACATCCTCGGCCGGTTCGGTCACGTCGACTATCTGGTCAACAACGCCGGCCGGTCGATCCGACGATCGGTGATCGCGTCGACCGACCGGCTTCATGACTACGAACGCGTGATGGCGGTCAACTACTTCGGCGCCGTCCGGATGGTGCTGGCCCTGCTGCCGCACTGGCGTGAACGCCGGTTCGGCCACGTGGTCAACGTGTCGAGCGCCGGTGTGCAGGCGCGCAACCCGAAGTACAGCTCCTATCTACCGACCAAGGCGGCGCTGGACGCATTCGCCGACGTGGTATCCACGGAGACGCTGTCGGATCACATCACGTTCACCAACATTCACATGCCGCTGGTTCGCACGCCGATGATCATGCCGTCGCGCCGGCTCAATCCGGTGCCCCCGATCACCGCCGAACATGCGGCGGCGATGGTGGTGCGCGGGCTGATCGAGAAGCCGGCACGGATCGACACCCCGCTGGGCACCCTGGCCGACGTCGGCAACTACTTCACGCCGAAACTGTCGCGCCGCGTGCTGCACCAGCTCTACCTGGGCTATCCCGACTCGGCGGCGGCTCGCGGCATCGAACCGGCGCCACCCTCGCGCGCGCCATCGCGGCGGCCCAAGCGCCCGGCCCGCGCAGTGGCCAACCTGCGGGTACCGGGACCGATCAAGCGCGCGATCCGCCTGGTGCCCGGCGTGCACTGGTAGCCGGCGGTATCGTTGCGCCCGTGCCGCTGCCGGTCTTCGCCGACGTCGACACGGGCGTGGACGACGCGATGGCGCTGGCCTACCTGTTCGCCACCCCGGACGCCGAACTGATCGGCATTGGATCAACCGCAGGAAACGTTCCGGTGCAACAGGTTTGCGAAAACAACCTGGGCTTGCTGGAGTTGTGTCAGGTCGCGCGCATCCCGGTGTCCAGAGGTTCCGAGCAGCCGGTGAGCTCCCCGCTTCGCACCGCGGAAGACACTCATGGGCCGCAGGGCATGGGCTACGCCACACTGCCGTCGACGGATCGGCGGCTCACCGCGCACGACGCCGCGGAGGCGTGGATCAGGGCCGCACACGCCTACCCGGGCGAACTCATCGGCGTGGCCACCGGCCCATTGACCAACCTGGCCCTGGCGCTGCGGGCCGAACCCACGTTGCCGACCCTGCTTCGGCGGCTGGTGATCATGGGCGGTGCCTTCGAGTATCGCGGCAACACCACGTCGGTGGCGGAGTGGAACATCAGCGTGGACCCCGAGGCCGCCAACGAGGTCTTCGCGGTGTGGGGCGCGGCATGGGGACTGGACCCACCGCAACACCTTCCGATCGTGTTGGGGCTGAACCTGACCGAGAACATCGCGATGACGCCTGCGCTGCTGGGCCGGCTGGCGACGGCCGCGGGAACTCCGACAGCGCCGATGAGCGTGCTCGATGATCGCGGCACCAGATCGGTGGCCGCCAACCCGTTGATCCGGGTTCTCGAGGATGCCATGCGGTTCTACTTCGAGTTTCACTTCGACCAGCGGGAGGGGTACCTGGCGCACCTGCATGACCCGCTGGCCGCCGCGGTGGCGCTCGATCCGGACCTGGTCGCGGTTCGGCCGGCCACGGTGGATGTCGAGCTGACCGGCACGCTGACGCGCGGCATGACGATCGCCGACTGGTCCAAGCGGTGGGGCCGAGAACCCAACGCGCTCATCGGAATTGACGTGGATCCGAACGCGTTCTTCGACAGGTTCATCGCCCGCGTTGGGCAGTTCGCGCGCAGACTGCATTGACCGGCCGACCACCCGGATTCCCAAATCGCGACGCAGCGGTACCAAAACGGGGTTGAATGGCGTCAATCGCGACGTGGGAGGCGCGTCATGCGAACGCTGTGGCAGCGACAACCGGAACCATCTGCGGGAAGCGGCCCGCCGTCGAATCCGGCTCAACTGGCCGACCGCACACTGCATCGTCGCGCGGTCGAAGCGGTGATCTGGGGCATGCCGGCGGTCAACTACGACCTGATGCTTCGGCAGCTGCTCAAGCTCGGCGGCGCGCCCAATCAGGTGGTCTTCTGGTCGCGGCCCATCAACTGGAAGAACCAGACCCTGACGCCCAATCCCGACACCATCTACTTCATGCCGTTCTTCAACACCACCGACGTCGGGCCGGTTGTGCTGGAAATACCGCCGGCCGATATGGGCACGATCGTCGGCTCGATCGACGACTGCTGGCAGACCGCGATCGAGGATGTCGGGCCCGCGGGCGCCGACAAGGGCGACGGCGGCAAGTACCTCATCCTGCCGCCCGGGCATGCCGACAGCGTGCCCGACGGCTATATCGCCTTATCCTCGCCGACCTACCAGTCCTACGCGCTGCTGCGGTCGAACTACCGCAGCACCGCTGACACCGACGTCGCAGATGCGGTCGCGTACGGGAAACGCGCTCGGGTCTATCCGCTTTCGGCGGCCGCCGATCCGCCGCAGACAACATTCATCGATGCGTTCGACGTACTGTTTGACGCCACCATCCCCTACGACGCGCGGTTCTTCGAATCACTCAACGCGGTCGTGCAGACCGAGCCCTGGCTGAACCGCGACAAAGCGATGATCGACACACTCGCGGCGGTCGGCGTTCAAAAGGGCAGACCGTTCACCCCGGACGACAAGACCCGGCGGGTATTCAATCTGGCCGCACACGAGGTGCATTCGTGGTTGGCGAATCGGTTGGAGACGTCGTACTTCCCGCCACCGTATTTCGACGGTGGCCACTGGCATGTGCCCGCCTCCGACGAGGTCCTACACGGAATGTCAACGAACTTCGCGGACCCGGACAGTTACCCCGTCGACAACCGCGCCGTCGCATATTCGGTTGCGTTCTTCAGCCCCAAGCGGTTCGGCGCCGGGCAGTTCTACTTGATGGCGATCAAGGATGCCAAGGGAAACCGGCTCGACGGCGGCTCGACGTATCGTCTCCGCGTGCCCGCGTCCGCGCCGGTGCACCAGTACTGGTCGGCGACGGCGTATGACGGTGAAACGCACGCGTTGATCCGCAACGCGCCGTGGTCCAGCCGCGCATCCACATTGCCAGGACTAGCAATCAACGCCGACGACTCAGTGGACATCGGCTTCGGTCCTGCGGAGCCAGAGGGTGTTTCCTCGAATTGGGTTCCGACCAAGGCGGGCAAGACCTTTGAAGTGATCTTCCGTTTCTACGGGCCGGATCAGGCGCTGTTCGACAAGACGTGGAAGCTGCCGGACATCGAGAGGATAGCCCGCTGAGCGGGATCACTCGTAGATCCCTTCGACGTACCACCGGCGCTGGCGGTAGCACAGCAGCAGCGCTTGCCCGGGATCCCCGTCAAGGAGTACCTGCGCCCGCGCGGTGCGGCCGGCCTTGCTGCCCGGATCCCACCACCGCTCGTCGATCGGCCATGGCCCAGCCCACCAGGACAATCGGCAGTCCCTTCCTGGGGAGGCCAGACGCACCGGATCGGCGGAGAACAATCCCCGGCCGGTCACCCGTACCGGCCGTCCGGCTGCGTCGAGCACCTCGACCGGGTCGTCGAGCAGCACGGTCGGCGACGGCTCGGGCAGCTGACCCGGCCATGGCTGACTCGGGTCGGCCCGCGGCACCGGCTCGTCCCCCAGCGGCGTGAAGGTGATGCGCTCGGCGGGCCCGCGGCCACCGCTGAGCACCGGCACCTGCACCGCCTCCGGCCCGAGCAGACCCTGAACCCGCACCAGCGCACGACGGGCCCGCAGCCGGTCCTCTTCGCCTATCCCGCCCCACAACGGCAACTGCAACGCCTCGGCCGACACCACCTCCACCGGATGCAGTCGCAGCACGGTGACGGGTGCGGTCGGCCGGTCGTTCGCATTGCGGCGGTTCAGCCAGCCGTCCAGCTGCCAACGCACCCGGTCGGCGGTGGCGTCCTCGGTCAGCGGCTCGGCGCAACGCCAAACCCGGTTCAGCTCCTCACCATTCGCGGTGATGGCATGAATAGCCAGCCGGGTGCAGCCCACGCCCGCCGACTCCAGGCTCTGGTGCAGTGTGCTGGCCAGCGATCGGCCGGCAAAAGCCGCGGCGTCCACTCGGTCGATCGGCGGGTCGCAACTCATGACGGCGTCGAGCTCCGGTGGGGCGTCTCGTCCCGACGGTCCGCGGCTCGGCTCGCCACGGGCGAACCGATGCGCGGCAACCGCGTCGGCTCCGAACCGGGAGGCCACATCGGTACGAGACAGGGCGGCGAACTGGCCGATGTTTCGGATTCCCATGCGCCACAACAGATCCGCCAAGTCCTCACGGCCGGGTGCCGCCAGGCTCGGCTCAGTGGCCAGCTGCCGGATCGACAGCACCGACAGGAACACCGCGTCCTTCCCGGGGTCGACGATCCGCCCCGCGCGCGCGGCGAAGACCGCGGTGGGCAATTGGTCGGCAATTCCGACCTGGCACTCGGCCCCGGCCGCGGCGACCGCGTCGACCAGCCGCTCGGCCGCGGCCTGCTCGGATCCGAAGTAGCGCGCCGCGCCGCGAACCGGCAACACCAGCAAGCCCGGCCGTAACACCTCGGCGCGAGGCACCAGGTCGTCCACCGCGGCCGTCACCTCTTCGAAGTGGCGGGCATCGCGCGCCGGGTCGGCGGTGACGACGTGCAACTGTGGGCATCTGGCCTGTGATTCCCGACGGCGCAGGCCTCGCCGCACTCCGGCCGCCCGAGCGGACTCCGAACAGGCGATGACCCTATTGGCCAGCGTGACCGCCACCGGGGCCGTCGGGGGCAGGCCCGCCGCGGCCGCCGCGGCCACCGCGGGCCAATCCATGCACCAGATGGCCAGCACCCGCGACATGGCTCATCCGCCTACCACACGCACCGACCCGAGGGATCGTCCGGTGGCCCGCATCGCCAATCGCACCCGGCTGATCCGGCCACACCCGGGCGTAGGCCGACCGCCGCTGCCGCCGGTCATTTCGTAGCCGCTGACCCTGGCCTCCAGCCGGGCGGCTGTGCCCTGCCAGTCACCGCCGGTGACCAGCAGCGTGCAGCCCTTCTGGCGCGCGCGGGCAATCACCGCCCGCGCCCGGGTCGCCGGCACCAAACGCCCACCCAGGCCGAGCACGACCAGATCCATGCCGTCCATCAGCACCGCGGCCACCTCGACCGGATCCGACCCGGGTTCGGGGATGACCGCGAGCCTGCTCAGATCCGCCCCCATCTCCACGGCCGCCAGCAGGCCGACATCGGGCTGGCCGACGATGGCCGCATGCCCGCCGGCCGCCGTCACCGCCGCCACCATGCTCAACGGCAGCGACCGGGCCCCCGACAGCACCGCCACCGTTCCCCGTGGCAACGCGGTGGGTAGCGGTTCGGCCAGCGATTCGGGGGACGGCAGCAAAGATTCCGACGCGGGCAGCAGGTCGTTCGACGGCGTAGGCCCGCGCCGCCCGGAACCCACCTTCCCGGATACCGCCGCCATCTTGCGACGCAGGTGTTCGACCTGCTCAGCACGGTCAAGCCGGGGCCGATCCAGGCTCATCGCCGCCGTCACAGCAGCACCTCTCGCATCATCTGATTCATCACGTATTCGAATGTATGTTCGATATGACGAGTAAACACCCGCCCGCCGACACCGTCAAGCGGCGGCCGCGTAATCACCTGGGCGTTTGTTCGTCTATTCGGATAGGGTTTCGTACGCGGACCGCATCACGATTCAACTCGCATGTCGGGGGACAGATAGGACAGATCATGAGGTCACGTCGTTTGGCTCGTCGTCTTTCGGTAGCCGCGGGCGGTGCCGCCATCATCGCGATGGTCGGATTGACCGCATCCTGCGCCGAGGAGGAAAAGGAAGCCCCCGAGACCACGACCACCACAACCACCACGACGACCACGCCGCCACCACCGCCGCCGCCGGTGAACCCGACTGAAAAGGCTCCGCGCATCGATCCCGGCGGACCGAACCCGTTCTCGCCCAGCGTGATTGCGCCGCCGGCACCGACGGCCATTCCCGGCGACAACTAGCACCCCGCGGTGCCCGGTTGGCGCGCAGGCACCGGCAACCGGCTGCTGGCGTTGATCGCGGCGGGGGTGCTGGTGCTCGCATCGGATCTGCGGGTCACGCCGGTGCCCAACGCGCCGGGGATGATCGGTGGGCCGTTTGCGCTGTTGGTTGCCGCCTCAACCGATCTCGGGCCGTCGCACCGCGATGACACGCAGCTGACCGTCGCCCTGCGCGATTCGACCCGGCCGGATGGCTTGGTCGGCTGGTCACGCGGCCAGGGCCTGTCGGTGCGCTGGCGGCCGGGCGACAACTGGGCGATCGTCGAGGGCGCCGCCGAAAGGGTGGGCGCCGCGTTCGGCGTGCAGGTGCACGACTACCGAGGGCGGCGGGGTCAGCTGTTCTACGCCTCCCCGCAACAGCCTTCGGTGCCGGCGGAGCTGCGCGGCGAGGTCACCGAACTCGGACGGATCCTGAGCTACACCCCGCATCACACGGCGACGCCGTGGATGCTGCCGCTGGACGTGACGGACCAGGGGTTGAAGCCAGGCGCGCTGCTGAACACGTACAACATGAGCACGCTCGCCTCGGCCGGCTTCACCGGCAAGGGCCAGACCATCGTGATCTTCGCGTTCGACGGCTACGACCAGGCCGACCTCGACAGCTTCGCGACCGCCTACGGGTTGCCGAGGTTCACCCCCACCCTGGTCGGTGGCCAGCCCGGCGAGCCGCGCGGTGAGACGACGATGGATCTCGAGGTCGCCCACGCCGTTGCGCCCGACGCCCAGAAGGTGGTCGTCAATGCCCGTCCGACGGTGGAGGGCGACGGCGCGTACGAGAAGATCGGGCAGATGCTGGAGTCCGCGGACCGCCAGTTCCCCGGCGCGGTGTGGAGCTTCTCGATCGGCTGGGGTTGCGACAAGCTGCTCACCGCAGCCGATTTGGCGCCGGTTCGGTCCGCACTCTCAACCGCACATTCTCATGGCACAGCGGCTTTCAACGCCAGCGGTGACCTGGCCGGTCTGGAGTGCAAGGGCGGCGACGACTGGTCGTCCCCACCCGGCGCCGCCGACGTCGGGCTCGATTCGGTCGCCTCCCTTCCGGAAATGACCGACGTGGGCGGCACCACCCTGTCCACCGACGCCAACGGCGTGTGGCAGTCCGAGCAGGCCTGGTTCGACGTGCCGTTGTCGCTCGGCAGCGGCGGCGGCGTGTCCGCGTTGTTCGACCGGCCGGAATGGCAGCGAAGCGTGTCCTCGGATCGGGACTCCGATCGTCGGCTCACCCCCGATGTCGCCGCGGTCGCCGACCCGTTCACCGGGGTCAAGATCGTGTTCAACCAGAAACAGTTGGTGGGCGGCGGTACCTCCCAGTCGGCACCGATCTGGGCCGGGCTGGCCGCGGTGATGAACCAGTATCTGATCGCCAACGGCGGACGCCGGCTTGGAGACCTCAATCCCCTGCTGTACCGGGTTGCCGAGGGCGCGCGGCTGCCGGGCTTCCGCGACGTGACGCTCGGCGGAAACGCGGTTGACGACGCCGGGCCGGGCTACGACCTGGTCACCGGGCTCGGAACACCGGACGTCGACAATCTCGTCCAGAACATCCTCGTGCTGCAGAAGTTGACCCGATGAGCACCGGCTCCGATTCGGACCAGAGCGGCCCGGCCACCATGGAGTGTGCGGTCTGCGAAACCGATGTTCCCGCGGGTAAATTCTGCGGGCTCTGCGGTTCGCATCTGACTCCGCGGCGCGGAAATGGGCCGTCCTGGTTACGAATTCGGGCCTATGGGGCCGCTCCCGGAGAGCACCTGCTGCTGCCGTCGTTGGCCAGTTCGCTGTTCCCGCATCTGCCGCACCGGTCCCGCATGCCGTTCCGAGTGGTGCTGGTACTGGTGTTGGTTGCGCTGGTGGCGTTCGCAATGTTGCGGATGCCCCCGGCGTTGATCACGGTGGCCGCGCTTGGGCTGCCGCTGTTGTTCCTGCTGTACATGCGCGAGACCGATGCCCACCGCGATCTGCCCACCCGCACACTGCTTCTCACCGCAGCATTGGGCATCGCGCTCGGTGTCGGGTGGGTGCTGCTGACCGGCGCGATGGTCGCCCGCTCGTACGGCGTGCCGCTGGGCGCCGGAATCGCGGGAACGCGGCTGCTCCGGGAGGGGCTAGGCGTCCCGGTCGGCGGCCTGATTGTGATGCTGGTCCCCGCAGTGGTTGTGCGCCTGCTGCGGCCGTCGACTCGGGAGTCGTTGGACGGCTTCATGATTGGCGCGCTGGGCGCTTTGACCTTCACTGCCGCCGCCACGTTGACGCGGTTGGCGCCGCAATTCGGGACGGGGATGATCTCACGCAACCGCCCCGTCTCCTCGCTCATCGTCGAGGCCGGCATTCGCGGGTTGGCGGTGCCGTTGACCGCCGTTGCGGTTGGCGGCCTGATCGGTGCGGCGCTGTGGTTCTCCCGCCCGCCGAGCAAGGCTCACCAGCACCCGGGGTATGTACGCGCCGTACTGGCCGGGTTCGCCGCGGCAGTCGTGGCCGTCTACACCGCACTGGGACTCGTCGACGTCGCCCGGGTTCCACAAGCACTGCAACTGACCATCCACCTCGCGGTGGCCGTGGTGGCACTTCTGCTGCTGCGCATCGGTCTGCATCTCGCGCTGCTGCACGAAGCACACGACGAGATCCACTCCGATGAGCCGTTGTTGTGTCCGCACTGTCAGCACGTGGTACCCGACATGGCGTTCTGCCCAGCGTGCGGGGTTGCCACCCGCGCAGCGTCCCGGTCTTCGCGAACGGAACGTCGCCGAACGCGCCCAACAAGCGCCGACCCCGACGAACCGGCCGATGCCACGCACCCGGGCTACTCCGTCACCGCGGGCACCTATACCGCGCCGCCGGTGCGGCGGACCTCCCGTGCCCGGCTGTTACGGACCTGGGGTGTCGCCATCGTCGTGGTCACGGCGGCCTGTGTCGGGTTGTCGGTTGTCATCCACAAGCCTCCCGCGCGATACGCATGCCCACCGGACTGCGGGCGGCCACCGACCGGCGAGCCGGTCGCCATCAATCCCCGCTTCACCGCGCCCGGCGGCGAATTTTCCGTCTCGTATCCGGCACCCGGGACGGCATACAGGATCACCACCAACGCCAATGGGGTACGCGCGGATTTCCTCGGCGGTGACGGCGGCACCATGCAGTTGATGAGTGAGCCCGCCCGCGGACGGACCCCCGAGGAGATCGCCAAAGGCCTTGTCGATGAGACCTTCCCGGACACCCGCACCGCCTACCAGATTCCCAACGCGATGGTGGGCTACCAACCCGGGTACGGCCTGGTCGCCGACTGCTGGCCGCAGGGCGCCAACAGCAACTACATGCGGATGCGGGTGATGGTCATGGTGGCGGTGAAGGACGACCTCGCGCTGATCGCCGCGGCGGTCGGCCCGTTCCGGCAGTTCGGACCGGACTTCGGCTTGGGCAAGCCGTCCGGCGCAAACCTCCAACTCGCCCTCGACTTGGGCAAATACGTCAACAGCTTCAGCTGGCGGGGCGACCCACCGCGTTGACAACGCGGAATGGTGACATTGACAAATGTCAGCATTCACTGTTGTACTCAGGCGTGGGCATCTTCGGATCGTCGGGCAAACGCAGCCGCCGGGCCGCCGCGGTCATCACCGGAGCCGGCAGCGGCATCGGCGCGGCATTCGCGGTCGAACTGGCCCTCCGCGGCGGGCGGGTGGTGTGCAGCGACATCGACGAAATCGCCGCCCGCACAACCACCGACACGATCCTTGGGCAGGGCGGCAGCGCCATTGCCACGCGCTGTGACGTCTCCCGTATCGAGGATGTCCGCGACCTGGCCGCCGCCGCACAGAACTGGTTCGACGGCCCACCCACCGTGGTGGTCAACAACGCCGGTGTCGGGGCCGGCGGCACACCGATCGGCGACGCGAGCCTCGACGACTGGTCCTGGGTACTCGGCGTCAACCTGTGGGGCCCGATCCACGGCTGTCACGTCTTCACCCCGATATTGAAGGAAGCCGGCCGCGGGGGCATCATCAACGTCGCATCCGCCGCGGCGTTCGGCGCGGCACCGGGAATGGCCGCCTACAACGTCAGCAAGGCCGGCGTGCTGTCGCTGTCCGAGACGCTGGCCGCCGAGCTGAGCGGCACCGGGGTGCACGTCACCGTGCTGTGCCCGACCTTCGTCAAGACGAACATCGTCGAATCCGGCCGGATCAGCGAGCAGTCCGCCCAGCTCGCCGACCGGCTGATGCGCTGGACCGGGTTCTCCGCGGACCGGGTCGCCCGGATGTGCCTGGACACCCACGACCGCGGCGGCCTGTACTGCATGCCGCAGCTTGACGCCCGAATCAGCTGGGGCATCAAGCGTTTCACCCCGACGACATACACCCGAGCCGTCGGACTCGCCACGCGTGTGACGACACCTTAGGAGGACCCGATGGCAATCGACATGGACGTCATGCTAGCGAAGATCAAGGACCGCCAGTGGGCGCTCGCCGACATCGACTGGGACGCACCGGGAGCCGAACTGATCACCGATGATCAGCGGCCCAAGCTAAAAGCCTTCATGGCGGACCTGTGCTGGATCGAGAACATCGGAGCACGCGGTTTCGCTGCACTGGCCAAGAAGGCTCCGACGTCGACGATTGCCGAGATCTACCGTTACTTCCACGCTGAAGAGCAGCGCCACGCCAATGCCGAACTGGCTCTGATGAAACGCTGGGGCATGCTCGACGACCGCGAAATGCCGGAGCCCAACGTGAACATCCGGCTCGCCACGCAGTGGCTGGACTCCTACTCCGACGACATGCCGTTATCTCTGCTCGGGACGGTCATCCCGATGTTGGAGGTCGCACTGGACGGCGCGCTGCTCAAGTTCCTGCTCGACGAGGTCGAGGATCCGGTCTGCCACCAGGTGTTCGAGAAGATCAACAACGACGAATCCCGTCATCTCGTCGTGGATTTCGAGGTGCTCGACATGATCGGCCACGGCACGGCGCGCAAACTGGCCATCGACTTCGTCGGCAACGTCGCGTCACCCGGCGTGATTATCGGCGCCCTGATGGCCGTCCCGCTGTTCAATCGCGTCCGCAACGAGATCATCGGCATGGGCATGGAACCAGAACGGCTCTATAGCGCGATGAAGCGGTTCAAGGAACTTGGCGACCGCGGTGATCAGACCTGGCGGGTACCGACCTACCAGATCGTCAAGCTTTTCGCCCGCATGGTGACCAACCCGCGCCATCCTTACCACTGGGTGGCCAACCCCTCGGTCTGGTTGTCGGACCAGCTGCCGCAAGGCCTCCTCAAGCCGATTCCCAGCTGGTTCAAGGAACTCACCCACGAGCCGGCGGCCTGACCATGGCACGCAATCACACACACGACACGCTGATCGTCGGTGCCGGCTTCACCGGCATCGGCACTGCCATCAAACTCACCCAGGCGGGTGTCGACGACATCGTGATCCTGGAGCGCGGTGACCGCGTCGGCGGAACCTGGCGGGACAACACCTATCCCGGTGCGGCGTGTGACGTTCCGTCGCTGCTCTACTCGTTCTCGTTCGTGAAGAACCCCACGTGGTCGCGGGCCTACTCGCCGGCCGCCGAGATCTGCACGCATATCGACGACATGGTCGAGCGGTTCGGAGTGCGGCAACACATCCGATTCGGCGTCGAGGTCGACGGGGTGACCTTCGACGAGAGCGAGGGCGTGTGGACCGTCACCACCGCGCAGCGCAAGAAGTTCCGTGCCCGCACCGTGGTGCTGGCGTCGGGTCCGCTGGCCGATCACAGCTTTCCCGACATCCGCGGCATCGACACGTACCAAGGTCACAAGGTCCACAGTGCGCGCTGGGATCACGACTACGACTTCACCGGCAAGCGGGTGGCGGTCATCGGCACCGGCGCCAGCGCTATCCAGATCGTGCCCGAGCTGGTGAAGCGGGCCGCGTACGTCAAGGTGTTCCAACGCACACCCGGCTGGGTGCTGCCGCGGCTGGACATCCCGATGCCGCCGGCCGCGCAGGAACTGTTCACCAAAGTGCCTGCCACCCAAGAACTTGCCCGCCAGGCGTTGTACTGGGGGCATGAGGTCACCGCCACCGCGCTGGTGTGGAACTCGCCGCTCACCTCGCTGGTCGCCCGGCTCGGCAAGGCGCACATCCGCCGACAGGTGAAGGATCCTTGGCTACGACGACAGCTCACCCCGGACTTCACGCCCGGCTGCAAACGCATGCTGATCTCCAGCGACTACTACCCCGCGCTGCAACGGGACAACTGCAAGCTGATCGACTGGCCGATCGCGACAATCAGCCCGGTCGGGTTGCGCACCAGCGACGGCGTCGAGCACCACGTCGACTGCATCGTGTTCGCCACCGGGTACGACGTGCACCTGACCGGACCGCCCTATCCGGTGACCGGCCTTGGCGGCCGCTCGCTGAACGCGGAATGGGCCACCGGCGCGCAGGCGTACAAGAGTGCCAGCGCGGCCGGCTATCCCAACCTGTTCTTCATGACCGGCCCGAACTCGGGGCCCGGGCATAACTCGCTGCTGGTCTATGTCGAGGGCCAGATCGACTATGCGGTCCGCGGGATCACCACCATCCTGGGTGAGAATCTGCGCTACCTCGATGTACGCGAGGACGTGCAGCGGCGCTACAACAAGCGGATCCAGAAGCGGCTGACCAGGACCACGTGGATGTCCGGCTGCAGCAGTTGGTACCTCACCGAGGACGGGTTCAACGCGTCGATGTTCCCCGGCTTCGCCACCCAGTATCTTCGACAGATGCGGGACTTCCGGTTCGAGGACTACCAGGCCGTCGCTCATGATGCGCACGCCGGAATCGGCGCTCGCTCCAGTGCCTGACGGGCGAGCCTGACATGCCGCCGGCCAGGCAGCCGCGGCAGCAGGTCGGTGCGATCTCCACGGTCCTGGGCAATCTCCGGCGCGCGGAGAAGCAGATCCGGCGGGGGTCGCGGGACGTCATCGAGAACGCGGTGTCCCAATTGTTCGACGCGGCGGTCCAGCCGCACGGGGTCGCCGCGTCCGGCGAATACCGCATCGACGACCTCGCCCGGCTGGCCCGCACCACTACCCGCAACATCCGGGTGTACCGCGACCGCGGCCTGCTGCACCCGCCGCTGCGCGTCGGTCGCATCGCGCTGTTCAACGACACCCATCTGACCCGGCTGCGGCTGATCACCTCGATGCTGGACCGCGGCTACAACATCGCTCACGTGCACGAGATGCTCAGCGCCTGGGAGCAGGGCAAGGACATCGGCGACGTGCTCGGCCTGGAGTCGGTGATCGTGGGCACCTGGGCGGCGGAGAAGCCCCAGCGAATGACCCGCGCCGAGGCCAACCGGCTGATCGCTGACCAGGCGGGATTCCACCGCCTGGTGGGTGCCGGGCTGATCCGCATCGAGGACGACACCGCGGTGCTCGTCCGGCCGAAGCTGATCGAGGCGTTCAACGAGATGCGGGACTTCGGCGTGAGTCTCGACAAGCTGATCGACATCCACGAGCAGGTGCTGCCGCACATCGACGAGATCAGCCGGATCCTGGTGCGGGCGGGCGCCGAGCACGTCACCGATCGGATCAAGCCCGGCGAATCACTGCCTGGCGACACCGAAATCGCCGAGCTGATCACCATGCTGGTGCGATTCCGAACTCAGGCGGTGGCGTCGGTGACGGCGACGCTCGCGGTCTCGATCGAATCGACCATCGAGTCGCTCGCCGGCCAGTTGCTCACCGAGTTCATCGAGAAGGCACCCGAACCCGACGGGCAGTGATCACTCCGACTGGTGACCGCGCTGATGCAGCCCCTGCGCTAGCCGGGCCAAGGCCAGTGCGCCGACCAGCAGGCCGAGGTCGCGCACTGCGACGTCGTAAAAGCCCGGCAGAGTCAGCAAGTTGACAATGATTCCGGCGAGCCAGACGGCCACAACATACGCACCCACCCGCGGCGCGACGGCCACCAGGATGCCCGCCGCAATCTCGATCACGCCGACGATGTGCATCGCCGTGGCGGCGTCGCCGGGGATGATGCCGTCGATCCAGGGGGCCAGATACATCGGCCAGTCGGTCAAGACGTTGGTGAATTTATCCAAGCCGACCAGAATGGGCGCGACGGCGAAAATCGTCCGGAGCAGGAGGAAGGCCTGGTAGATCGGGTCCTTTACGCGGTTGGTGATTTCGGTCGTCATGTCGATTCCTCACTGTCTAACGGATAGTATTCTCTACGTTAGAACTGGTCGCCCTGTAACGTCAATAGAGTTCTCCGATAGAAAGTGGATTTTCCGTGCCCATTGCTGAGGAAGACGCCAGCGGAATCGCCGCCCTGGCCGATCCGGTGCGTCGCCGGCTCTACTTCTTCGTTTGTTCTCAACCGGGTCCGGTGAGCCGCGAACAAGCCGCCGGTGCCGTCAGCGTGCCGCTCCATCGGGCCAAATTCCATCTCGACAAGCTCGAAGCCGAGGGCCTGCTGGATACCGAGTACGCACGGCTGAGTGGACGACGCGGGCCCGGTGCCGGTCGCCCCTCCAAGCTGTACCGTCGTGGCTCGCGCGAAATCAGCGTTTCTCTACCTGACCGCGAGTACGAGCTCGCCGGACGGCTGATGGCGGACGCAATCGGACAAGCAGCCGCCACCGGCGAACAGGTCATCGACACCCTGTATCGCCTCGCCGCCGATGAAGGGCGCACCATCGGTCGAGAGGCGATCGATACGCAGGGGCGGCCGGACAGCACGGATGCGGCGCTGCGCTTGGCGGTCGAAACGCTCACTCGGCACGGCTACGAGCCACGCCGCGACGACGGCAGCGTTGTGCTGATCAACTGTCCGTTTCACGCCTTAGCACAAGCCCACACGCAGTTGGTCTGCGGCATGAATCACGCGCTCATCGGCGGACTGACCGCCACGCTCAAACCCCATTGTCCGACCGCAGATCTCGAGCCCGGCGATGACCGGTGCTGCGTCGTGCTACGCACCGGCGCAGAGTGATCGGCGACTACTCCCACTCGATGGTGCCGGGCGGCTTGCTGGTGACGTCCAGCACCACGCGGTTGACCTCGGGCACCTCGTTGGTGATGCGGGTGGAGATGCGTTCGAGCACCTCGTAGGGTACCCGCGTCCAGTCCGCGGTCATGGCATCCTCGCTGGACACCGGCCGCAGCACGATCGGGTGGCCGTAGGTGCGGCCGTCGCCCTGCACACCGACCGACCGGATGTCGGCCAGCAGCACCACGGGGCACTGCCAGATCTGGTTGTCCAGTCCGGCCGCGGTCAGTTCCTCGCGGGCGATCGCGTCGGCGCGCCGCAGGGTGTCCAGCCGCTTGGCGGTGACCTCGCCGACGATCCGGATGCCGAGTCCGGGACCCGGGAACGGCTGGCGCGCAACGATTTCCTCCGGCAGCCCGAGCTCCCGGCCCACCGCGCGGACCTCATCCTTGAACAGCAGCCGCAGCGGTTCGACGAGCTTGAACTTCAGGTCACCGGGCAGGCCGCCGACATTGTGGTGGCTCTTGATGTTGGCGGTACCCGAGCCGCCGCCGGACTCGACCACGTCGGGATACAGGGTGCCCTGGACGAGGAACTCGATCTCAGAGTCGCTGGCGGCCGCGCCTTGTACGGTGTCCCGCACGGCCCCTTCGAACGCCCGGATGAACTCGCGGCCGATGATCTTGCGCTTGCCCTCCGGGTTGGTCACCCCGGACAGCGCCTCGAGGAACCGGTCCGCGGCGTCGACGGTGACCAGGTTGGCACCGGTGGCGGCGACGAAATCGCGCTGCACCTGGGCCCGCTCGCCGGCGCGCAGCAGCCCGTGGTCGACGAACACGCATGTCAGCCGGTCACCGATGGCGCGCTGTACCAGCGCGGCGGCCACCGCGGAATCCACCCCGCCGGACAGCCCGCAGATCGCGCGACCGTCCCCGATCTGTGCCCGCACCTGTTCGACGAGCGCTTCGGCGATGTTGGCGGGCGTCCAGATGGAATCGATCCCGGCGAACTCGTGCAGGAACCGGCTGAGCACCTGCTGTCCGTGCGGGGTGTGCATCACCTCGGGGTGATACTGCACACCGGCCAGTCGGCGGGCCTGGTTCTCGAACCCCGCCACCGGTGCGCCCGCGCTGCTGGCCACCACCTCGAAGCCGTCGGGGGCGTTCGTCACGGCGTCGCCGTGGCTCATCCACACCGGCTGAGTGCCGAGCAGGCCCGAATGAAGTTGTCCCCCAGTCACGTTCAGCTCGGTGCGGCCGTACTCGCTGGTCCCGGTGCGGGCCACGGTGCCGCCGAGGGCCTGGGCCATCGCCTGGAAGCCGTAGCAGATGCCGAAGACCGGAACCCCGAGGTCGAACAGCGCGGGGTCCAGCTGGGGGGCGCCGTCGGCGTACACACTGGCCGGGCCACCGGACAGCACGATGGCCTGCGGATCCTTGGCCTTGATCTCCTCGACGGTGGCGGTGTGCGGAACGACTTCCGAGTACACCTGTGCCTCGCGCACGCGGCGGGCGATCAGCTGCGCGTACTGCGCGCCGAAGTCGACCACCAGTACCGGGCGCGGGGAGGCGGGCTGCACCTGCTCAGTCTAAGGGCGTGCCCAGGCGTGGCTTTGCCACCGCCACGGCACCGAGACGCCCTCGTCGCTGATCGCCATCGCCCGGATGAGGTAGCGGCCGCGGAGCGAGGGATGTCGCTGCAGGCATACCTGTTCGAGGCGGTGCATGCGCAGGCTGCTCACTTGCGCCGGCGGGAAGCGTTGAACCATGCTGCCGCCCGACTCGCGCAGGAGCGGGCGGCGGTCAACGAGCAGGACCGCCAAGCGGTGCTTGAAGCCATCGATGAGGCGCACGCCGAACGTGGCGCAGAGCTCGGCCGCACAACGTGATCATCGACGCCTCGGTCGTCATCGACGCCGTCACCGACTCCGGCCCAAGGGGACAGGGTGCCCGCGACGCGCTCGCGATCACCCTGCCTGCGAACCTCTGCTCGCCCCAGGGCATCTCGCCGTCGAGATCCTGTCGGGCCTGGTGGCTGCGGCCAACCGGGCCACTCACCCGCTGCAGCCAAATCAGATCGAACAGGCACTTCTCGCCGCGGAAGCCCTCGAGATCACCGTCGAAGCCACACCCTGGGCCGATGTCCGGCGGGCCTGGGTCCTTGCTCAGGCATCACTGCGCTACCCCGACGCCGTCTCCGTCGCCAGCGCGGAAAGGCACGCAACCACGCTGCTCACCAGCGACGCCCGCATCCAGCGATCAGGTGCCCCGATGCGCTGCCCGATCACCACGATCCAGCCCAAAGACAACGAGTAGCCCGTACCGGCCAAACGGGTTGGATACCTGATGACACGTGCTAGTGG